>JAGANS010000002.1 GCA_017624155.1 Muribaculaceae bacterium | reverse complement strand
GGAAAGCCCGCCCTTTGGAAAAGGCGGCAAAGCCGGCCCGGTTTTTGAGTAGAACCTGATCAGCCGCGTCCGGCTTCAGCGCAGGGCAGGCCCTCCGCACTCCCGCAAGAGAAAGAGAAGAAGAATGAGAATTCAACATTCCCCATTCAACCTTCAACATTCTCAGCAAGGCCCCGTGTGGTGATGTCGACACCCGCGGGGCCTTTGCTTTTTATAATGAGTCCTCCAAATAGTAATGATATGGCCTTTATGGAAATTTGTCGGCTTGTGAATTTTTTTATTGCATTTTATGCGTGATTTAGGATTTTTTGCATACTTTTGCAGTCGGAAGCATACGTTTTAGTTTTCACACCAATTTATCTATATCTTATGAAAAAACTTTTTACCCTTGTCGCAGGAGCTATAGTGGCCTTGGGCATGTCAGCCCAAAGCCTGCCCTACGAGCTTCACAAACACGGGAGCGCACCCAATCTGACGGTGAAAGCTCAGAGGCTCACGCCCGAAAACGCACCCGCCAATGTGATAACCCCGCGCCCGGCCAACAGCAACGTGGCGCTCCCGGGCTCACTCAGCATGAAATCGGCCACAGGCATTATGAAAGCACCCGACGACATCAACCTGATAGGCTTCGTAAGCGACCGCAACCCCTACAACGCTGCAGCTGGCGGCATGTATCACATCCCCTATCGTGCCACCCAGAGCCTGGACCGCATCGGCATGATGACCATCAATAACGCCTGGGGCGGGGTGGAAGCCAAAGGGACATATTATACGGTGTACCAGTTTCTCATTTCCGAGACACAGGGCTACAACTATCTATACAAATACGACCCTTCCACATGGATGTCGACAGGGTATCAGATGCTGTCCGACTTCTCACTGTTTGCATCGTGCCAGTCATACGACCCGACCGACGAACTGGTATACGGGGCATATCTGCCAGCCAACGGCCAGGGCAAATATGAATTCGGCACAGCCGACTTCGATGCCGGTACACACAACACCATCTGTACTCTCGACAAGCCCTGGAGTCTGTGCGCCTTCGACGAGGTTGGCAATCTCTATGCCATAGACGTCGACGGCGACTTCTACACCGTAGACAAATCTACCGGCACCATGACCCTTGTAGGCCCGACAGGCATCTCATCGCAATATATGGGCGGCGGCGTATACGACAGCCGCAGCAACCGCATCTTGTGGAGTGTGTGCAACGACCTCAGCAGCGGGCTATATAGCGTCGACCCCAAGACAGGCGAAGCATCGCTCGTATATGAATTTCCCAACAATGAGGAAGTATTGGGCATGTTTATCGGCACACCAATCGCCGCTGACGGCGCACCCGAGCGCGTCGATGACCTGACAGCCGAATTTACCAACGGATCAAAGACCGGCACGGTATCGTTCACAGTCCCGACCACATCATTCGACGGCAATGATGCCGAGGGCGAGGTGACCTGGAAACTGACTATGAGCACCGCAAACTTCAGCAACATGCAGGTCGCTGCCGGCACAGCACAATGCGGCGAGCATGTCGAGGCACCGGTCACCGCATTCTCCAACGGCAGCACAACATTTACCCTCAGTCTCAGCAATGCAGCCGGCAAGGGTCCGGACAGCAAGGTCACGACATTCATCGGCTATGGCACACCGCACATCCCGGTTGTATATCTCGATTATAATGAGGAGACCGAGCAGGCGACCCTGACATGGCAGCCCATCACCAAGACCTACGACGCCGGTTATATCAATCCCGACGAAATCACATATACCGTGACCCGCTATCCCGACATGAAGATTGTCGCCTCGCATATCAAGGAATGCACCGTTGTCGACGATCTGCCTATTCCATCGTCAGTCACGACATATCATTACACAGTTGTCGCTGAGAATGGCGACGTAGTATCGGGGACCGGCAACACTCTGCCCCTGCGCCTCGGCACTTACGGTGTGCCTTATATAGAGAACTTCAACGATATGAATACGATCAGCGACTTCACCACATACGACGTCAACAAAGATCAGGTGAGCTGGACGTATGCTATCGGCGGCATTACGCTGTACAGCTCGCAGAACTTCGCCATGGACGACTGGCTGCTCACACCGGGTATCACACTTAAAGGCGGCCACAAGTACTATGTCGAACTCACTTTCCGCACCCTGCAGATGGCAGCACCTTATGCCGACGTTGAAGTAAAATTCGGCAAGAACAACACCCTCGAAGCCCTTACGGAACAGCTGATACCACTTACACAGATCACCGAACTTACGGCCGAGCCGTTCTCAACAATCGTCGAGGCCGACACCGACAGCAAGTATTATATCGGCTTCCACGCCCTGTCTGAATCAAGCAACTGGGTACAGATACAGCAGATCGTCATCAAAGAGGCCACGATGCCCGGCAAAGTGACCGATCTGAAGGTGACGCCCGGCCCGGACGACGCTCTCGACGCCATCGTCGAATTCAAGGCTCCGACCACTGATGCCGCCGGCGATCCCATCAGTTCGATCGACCGCATAGAGGTATCCCGCGGCGGCATGCTCATCCAGCCATTCAACAATCCGGCTCCCGGCGAAGTGATCAACTTTGAAGACGCAGTATACTCGCCGGGCGACTACCAGTGGACCGTCACCGCCTATAACGAGAACGGCACCGGCCTCCAGGCATCGATTATAGAATATGTGGGTCTCGATGTCCCTGCCATGCCGCAGAATTTGAAGGCTGTGGAAGACGGCAACACCGGCCGCGTGACCCTGACCTGGGATCCAGTGACCACCGGCCAGCACGGCCGCCCCATGAGCCCCGAGTTCATCAAATACCGCATCATCAACCGCGGCGCCTATATCGATAACATGCCCGACGTAACCGGCAACACCTACACCGTACAGCTCACAGAGCCCGGACAACAGGATTTTGCACAGCTGGGCCTGCAGGTATACTCCGACCGCGGCTCCAACGTGGCCATCACCCAAGTGATGCCCGTCGGCGCACCTTATAAGGAATATAAGGAATCGTTTGCCGCCGGCCTGAGCGGACACACAATCGCAATCTCCGACGTGGAGAACTACGCCCAGTGGAGCATCCATACCGACGGCGCCATGACCGGCCCGGGCTCGGTAGACGGCGACGAGGGCTACATAATGATGACCGGCCAGTATATCGACGGCGCATCGACCCTGCATATCGGCAAATTCAACCTTGCCGACTGCCACAATCCCGAATTCGGCATCAGCATGTACAACTATGGTGATGAGGGCGATTTCAACCGCAATATCATCAAGCTGCTCGTCGACAAGGGTCAGGGCTATGAGGAAGCCGGCGTATGTGAATTCACCGCCGACGACAAGAATCCCGGCTGGAAGCGCTTCCGCATCGACCTGAGCAAATATGCCGGCGCAGGAGACATACGTATCGCACTCCGCGGCCATATCGTCAACTACACATTTGTACCCGCCGACAAAATCTCTATCGGCTCCACCTACGACAACGACGTGGCACCGATCAACTTCGCTACCCCCGCCAAGGTAAAAGCCGAAAGCTCATTCGGCATCACTGTCGATGTCGAAAACAACGGCCGCAACAAAGCCGAGAACGTGAGTGTGACCCTGCTGCAGAACGGCAAGGAAGTCGAGACAAAAGATGTAGAGGCCATCGAGCCGGACGAGATGCAGCCGGTAAGCTTCAGCTGCAAGGTTTCGAGCCTCGTGGGCGAAGCTGTCGACTTCAGCGCTATCGTCAACTACGAGGCCGACGAAAACAAGGCCGACAACACTACCGCCACCAATACCGTGACGGTGAAACAGACTATATATCCCGCGCCGGGCACACTCAGCGCAGAGGTATCGGACGGCAACGTGACCCTGAGCTGGGAAGAGCCCTCCAAGGAAATCCCCGCTCCCGAAACACTCGAAAGCTTTGAAAACGGCGAAGCCTATGCCATCGACAATTACGAAGACTGGACATTTGTCGACGGAGACGGCGACATGACCTACAACTATGGCAACTTCTATGTCGGCTGCCAGAACCCCAAGGCATACGTGGTATTCGACTATGCGGCCAACGCCCCGAGCGACGAGGCCATGGCAGCACACAGCGGTGACCGCTATCTCGCCGCTGTATGTCCTCAAAGCGGTATCGCCAACGACGACTGGGCAATATCGCCCGAACTGAGCGGCGATGCACAGACCGTATCGTTCTTTGCCCGCAGTCTGTGGGATTATGACGGCGGCGAGTCGTTTGAATTCCTCTATTCGACTACGGACACCTCAGTGGAAAGCTTTACCAAGGTTGCAACCGTCGACCACGTACCGGCCGCATGGACAGAGTACAGCTACGACGTGCCCGCCGGCGCCCGGTACTTTGCAATACGCTGTGTATCCAACTATCAGTATATGTTCATGCTCGACGATGTGACCTACGTAGCCGCAGGCGCCGCGATGACCGACCTCGAGCATCAGGGATACCACGTATATCGCGACGAGGCACGCATCAACGAGGTCCTCGTTACTGAACGCACACACACCGACGCTCCGACCGAGGACGGCGATTACACCTACACCGTCACCGCAATGTACAACAAGGGTGAATCCGTTCCGACCAACCGTGTGCTCGTGACCGTGGCCCACGACGGCATCGGCGACGCTACCGTGAGCGCCGTGACCGTAATCGGCGGCATCGGCACTATCACCGTTACCGGCGCCGACGGCCTCGACGTTACCGTAAGCGATATGGCAGGCAGAATTGTCGCCGCCACCAAGGGCAATCTCCACGCCACCGTGCCTGCCGGATGCTACCTTGTGAAGGCCGGCATCCGCACCACCAAGATAATGGTTAAATAATTCCCCTACCCCCATAAATACAATCGCTCCCGACCACACGGCCGGGAGCGATTGTGTTTACGTATGAAAGCCTTATTCCTTGATGAGGTCGTTGCCGGTCATCTCCTTGGGCTGGGGAAGGCCCATGATGTGGAGGATGGAGGGGGCGACGTCGGCAAGGACACCGTTCTCGGTGTGTGCGCCCTGTTTCTCGGTGACGTATACAAAGGGCACGGGGTTGAGCGAGTGAGCGGTGTTGGGTGTGCCGTCGGGATTGACTGCATAGTCGGCGTTGCCGTGGTCGGCAATGATGATTACCTCGTAGTCGTGCATCGACTTGGCGGCCTCGACAACATCGTGGAGGCATGTATCGAGGGTCTCGACAGCCTTCTGAATGGCGGAATAGACACCGGTGTGGCCTACCATGTCACCGTTGGCAAAGTTGACGACGATGAAGTCGTATTTGTCGGCCTTGATGGCGTCGACGAGCTTGTCTTTGACCTCGACAGCGCTCATCTCGGGCTGCAGATCGTATGTAGCGACCTTGGGCGAAGGCACGAGTGTGCGGTCCTCGCCGGCGAAGGGAGCCTCGCGGCCGCCGTTGAAGAAGAATGTGACGTGGGCTTACTTCTCGGTTTCGGCGATATGGAGCTGCTTCTTGTCCATCGACGAGAGGTATTCGGCGAGGGTGTTGCTGACGTCTTCCTTGTCGAAGAGGATGTGGACGCCCTTGAACGATGAGTCGTAGGGAGTCATGCAGTAGTATTGCAGGCCGGGGATGGTGTGCATACCCTGCTCGGGCATGTCGTGCTGGGTGAGCACCTCGGTGAGTTCCTTGGCGCGGTCGTTGCGGTAGTTGAAGAAGATTACCACGTCGCCGTCCTTGATGGTACCGTCGACGGTCGCATTGTTGATAGGCTTGATGAATTCGTCGGTGACGCCATCGTCGTAGCTCTTCTGCATGGCTGCCACGAGGTCAGTGGCCTGCTCGCCCTTGCCCTCGATGAGGAGGTCGTAGGCTACCTTGACACGGTCCCAGCGCTTGTCGCGGTCCATGGCGTAGTAGCGGCCGATGATCGAGGCAATCTTGCCGGCCGACTTGTCACAGTGGTCCTGGAGCTGCTCGATAAAGCCCTTGCCCGAGCGGGGATCGGTGTCGCGGCCGTCCATGAAGCAGTGGAGATAAACCTTGTCGAGACCGTATTCTTTGGCTATATCGCAAAGGGCGAATACGTGGTCGAGGGAGGAGTGAACGCCGCCTGTGGATGTGAGGCCCATGAGGTGAAGGGCCTTGCCTTGCTCTTTGGCATAGGAATAAGCGGCCTTAACCTGCGGATTGTCGAGAATGGCACCGGTGGCGATGGCCTTGTTGATCTTGACGAGGTCCTGGTATACGATGCGGCCGGCGCCGATGTTGAGGTGGCCTACCTCGGAGTTGCCCATCTGGCCGTCGGGGAGTCCGACGCTCTCGCCGCCGGCGAGAAGCTGCGAGTGGGGATATGTCTTGAGCAGGTAGTCCCAGTAGGGTGTGGGGGTGGAGAAGATGGCATCGTCGTGCTTGTGGTCGCCGATGCCCCATCCGTCGAGGATGATAAGGAGTGCTTTCTTAGCCATTTTATATGTTTACTTTTGTGTCTGATTGCGATTGATGTCGTCGAAGCGCTCGCGGCGCAGGCGTTCGCGCTTGCGGAGGAAAAAGTGGAGAAGGACTATCACGGCAAGCGTCACTATGATGGTGGCGACGTAGGCCGGCACACTTGTCTGCCCGCTGCGCAGGCCGTCGAGGCCGAGCCAGGCCATGACGGCGAGGTATACGAGCAGTATTGCCGGGATGAGTGTGGAGCGATGGATCTTCATTGGTCGGAGGATGAGGAGGATGACTGTCCCGGCTTACGGGATGCTTTGGCCGACTTGGCTACGCGGCCCTTGCGGGTGCTTGTCTTGCGGACTTTTTCTGACCGTGGTGAGCGTTTGGCCCGGGCGGGCCCGGCGGCCTGTTGCCCGGCTTCAAGGCGGCGCTTTTCCTCGGCGGCTTTCATGGCCTCGGCATGGCGTGCCGCCTCGGCGGGCCCGAGGAGCTGATTGTTCATCGAGGGGCACAGCAGGGAGCGGTCGACTATAAAGGGCGATTCGTCGGGGTGGAACTGACCTGAACGGAATGTGCGGTAGAGGCGCAGGCAGGCCCAGGCGTCGATGGCGGCGTAGCGCTGCTGCTGCTCGGTCAGGACTGGGGCCTCCCAGTTGGTGAGCCGCTGGTTCTTGGAAATCTTTTCGCGGAAAACGATGGCGTAGATCTTTTGCAGCGAGATATCGTTGATGTGAAAGAACTTCACATATTCCTGCAGGTCGATGAAACCTTGCGGGTCAAGGTCGTCGACAAGACGTCGCATCACCGAGAAATCGTCGTGGACCGACAGGCCGATCTTAATTATCTCGGGGTCTTCGAGAAATTTGCGGAGCGGTTCCGATATGCCGAGGATGTTGAGGCGGAAAAGGAAGCAGTGGTCGTCGGTGGACAGCTGCATGAGCGCCACATTGTGCATGTGTCCGCGATGGAACGAGGGACGAGTCTCGGTATCGAATCCCACTACCCGTGCCCGTGTGAGTTCGCGGAGGGCGACGCGGGCCATCTCGGGCGTATCTACAAGTGTGATCTCACCGGGATACTCCACCACGGGCATCTCGGCGACCGTCTCCTTGCTGATGGCTATTGTCTGGGTAAGGGTGTTCATCGTTGAACTTCGGTTTTGGAATCGTTTATCGTATTTTTCCGCTGCAAATTTACAAAAAAAAACTAACTTTGCCGCATGAAATCGACAGTGCATGACAACTGGGACCGCGAACATCTGTGGCATCCCTATACATCGACGCTCGACCCTCTGCCGACATACAAGGTAGAACGTGCTGAGGGAGCGCATATTATATTGGCCGACGGCACACGGCTCATCGACGGCATGTCGTCGTGGTGGTGCGTGATACACGGATATAACAATCCGCGGCTCAACATGGCTGCGAAAGATCAGATCGACCGTATGAGCCATGTGATGTTCGGCGGCCTCACACATGAGCCGGCCATTGAGCTTGGCAAGCTGCTGCTTGAGGCGGCTCCCCCCTCGATGCACAATATATTTTATGCCGACTCGGGCTCGGTGGCCGTCGAGGTTGCCATGAAGATGGCCGTTCAGGCATCGGTGTCGGCATCGGGCAGCCACGAGAAGACTAACTTTGCCACCATCCGCTCGGGCTATCACGGCGACACCTGGAACGCCATGAGCGTGTGCGACCCTGTGACGGGTATGCACGGGGCATTCGGGCCGGCGCTGCCGGTGCGCTATTTCGTGCCGCAGCCGCGCTCGCGCTTCGACGGCGAATGGAATCCCGAGGATATCGCCCCAGTAAGGAAATTATTTGAAGAGCACAGGGCCGAGCTGGCTGCCTTTATCCTGGAGCCGATCGTGCAGGGAGCGGGCGGCATGTGGTTTTATCACCTGCAGTATCTGCGCGAGCTGCGCCGACTGTGCGACGAATTCGGCATACTGCTTATATTTGACGAGATAGCCACAGGATTCTGGCGCACCGGGCGCAAATTCGCCTGGGAATGGGCCGGCGTGGAGCCTGATATAATGTGTATCGGCAAGGGCCTCACGGCCGGATATATGACAATGAGCGCCGTGCTGACGAGCCGCAATGTCGCCGACACCATATCGCACGGCGAGGCCGGCGTGCTGATGCACGGGCCTACGTTCATGGCCAATCCGCTCGCCTGTGCCATAGCTGTGGAATCGCTCCGTATGCTCAATGAGCAGGACATGGGCGCACGGGTGAAACATATCGAAGCGCAGATGAAACGGCTCCTCGAACCGGCCCGCGGACTCGGGAACGTGCGCGATGTGCGCGTGCTGGGGCCGATAGGCGTTGTCGAGGTGATGCAGCCTGTGGATGTGGGCCGCTTCCAGAAGCGCTGTGTGGCGGCGGGGGTATGGATACGACCCTTCGGCCGCAATGTCTACATCATGCCGCCATACATCATATCCGACGAAGACCTGGAAAGGCTCGCCTCGACAATGGTGGAACTTGTGAAGGAGTTGCCCGGCCATGCAGATTGAGCAGACCCTCGACTCGCTGCGCGCCACCGGCAATCTGCGCGCCATTCCTACAGAAGCGCCGGCGGGTGTGACCGACCTGTCGTCGAACGACTATCTGGGCTTGGGCGCCGACCGCAGGTTGCGCGAGGAGTTCTTCGGACTTTACGATCCGGCCGACCTGGCGATGACCTCGTCGGCTTCGCGCCTGTTGGCGGGCAGCCAGCAGGCCTATGCATCGCTCGAACGCATTCTGGCAGCGAGCTATGGCCACGGACGGGTGGCGCTGATGTTCAACAGCGGCTACCATGCCAACACGGGGCTGGTGAGCGCGCTGGCCGACAAGTCTACCCTCATCGTTGCCGACAAGCTGATACATGCGTCGGTGATCGACGGCATCAGGCTGTCAGGGGCGCCCTTCGAGCGCTTCCGGCACAATGATTACGGCCACCTGCAGCACATTCTTGAAGGCAAGGCTCGCGACTATGCGTCGGTGCTGATAATCGCCGAAAGCGTGTATAGCATGGACGGCGACCGGGCCGACCTGCCGAGGCTGGCGGCGCTCAAGAAGCTTCACCCCGGCGCGATGCTTTATGTCGACGAGGCACATGCAGTAGGCGTACTCGGCCCGGGCGGCCTGGGTGAGTCGGCGCGCACCGGCACGCTCGGCGATGTTGACATCCTGGTGGGTACGCTCGGCAAGGCGCTCGCATCGATGGGGGCGTATGCCATCGTGAGCCCGGTGGTGCGCGAATTTCTCGTAAACAAGGCCCGCTCGCTCATTTTCTCCACGGCCCTGCCTCCGGCCCAGGCCTTATGGAGCGAATTTGTGTGGCGCAAGGCCATTGCGGCCGATGACCGGCGGCGGGCTCTTGAAACACTTGCGCAGAAGCTTGCGGCCATAATACCGGGAGGAGAGCCGTCGCATATCAGGCCGCTTATCACAGGCTCGGCTGCAAAAGCGCTGGAAATGTCGGCACGGCTGCTCGACGGCGGCTTCAAGGTGTTGCCAATACGCACGCCAACCGTGCCGCCCGGCACCGAGCGCCTGCGCTTCTCGCTGTCGGCCGATATCAACCCGGATGCTCTTGACAAACTATCAACACTGCTCTGATGCAATACCGACTCATACATAGTGAAAAGTCGCCGCGACTGCTGCTGATATTCGCGGGCTGGGGCATGGATGCAGGCGTATTCGCCAATCTGTGCCGCCCTGGATACGACATCATGGTGGTGTGGGACTACCGGTCGTTTCACATCGACTGGAGCTGCGTCGACGGCTATGACGAGATATGTCTGCTGGCATGGTCGATGGGCGTATATGCGGCGTCGCAGACGGTTCAGGCCATCGAGAACCGCATCACCCGACGTGTGGCAGTGAACGGAACGCCCTACCCCGTCGATGACCGGATGGGTATCCCCGAGGTCATATTCGAGGGCACCCTCGCAGGACTGAACGACGTGACACTGGGCAAATTCTACCGCCGCATGTGCGCCACCAGGGCCGATATGGCGCTGTTCGAGGCCCACCGGCCGTCGCGGAGTGCCGACGAACTGAAGGATGAACTGCAGGCCGTGTCCGACCGTCTGATACTCAACACGCCTGCCCGCATGATGTGGGATGTGGCCGTAGCCTGCAAGGACGACCGCATTTTTCCCTTTCACAACCAACGCGCGGCATGGATGTCGCTCGGTGTGCCGCTGCAGGTGGAGGACGGCGGGCATTTCTTCGACTTCAACCACATTCTCGACGCCCATTTCATCGACAAGACGCTGGTGGAGGCGCGATTTGAAAACGGCACGGCGACCTACGACCGCTATGCCGCCGTTCAGATCGACGCCGTGGAGCGCCTCGTCGGCATGATAAAGACTCTCGGCATGACAGCCGAAATCGGGGCGGCACGCAATGCGGTGCTCGAGATCGGCTCGGGCTCGGGATTCCTGTCGCGCAAGATCGCGGCGATGGTCAACGGAGCCACGCTGACGATGTGGGACCTTGCCGCACCGATGCCGGGCGGACTGCCTCCGGGCAGGCGCTATGATTTCTGCAACCTCGACGCCGAGCTTGCCCTGAGGCGCATACGGCCCGAGTCGTATGATCATATTTTCTCGGCCTCGACTATACAGTGGTTCAACTCGCCCGAGCGCTTTGTCCGCGACTGCCACCGTGCTCTGCGGACCGACGGCTGTGCATTCCTCACAACCTACACCCGTGGCAACATGCACGAGATAAGCGACATCACGGGCAACGCACTGCCGCTGCTCACACCCGAACGATGGGCCGAACTGGCCGCACCGCTTTTCGACATCGTGGCCTGCGAAGCATACGAGCGCGACCTCGACTTCGAGTCGCCGGCCGACGTGCTCCGACACATGAAACTCACGGGCGTGAACTCGCTGAGCCGCTCGTCGCGCGGCACCGTGAGCGCACGCGCCATCATCGACCACTACCCCATGCGACTCGATGGCCGCTACCACCTCTCCTACCGCCCCATAATAATGATATTACGCAAACGATGAAACGCACCATATTCCTGAGCGGCATCGATACTGATGCCGGTAAGACCTACGCCACCGCTTTCCTTGCCCGCAAACTCATAAACGAAGGCAACACGGTGATAACGCAGAAGTTCATACAGACAGGCTGCCGCGAGCAGTCGGAGGATATAGAGAAGCACCGCCTCCTAATGGGCACCGGACTGCTGCCCGAGGACCTCGACCATACCACCGCCCCGATAATTTTCACCTACCCTGCATCGGCGCAGCTTGCCGCCCGCATCGACGGCCGTGACATCGACATAAGCCTCATCGACCGAAGCCGCGAGAAGCTGCAGGAGCGCTATGATGTGGTAATCATCGAGGGCGCAGGCGGACTGATGGTGCCCTTCACCGACGACTTCCTCACCATCGACTACCCCACTACCCGCCACCTGCCCGTGGCACTTGTGACAAACGGCGTGCTCGGGTCGATAAACCACACCCTGCTGTCGCTCGAGGCCATCAAGGCCCGCAGCCTCGAACTGGCGTATGTGATCTACAACCACCACTTCGACACCGACGCCGTGATAGCCCAAGACACCCTGGGCTTCATTCGGCGCTACCTCAGCCGCCACTTCCCCGCCACCCAGCTCCTCGAAATGCCCACCTTCGAGAGGATATAAACAATGTTGAAGGTTGAAGGTTGTAGTTTAGAGTTTAAGCCGTCATATCTAAACCAAACCATCAACCCTAAACTGTTTGTCAGGGCGTGCGCAGGCCGCCGATTTGAGCCGCGATGCCAAAAGTAGCGCCGTTGATATAATCGGCGGCCTGCGGGCGCCAATCCAAGGGGGGATGCCTGTCCGCTACGCGGCCTCTACTGGTGCAGGTTTTGAGTTTAGGGACGAAGTCCTAAACCCAAACCATAAACCCTCAACTGGTTGTTGGTGCGGGTAACATTAGGCGATTTGGATGTTTTGTTTGTGAAAATGGTTAAATATTCGCAAATTTGAGGATGTGTGCAGTTTTTTGTGTATTTTTGCATTAAACTTATGACACAGTATATTGTCATATAGTAAATCTCTCTAATTATTAAGGAAGCCGATATGAAATTATTCAAGACTTTCACTCTGATAGCTCTCGCAGCAACGGCGCTCAGCTCGTGGGCGGCGCCGGCGGGCTATGATGACGATTACGACGACATCTACTATAACGAGGCCAAGGACAAGAAGGCCAAGGCCGAGAGGCAGGCTGCTGCCGTGAGACAGCGTAATTATATACCTAACGTGACTCAGGATTATCCTGACCCGGCGGTGTATAAGGCTCAGGGCCCGGGCCTGAACATGGATGTCGACGCTTATAACCGCCGCGGACAATTCCTGGTGGCCGACAGTGTTCCGGCCGACAGTCTGGATGCCAACGGCGACACGTATGCCTACACACGGCGACTTGAGAAGTTCTACAACAGCGATATCGTGAACGGGTCGAACGATCAGGCTCTGATCGACTCGTACTACGCTCAGCCGGCTACGACCGACATCAATGTGTATGTGGTGAATCCATCGCCATGGAGCTATGGATTCTATAATCCCTGGTATTACAATTCGTGGTACGGCCCCTCGTGGAGCTGGAGCTGGAACTGGGGATGGTATGACCCGTGGTATTCGTGGAGCTGGAATTGGGGCTGGGGTCCCGGTTACTGGGGACCCGGCTGGGGCTGGGCCGACCCGTGGGGACCTGCCTGGGGTCCGGGATGTGGCGGATCATGGGGCCCGAGCCATGGCTGGGGCAACGGCCACGACTGGGCGATCAACAATCCCGGCGGCTCGCGTCCGCATCGCCCGGCAGGCAGCGGCGGCAGCTCGACTGCAGGCCGCCGGCCGGGCGCATTCAGCGCGGGCGCTTCATCGGTCGCAGGCCGTCCCGGCAATATGGGCGGTATCCGTGGCAACGGCACGTATTCGCCGGCCAACGGGCGTCCCGGTACTGGCATAAGCTCACCGGCATCGCGGCCTTCGACCGGCCAGGGCACGGTGAACATGAACCGTGGCCGCTATGGCAATCAGAACAGCAACAGTAATGTAAATAATAACAGCTCGCGCCGGACATACGACTGGAACAACGGCTCGTCGAGCGGCAGTTACCGCAGCACAGGCAGCGGTGGCGGCGGTAGGTCGACCCACGGCATAGGCGGTGGCGGCGGACGCTCGACAGGCGGTGGTGGCGGTGGTACCCGCGGCCGTGGCCGATAAACCGAACAATGGCGCAAATCGCTTGAACAATTTGCGCCATTAATTTTGTTATATTGTCAACATTGATAACTTTATATATCATCATCGATAACTTTATATAATGTTTCAACTATGAAAAGAAAGCTGATGACGGCTGTAGTGGCAGCCCTTCCCGCAATACTAATGGCGCAGAGCGCTCCTGATGTGTACACACTGTCGCAGACCGACCTGCGCGGTACGGCAAGGTTCATGTCGATGGGCGGCGCGTTCACCGCTCTTGGCGGCGATCTGTCGACCCTTACCCAAAACCCGGCGGGCATAGGTGTTTATCGCCGCAGCGAAATCGGCGCCACACTGGACATTTCGCCAAGGAAGATAACAACTCAGACCGGCTCGGATAAGATAGGCATGTCGAAGACCAAGGCCTACTGCAACAACTTCGGCTATGTTGGCACAGCACGGTTTGACGGCGTGATGCGCACGTTCTCGTGGGGCGCTTCGTACAACCGCCTGGCTTCGTTCGACCGCAATTACCGGGCATACAATGCGCGGACCGACGTGTCGCTGAGCGACTATGTGGCTTCATATACCAATGCCAATGAAGGCGACATGATGTTCAACAACGAGAGCCACTATAATCCGTATCTCGACTCGGATATCGACTGGCTGTCGATACTGTCGTACAGCTCATACATGATCAATCCTACGAGCGCAACGACATACCGCGGCCTGTCGCAGAACGGCACCATAGGCGACGCGCTGTCGGAGGTGCGCGAATCGGGCTATGTGGACGAGTATGCCATCGACTTCGGCGGCAACATAGCCAATACGGTGATGTGGGGCATAGGATTCGGAATCACGGATCTGAGCTTCAATCAGACCGCAGCCTACTCCGAAAGCATGGAGAACGCGTATATCGCCACATCGGACGGCACGATGACTACGGGCAACGCGGGCTTCGAGCTGACCAATTACCGAAATATCAACGGCACGGGATTCAACCTCAAGGTCGGTGTGATCGTAAAACCGATAAATGAATTCCGCATAGGCCTGGCCGTGCATACGCCGACATGGTACTCGCTGTCCAACACGGCGATGGCCAAGGTAGGGTACAGCTATTTTAACCCGGACGCTCCGACCGACCGCAACAATCCGCTGCAGGGCGAAGAGGAGACCGACAATCTGTACTACAATTTCCACATGAACGCGCCGTGGAAATTCATGGTAGGTGCAGCCGCCGTAATAGGCAATACCGCTATCGTGAGTCTCGACTATGAGCGCCAGGCATATAATGATATCAAGACAAGCTATCAGAACGAATGGGGCGACTATGTGAGCGATGATGCCGTGAACGATGATGTGAAGGCCTATTACAAAGGCAGCAACATATTGCGCATGGGTCTTGAATACCGCCTGACATCGAATTTCAGCCTGCGCGCCGGATACAATTACGCATCCACATCGACCAAGCAGGAAGTGCTCAACGGCGATGTAGAGGTGTTCACCGCCGGCATGAATCCGTCGTTCACCTCCAACAAGAGCACCAACGCCATCTCGCTGGGCCTCGGATATCACTACAAGTCGTTCTATATCGACGGTGCATACGTGTACCGCAACCGCAAGTCGGTTTATCAGGCTTTCACCAACTATAACGAGTATAAGGCACCGCGGGCCGATCTGAGCGAGACCACCAACTCGATCGTGCTGTCGGTAGGTGTGCGCTTCTGATACATACACTGACATAAACCATTTCTAACACATTCTATGAAAAAACTATTGCTGACATTGCTGGCTGCGGCCGCCGTAATGGCAACGGCCGTAGCCGAAAATCCAAAGCGCGAATTCCGGGGTGCATGGATGCATACCGTATTTCAGGAACAATATCACCGACAGAACACCGAGGAAAACAAGGCATATCTGCGCGGACAACTTAACAAGCTTAAGGAAGCCGGAGTAAATGCCGTGATATTTCAGGTACGCCCGCAGGCCGACGCTTTCTATTACAGCAAGCTGGAGCCGTGGAGCCGCTTCCTCACCGACAACGGGGCCGAGCCGTCGCCGGCATGGGACCCGTTGCAGTTCATGATCGATGAGGCGCATGCCCGAGGCATGGAACTGCATGCATGGCTCAATCCTTACCGCGTGACCTCGGCCAAGACTCAGACGCTGCCCAAAGGCCACGTGTACCACAAACATCCCGAATGGTTTGTACGCTATGACGGTAAGCTATATTTCGATCCGGGACTGCCCGAGAGTCGCAAATTCATCACCGATGTGGTGATGGACATCGTGAACCGCTACGATGTGGACGGCATCCACTTTGACGACTACTTCTATCCATATCCGGTTAAGAACCTCGAGTTCCCGGACTCGAAATCGTATGCCAAATATGGCAAGGGCATGGATCGCGGCGACTGGCGGCGCAAAAATGTGGATCTGCTGATCGAAGGCCTGCACAAGGAAATCGCAGCCTCTAAGCCATGGGTGATATTCGGCATCAGCCCATTCGGCATCTGGCGCAACAAGGCTACCGATCCGCGCGGCTCGGAAACCAACGGACTGCAGAACTATGACGCACTATATGCCGACGTGCTACTGTGGGCACACGAAGGATGGATCGACTACCTGATGCCACAGCTCTACTGGGAACTCGAGCACAAGACAGCCTCGTTTCTCACTCTGGTAGATTGGTGGAACCGTAACGCAGAGGGCCGTCACATGTATATAGGTCAAAATGTGGGTGTCACAATGAAGAAACCCGATCTGGCTCCCTCGACCGAACCGACCCAGCTCCGCCACAAGATAAACCTTACACGCAAGGCCGAAAATATCCAGGGCAACTGCTGGTGGCCGGCTTACTCTGTGACCAACAATACCGGCGGCATCGCAGATGAACTCAAAGGCGAATTTCAGAGTACGATTGCACTGTCACCCGCATACCCATGGATAAGTACAACCGCACCCGCACCTGTAAGCAATCTGAAATGCGACAAAGGTCAACTGTCGTGGGAAGCTCCTGCCGGAAAAGGCTCAGCCGACGACGCTGTAAAGTTTGTTGTGTACCGCTTTGACAATGACCAGGAAATCGACCTTGACAATTCCGAGGCCATCTGCGCGGTGACATGGAGCAAGACTTTCAACGCCGACAAGAAAGGCAAATATGTGGTGACGGCTCTGAGCCGCGTCAATCAGGAATCGGAGCCGCGGATGTTTACTGTAAAGTAATCGGATGGTAAGCATAATCGTTCCGGTTTATAACAGAGAACAATATCTGTGCGAGTGCGTAGACAGCGTGCTCGCACAGACTTTTCACGACTGGGAGCTGATCATCGTGGATGACGGATCGACCGACAGTTCCGGCTCGATCGCCGACCGCTACGCCGCCTCAGACCCACGCATCAGAGTATATCATGTGGAGAACGGCGGCCCATCAGCAGCAAGGAACTATGGCCTATTAAAATCTACTAGTAAGTATATTTACTACCTTGACGCAGACGATGCCATACATCCACTTGCCCTTACCATTATGGTAAATGGAATAACTGAAAGCGGTGCCGATATCTATGTAGCATGGATGCATCGAAGTAATAAACCAATTTTCAAAGATATAAGTATAGAAAAGTATACTGTAATCACTGGCGCTGAAGCAATAGAGTCCAGCCTTTACCAAACCGGAAAGATCCTTAATTCTCCTTGGGGAAAACTATATAAAAGAAGAATTTGCGAAGCAAATCAATTTGAAAATGGTATTCTGTACGAAGATCTTGACTTTTTTTACAGAGCATGCGGGGAATGTAAACGCATAGCTGTAAGCCCGTGCGACCTATATTTCTACCGCGACACGCCCGACAGTATCACTAATGTATGGAGCGACAAGCGGCTCGATGTGCTTGATGTGGTGGACCGAATAGAAGATTATATCGCCGGGAATCTGCCGGCGCTGCTGCCGGCGGCACGTGACCGCAAGCTTAGCGCCAATTTCAATATGTTTATTCTCGCAGGAGCGAACGGTCGCTACGACGTGGCAGACCGTTGCTGGAAGGTGATACGCGAGTATCGCTTCGGCTCGCTCACAAACAGCCGCGTAAGGCTCAAAAACAAGGCCGGAATCCTGCTGTCGTATCTCGGGCGCCGAGTCTTCACTCTTATTGGCAAGGTTTTATAAGCCCAGGACAAATAACAAAAGCTGCCGACCCTGAGGCCGGCAGCCGAATTATGGAGTTCAAAAGCGGATTAGTTCTGGAGCTTGAAGGTAATCGGGAGAGTGTAGGTTACCTTAACGGGCTGGCCGTTGTTACGGCCGGGCTGCCAAGTGGGCATCGCTTTTACAAGGCGGGCTGCTTCTTTGTCAAGAGCGGGGTGACGGCCGCGAACGACTTTGACGTTCTCGACGACACCGGTCTTGGAGATGTCGAACTGAACCACAACTCGACCGGAAACACCTTCTTCAGATGCCTGCGCGGGATATGAGAGGTGGCTGCTGAGCCAGGAGTACATGGCAGCTTCGCCGCCGGGGAACTCAGGCTTCTGTTCAACCATAGCCATAGTATAAACCTTTTCAGGTTCGGGAGCCTTGGGTTCTTCTGCAATAACTTCGTTGCGGACGATCTGCTTGTTAAGGTCGTTTGTACCTTCGGTGATATCCATTGCGCCGGCCTGGGCTTCATTTTCCATCACTTCGGATTTATCCTTAACTTCCTTTTCCTTATCGAAGTTTTCGTCCTCGACAATCATAAGCTCGGTGACGCGCTGCTCGTTGGCAACTTCTTCGGGCTGAATGATTTCTTCGGGTTCTTCAAACTGAACCTGTTCCTCGATCTCTTCTTCTTCCTCAACGACGTCTTCGGACTGGAATGTAGCCATTTCCTGATCGATAGCGGCATCGGCACCCTCTTCGTCACCACGAGAGAATACACCGGTGATAGAGAGTATAAGGAGGACAAGAATAACACAGAGACCTGCGAGGACTATTGCAACTGCACGGGTGTGGCGCTTGATGGAGCCTTCGCGCATTTCGTATGCGCCGAAGTCCTTGTTTTTGCCTTCAAAAACTATGTCGCACCACTCTTTTGAGGTAAGATCAACGTCTTTTGCCATTTTTTGTGTAACGGTTAAAGGTTAATAATCACTTCTTACGTATGGTGGGGCGGATGATAGTTTCGCCGTGTTCTTGTTCGTAACGCTTGAGAAGGACGGTATCAGTGTGGTGGGGGAGCTCGATCGAGTAGCGCGAGATCTGGTTGATCTGCATCTCGTCGAGAGCGTTGATAAGACCTTCGTAGGTAGTGTTAGGACCGGGCTTGATCACAACAACAGGACGAGTCTTGGCCGAGTCGGCAGCATTTTTCTTGGCGAGCTGGTCAAATTCTTCCTTGGTGATTTCCTTGTTCTTCCACTGGGTCTTAAGTTTCTCGTACTCTTCCATCACCTGTTCGTTCTTGGCGCGGAGGATCTTGCGGATGCCCTGAGGCTGGTGGTTCTGGTTACCGATAAACTGCTCGCGACGGAGATATTTAGGGGTAGAGAACGTGGTGTCGGCAATACCTTCATAGTAGTATATGTTGTGTACTGTCTTGCCTGTTTCGGCATCCACTTTGGGCTTATCGCCTTCATACTCGGTGTCGAGGATGAGGGTGATGGCCTCGGACTGTTTGGCCTGGGCCTGCTGTTCTTTCTTCACATCTTCGTTGGTAGGAAGAATAATCTGCAGGGTCTGCGATTTGATCATCGTAGTACAGAGCATGAAGAAAGTGATCAGAAGCATGTTCATATCCACCATGGGGGTAAAGTCCACATGGATCTGCATCTTCTTTTGGGCGCCTTTCTTTTTCTTGCCGCCGTCGGATTGTTCTATTTGAGCCATTGGATTTTACATTTATTGGGTGGGTTCATCTTCAGATTTGAGAGCAGTCATGAGGCTGAACTTGTTGAGCTTCATTGTCTGGAGGTTGTCAAAGACTTGCTGTACGGTAGTGAAAGGAGTATCCTTATCGGCTTTCACTGCAATACCTTCGCCCTGACGCATGAGAGCGGCGTATAAGTTCTGTACGGACTTGGCTTCCTCGGGCGACAGGCCTGCGGTCTGATCGTTGTTGATGGTCTGGGCCACGTTGTAGATGGCTTTGAGCCAAATCTGGAAGTCATTAAGACGTCCGTCGCGATTTTTGTTGCCATCGATAGGAATACCTACCTTGGGGTTGGACATGTCGCCCTGGAACTTATCGCGTTCGGTGATAGACATCGAGAGAAATTCGGGAAGTACACGGAACGGAACACCAAACATGTTGATTTTGCCGAATTCGGCAATTTGTCCGTTAGTGAGGCTTACCGGTGCGTTCTTATGCTGATCGTTGTAAATAGTGAGCGCTTCCTTGAGCATCATCTGGCGAATTTTTTCGCTTGAGAATGTAGAGTCGGCGTCACCGGTAAACGAGATGAAGAGTTTTCCTTCGACGGCAGATGGGTCCTCGAGTTTACCGCTCTTGTCGGCAGAAGATATAAGGACTGTAACGAGGTTGTTGACAGGCACTTTTTCTTCGGACACCGATGAGGGAGTGTAAACGATGGTAGGCTCTTTCTGCAGGAAGGTAGAAGTCAACATGAAGAAAGTAAGCAAAAGAACAGTCACGTCACTCATCGCGGTCATATCGATGAGCGTACTCTTTCTTTTAATTTTTACTTTTCCCATATTTACCTAATTGTAAGAGATTTGAATTCGGAAAATAAGGGATTAGTGAGTGGCTGCAAAAGTTTGCACGATAGAGAAGCCGATTTCGTCGATGGCGTAGGTGAGGTTGTCGATCTTGTTGGTGTAGAAGTTATAGGAGATAACTGCAAATGCACCGGTTGCGATACCGAAGGCGGTGTTGATAAGAGCCTCAGAGATACCGGTCGAGAGTTCGGTGGAGTCAGGAGCACCAGACTGAGCGAGGGCCTGGAACGACTTGATCATACCCATTACAGTACCGAGAAGGCCGACGAGGGTACCGAGAGTGGTGAGGGTAGCCACGATGGGGAGGTTCTGCTGGAGGGCGGGCATTTCGAGAGCGGTAGCTTCTTCAACCTGCTTCTGGAGAGCGGCGATCTTCTGTTCCTTGGTGAGAACGGTGTTGGCGTCCATTTCCTTGTAGGTAACGAGGGCAGCGCTTACAACAGCGGCAACAGAGCCTTTCTGCTTCTTGCAGAGTTCCTGAGCGGCAGCGATGTCGTTGCGGTTGAGGCACTTCTTCACGTCAGCGACAAACTTGGCGATAGAGCCTTTGCCTTTGGCAGCCGAGAGGGCGAACCAACGCTCGAAGGAGATAACGATAACGGTGAGGAAGAGGGTCTGCAGGATAGGCACGATGAAGCCGCCTTTGTAGACAGTGCCCCAGAGGTTCTGAGGATGACCGTCTTCGTCGAAGTGCATATCGTTACCGAACCAGAAGATAAAGAGGAGTACGCACACGATAGCGCAGATGAGGATTACCCAAGATGCGTTCTTGATACCGGGGGCGTTGGTTGATTTTTTGTCCTTACCGGCGGGCTTGCCAGCTTGAACGGAGGGCTTTTGAGCTTCCATGATTGATTAATACTTTTGGTTTTAATGTAATATTGGTTTATGTTTAGGTTAATTGTTGTCTTTAGTTGCGGGGCATTGTGCAGTACCCGTGGTATTTTAAGAGTTAGTAATTAATTAAGTAAGAACGAATTGGCAGCGCAAGGCGGCCGAGGTGGTATTGATTTGAGGATTTCTGAGGAATCCGCATGTTCAAAAGATTACGCAAATTTAAATCTTAATTTTCTACTTTCAAAACAAAATCGGGATTTTTTTATTGCCGCGGGGCTTTTTCACATAATATTTGTCCGAATTGCCGGATTTTATTCAAAATATTGTAAAAAGTCGAAAACTTGTATTATTTTTGCAGTTTCAAATCCGCCGAAGCGCGGTCAGAATAAAGATATGCAAAACGGATTTTTCAGGGCTGTGGCATGTTCGCCACAGGTGCACATAGCTGATGTCGGCTCGAATGTCGACGAAATGCTGTCGATGATGTCGGATGTCGAGAGTCTTGCGCCCGACCTTGTGGTGTTTCCGGAGATGTCGCTGACGGCCTATACCTGCGGCGACCTGTTTCACAACTCAACGCTGCTCGAGGCCGCGGAGAGCGGTCTGCGGCGACTTGTCAACGATATGCCGGCCTCGCTTCCCCTGTGCTTTGTGGGCATGCCGGTGAAGGCCGGTGATACATTATATAACTGTGCTGTCGCCATAAGCCGCGGGCGTATCCTGGGAATAGTGCCCAAGACGTTTATCCCCGATTACAATGAATTCTATGAGAGGCGCTGGTTTGCCCCTTGGCGCGACGCCGGGATTGTGGAAACCGAGCTTGCCGGCCAATGCGGAGTGCCGATGGGCAGCGCGCTGCTGTTTGAGACCGGCGGTGTGAAGGTCGGTGCCGAGATATGCGAGGACCTGTGGGTACCCGTGCCGCCGAGCTGCGGACTTTCCATGGCAGGGGCCGAGGTAGTGGCCAATCTGTCGGCATCGGACGATGTCGTGGGCAAATATGGCTACCTGCGCTCGCTGGTGGCACAGCAGTCGGCACGGTGTGTGTGCGGCTATGTGTATGCTTCGGCGGGCTATGGCGAGTCGAGCACCGATCTGTGCTTTGACGGCAAGACCATAATCTGCGACAACGGACACACGCTCGAGGCCGGACGGCGATTTGAGCGCGGCAACAAATTCGTGGCTGCTGACATCGACGTGGAGGCCCTGCGCCGCGACCGCATGCACCTAACGACTTATGCCGACTGCGCCGCCTCGCACGCCGCACAGCCAAAGACAGTCAAAGCCACCGGCACAACCGGTCAGCGCAAGGAACTGCTGCGCGCCGTGGATCCGATGCCCTTTGTACCGGCCGACAAGGATCACCTCGCCGAGCGCTGCGAGGAAATCATACATATACAGATGTCGGGGCTGTGCCGCCGTATCGAGGCAACACGCTGCCGCTCGCTTGTGATCGGCATATCGGGCGGACTCGACTCGACACTGGCGCTGCTTGTGGCCGTGCGGGCATTCGACTCGCTGGGCCTCGACCGTAAAGGTATCACGGGCATAACCATGTCGGGGTTCGGCACCACCGACCGCACGCGCGGCAACGCGCACACCCTGATGCAGGAACTCGGCATCAGCATTCGTGAGATACCGATCGCTGCAGCCGTCAGCCAACACTTTGCCGACATAGGCCACGACCCGGCTGTGCACGACGTCACATACGAAAACTCGCAGGCGCGCGAGCGCACGCAGATACTGATGGATGTGGCCAATCAGACCGGCGGCATGGTGCTCGGCACCGGCGATCTGTCGGAACTGGCCCTGGGCTGGGCGACTTACAACGGCGATCACATGTCGATGTACGGCGTGAACGCAGGCGTGCCAAAGACTCTTGTGCGCCACCTGGTGGAATATTTCGCCCGTGAATCGGCAAGCGAGCGCGAGCGGGAGGCCCTGCTCGACATCATCGGCACTCCGATTTCGCCCGAACTGATTCCGGCCGACGAGCACGGCAACATTACCCAGAAGACCGAAGACCTCGTCGGCCCGTACGAGCTGCACGATTTCTTCCTTTACTATACTCTGCGCTACGGCTTCAGCCCCCGACGCATATTCATGCTGGCGGAGAAGGCCTTCGAGGGACGATTCGGCCACGATGTGATAAAGAAGTGGCTCACGACATTCTTCCGCCGCTTCTTCGCGCAGCAGTTCAAGCGGTCGTGTCTGCCCGACGGGCCGAAGGTGGGTAGCGTAACCCTCTCGCCGCGTGGCGACTGGCGCATGCCGTCCGATGCCTCGTCGGCAATGTGGCTGCGCGAATGCGAGAGTCTGTGAAAAAAACTTGCAAAAAAGCGGCTGAAAAATTTGGCGGATTAGAAAAAAGTGCCTACCTTTGCAGTGCTTTAAGCAAAACATGGTGAGTTTAGCTCAGTTGGTTAGAGCGTCGGATTGTGGTTCCGAAGGTCGTGGGTTCGACCCCCACACCTCACCCCAAAGCAGCAGCCCCGGCATAAATGCCGGGGCTGTTTTGGTTATATTTTATGTAT
>JAGANS010000092.1 GCA_017624155.1 Muribaculaceae bacterium | reverse complement strand
CTTGCCTGCGGCGTTGTTCTCGTACTTCTTGAAGTTCTTGATGAAGCGGGCAGCGAGGTCTTCGGCCTTCTCATACCACTGCTTGGGATCGGCGTATGTGTCGCGGGGATCGAGGATCTTGGGATCAACGCCGGGGAGCTCGGTAGGAATCTCGAAGTCGAAGATGGGGAGTTCCTTGGTGGGAGCCTTGAGGATAGCGCCGTCGAGGATAGCATCGATTATGCCGCGGGTGTCGCGGATGGAGATGCGCTTGCCGGTGCCGTTCCAACCGGTGTTCACGAGGTAAGCCTTGGCACCCGAAGCGTTCATGCGCTTAACGAGTTCTTCGGCATACTTGGTGGGGTGGAGTTCAAGGAATGCCTGACCGAAGCAAGCCGAGAATGTGGGAGTGGGCTCGGTGATGCCGCGTTCGGTACCGGCGAGCTTGGCGGTGAAGCCGCTCAGGAAGTAGTACTTGGTCTGCTCGGGGGTAAGAATCGAAACGGGGGGCAGTACGCCGAATGCATCAGCGCTGAGGAAGATGACATTCTTGGCGGCAGGGCCGTGGGAGATGGGCTTAACGATCTTCTCGATGTGATCGATAGGATAGCTTACGCGGGTGTTCTCTGTAACGCTCTTGTCGGCGAAGTCGATCTTGCCCTCGGCATCGACGGTAACGTTCTCGAGGAGGGCGTCGCGACGGATGGCGTTGTAGATATCGGGCTCGCTGTCCTTGTCGAGGTTGATAACCTTGGCATAGCAGCCGCCTTCAAAGTTGAATACGCCGCTGTCGTCCCAGCCGTGCTCGTCATCACCGATGAGGAGACGCTTCGGGTCGGTGGAAAGGGTTGTCTTGCCTGTGCCGGAGAGACCGAAGAAGATGGCGGTGTTCTCGCCCTTCATGTCGGTGTTGGCCGAGCAGTGCATCGATGCGATGCCCTTGAGGGGCAGGTAGTAGTTCATCATCGAGAACATGCCTTTCTTCATTTCGCCGCCATACCAGGTGTTGATGATAACCTGTTCGCGCGAGGTGATGTTGAATACAACGGCTGTCTCGCTGTTGAGGCCGAGTTCCTTATAGTTGGTGAGCTTGGCCTTGGAGGCGTTGTAAACGATGAAGTCGGGGGTGAAGTCGGCGAGTTCCTCTGCTGTGGGGCGGATGAACATATTGGTTACGAAGTGAGCCTGCCATGCGACTTCCATGATGAAGCGCACTGCCATGCGGGTGTCCTTGTTGGCGCCGCAGAAACCGTCGACAACAAAGAGCTTCTTGCCGGAGAGCTCGTCAACGGCGAGTTCCTTGCAGGCCTTCCAGGCCTCCTCGGTGGCGGGCTTGTTGTCGTTCTTGTATTCTTCGGTTGTCCACCATACGGTGTCCTTGGACTTTTCGTCGAGGACGATGAACTTGTCTTTAGGCGAGCGGCCGGTGTAGACGCCGGTCATCACGTCGACGGCACCGAGCTCGGTGACAACACCTTTTTCGTAGCCTTCGAGGGTGGGGAGAGTCTCGAGTTTAAAGAGCTCGTCGTAAGTGGGGTTATACACCACTTCCTTCACGTCCTTGATGCCGTACTTGGCAAGGTCGGCTTCGACGCCTGCCAGGCGGGCTTTTTTAACTTCTTCTAATTTGCTCATGATGCGTAGAAAAAATATGGGTAAATGATATAATTCGCAGTATAATGTATTCTTGTCTGCAAGAACATAACGCTTCGCTGTCGTGATTGTTACGGTTCTTGTTTTCAGAGTGCAAAGTTATAACTTTTTTTAGTGATTAGGAAATTATTAAGGAAAAATTTCTTTAATATTTACTAACGGGGCCAATGCTCACACACGCCGTGCCTTCAGCCCGAGTTTACCAAGGGCAGCGACGACATCATCAGCGCGGTCGCCCTGTATCAGGATCTCACCGCCGCGGGCCGACCCGCCTGTGCCGAGAGTATGCTTGAGGCGCGAGGCCACATCGGCCACGGCATCGTCGGGGATGGTAAAGCCGCTCACAATCGTAGCCACCTTGCCGGCACGGCCCTTGCGCTCGATCTGCACATGAAGGACGCCGGACTGGGCGGGCGCTACGGCCGGATTCCTGTCGGTATCAGGCTCAGGTTCGGACTGATGTCCCTCGGGAAGCAGCGACGCCAGGGCGTCGCGCCAGTCGGACGGGCTGCTCATATCGAATCGTATATCTGCTCGTCTTCAACTACCAGCGAGTCACGAGGAATGGCGAGATATGTACTTACAATATTGATGACGGCAAGCCTTGAGGCACGATCGCGCGGACGACTGCCGATAAAGGCATCGACCGAGTCGGCATCGAGATCGCGCGCACGACCCAGGCAGCGCACAGCCGAAGCTTCGTTAGGTTCTACCACGGCCTCGCCGGCATCCATACGCGCCGAGTCGAGCCTGATATACAGCTCGGCAAGGGTGCACAACTGTGCTACATCGAGAACCGCGAAGTCGGCCGAATCGGCCATTATCCGGTCGCACGCTTTCTGGGCGCCATCATAATTCCCGGCCTCAAAATCGGCCTGTGCCTGCGCTACAGGGCCGACAGCCGTAGCTCCGCCGCCGCACGCGGCCATGGCTATGGCCAGAGCAAGAGTGACTGCTGCAATAATTCTCATTGCCATCATATATCCTTAACCTCGCGGGTAAACTGCACCATCTTCAGGGCAGCCTCGGCAGCCTCGGCGCCCTTGTCCCCATGCTTGCCTCCGATACGGTCGAGGGCGCCCTGCTCGTTATCGACAGTCAGCACGCCGAATATCACGGGGATGTCGCACTCTGCATTGAGGTGGGTTATGCCCTGTGTCACCGACTGGCATACGTAGTCGAAGTGGGGTGTGCCGCCGCGAATCACGCAGCCAAACACAATAACTACATCAAAAGCGCCTGTCTCGATCACCGACGATGCGGCATAAGTGAGCTCGACAGCGCCGGGTACATGGAATACGTCGATCATGTCGTCGTCAACGCCATGTGCGGCGAGAGTTCTGACGCAACTGTCTGTCAGGGGGCCGGTGATATGGCCGTTCCACTCGGCGGCGATGATGGCCACCCGGATGTCGCCGTCAATGTCGGCGTTGAAAGGATTGGGAAGATTATGCTGATTTGAAGCCATATAGCTTGATATAAGGTGTTATCTGATCTTGTGCTGCCACTGCTCGGTGAGCTCACGGGCAGCAGCCTGCGCCGAGTCGGCGGCAGCGGTGAGGAGGCGTTGACGCAGAGCCTCGTCGGGTGTGTCGAGCTGCCCGGCAGTTATTTCCTGCGAAAATATCTCGGCGGCGACACCGGCCACGACGCCTGCGTTCCAGGTCATCGTCTCGCATATCGCCTCGGGAATCTCTATCTGTGTGAGCTGCTTGCCACTGAAATAGTTGAGATGGCGGCAGGCTGTGTCAATATTGATGAGCGAGCGGCAATAGAAGTCGATATGATCGGCATAGCACACATCGCCGGCCGCAGTGCCGAAGATAAGGGCCAGATCGTTGTCGCGGGCTATGACGAGATGCGCCAGCTCAAGGTTTTCGAGAATCGCCGGCATCACACGGGTGATACGCGATTCCTGCTGAGCCATAAATCCGGGGAGGTAAACCATCACGGCACCACGCTCCACACAATGGTTGAGGAATGGCAACATACGTGTGCGCATACGCTTGTCAAGGGCGTAATATCCCCCGAAAACCACCACAGAGCCTTCATCGACACGGGGCCACACGATGTCGAAGGCCTCGTCGGCATAGTTCTCATAACGCGTCACCTGCGGAGTGCCGTCGGCAGCCTCGGTAAATACCATCAGCGGTGTGCGGCCCTCGGTGAAACGATCCACCGAGTTTATGTCTACACCGGCCGCGACAAGCGGGGCAACAGCCATGTCGCCGACAGGGTCGGCAGAAGCCTCGGAGGCCATTACCACAGGACATTTTGCCCGGGCCATAAGCGCAGCGGCAGCAGCGATGCGACCACCGGGAAGCGCACCCACAGGCAATCCGCGCTCAAAAACCACATTGAGCGCACATTCGCCGATACAGATTATCTTTTTCATATCTGAAATAACGTCTTACAGCGACCCTTGGTTGTCGTAAATACAGGGTGTGTTTTACTTTGCAAAATTACGCAAAAATACGCAAGCCACCAAATTTTGTTTGAGTCCTTCCCCGTAGATATATCTTAAGAACTTATATAAAAATACCCCGGCCTTGGCATGAAGGTCGGGGCTTTGAGGTTCCAAGCAGAATCGAACTGCTGTGCACGGTTTTGCAGACCGTTGCCTAACCACTCGGCCATGGAACCGGTTTGCGTGTGCAAAGGTATAGCTTATTTTTGGGTTGTGCAAGTATTTGAGGACTTTTTTTGATTTTTGTCGGCACATTTGTCTTTGAGCGGGCAGTCGGAGCAAGTGTCGGCAGCAGCGGGGCGCCGCAATGCGCGATATAGACCGAAGGCCGCGGCAGCAACAATAATCAGAACAAGGGCGAGCTCCATCATTTCTTGAGTTTTGCGGCAAGCTGCGCCGGCGTGAGGGTGTCCGGATACCGGTCGAATGGCAGACGGAATGTGCAGCCGGCGGTGTAGCGCGAGCATCCGTAGGCGGTGTGGCCTTTGAGCAGATATCCCTCGCCGCAGAGGGGGCACGGAATCTGTGACAGATCGGTGACCGCAGGAGCGGATTTGCGGCGCGCGGGTGCTTTTTTCTTTGGAGCAGGCTTGGCGGGCTGATCATCAGCGACCTGGATACGACGTGAGGAACTGTCGCACATCACATCGTGCACAATCTGGGAAATCATGATCTTTAACTCGTCGATGAACTCGCCTGCCGAATATTCGCCGCGCGAGATGCGGCGAAGCTTGGCCTCCCATATACCGGTAAGCGAGGCGCTCTTGAGAAGCTCTTCGTTGATAGTGGCTATGAGATCAATACCAGCCTGCGTAGGGATGATGCTCTTGCGGCGGCGCTCGATGTATCGGCGACGGAACAGAGTCTCGATAATGGCGGCGCGTGTGGACGGGCGGCCGATACCGTTTTCTTTCAGGGCCTCGCGCAGGGTCTCGTCGTCGACGGTGCGCCCGGCGGTCTCCATGGCGCGCAGGAGCGTGCCCTCGGTGTAAAGTTTTGGCGGCTGTGTCGTTTTCTTGACGAGCGAAGGGGTGTGCGGGCCTGACTCGCCCTTAGTGAACGTCGGCAGGATGCTGTCGCCCTCGTCCGACGGGGCATCCGTGCCGTCGGCATCAGCCTGCGCGGCGGCCTTTTCGGCAGCGTTATCATATAGCACGCGCCATCCGGGATCAGTGATAACCTTTCCGGAGGCCTTGAAATCGACATCTCCGGCGCGGCCCTGAACGACTGTCTGACGGAAGCAGCAGTCGGGGTAGAAGGCCGCGATGAAGCGGAGGGCGATGAGATGGTAAAGCTTACGCTCGTCGCCAACGAGGCGTGTGGGGAGTTCGCCTGTCGGTATTATGGCATGGTGGTCGGTGACCTTTGAGTTGTCGAACACCTTCTTGCTCTTGCGGATCTTGGCGGCAAGCACCGGAGCAGTCTGCGGCGCATAGGGAGTCATGCGGCGCAGGATTTCGGGTATCTTCGGGTAGACGTCGTCGGGGAGATAAGTGGTGTCGACACGCGGATATGTGGTGACCTTCTTCTCGTAGAGGCTCTGTATGAGCCGCAGCGAATCGTCGGCGCTCCAGCCCCAGCGGCGGTTGCACTCGACCTGAAGTGAAGTGAGGTCGAAGAGACGCGGCGGTGCCTCACGCCCCTGCTTATCGGTGACATCGGTGACCGTGAACGGTAACGAGGCTATGGCGTCGCAGGCCTCACGTCCCTTGTCGGGGTCGTCGAAGCGACGGGCAGCCATGAAGTCGACCTCGCGATAGCGGGTGTGTAGCTCGTAATAGTCCTTGGGGACAAAGTTCTGAATCTCGAAGTGTCGCTTGACGATCATGGCAAGCGTTGGTGTCTGCACACGGCCGACAGAGAGGACGCAACCCGGCTGAGAATATTTGAGCGAGTAGAGGCGGGTGGCGTTCATACCGAGGATCCAGTCACCGATGGCACGCGATAGTCCGGCATAATACAGGTTGTCGTATTTGGCCTGCGGCTCAAGGGAGGCAAATCCATCACGGATCGACTGGTCGGTGAGCGAGGATATCCACAGGCGCATTACAGGGCAGCGGGTCTCGGCCTTCTGCATCACCCAGCGCTGTATGAGCTCACCCTCCTGTCCGGCATCCCCACAGTTGATAATCTCGTCGGCCTTGGCAATAAGGCTCTCGATGACGTGAAACTGCCGGCGGATGCGCTCCTCATCGATAATCTTGATGCCGAAGCGCGGGGGCAGCATTGGCAAGCTCGACATGTTCCACGACTTCCAGCGCTCGGTGTAATCGCCCGGCTCCTTGAGCGTGCAGAGGTGACCGTAAGTCCACGTGACGCAATAGCCGGCGCCTTCGTAGAAGCCGTCGAGACGGTGGCCGGCGCCGAGAATGCGGGCGATGTCGGCGGCGACCGAGGGTTTCTCTGTAATGCAGAGTTTCACGGATTATCAGTCGTGCTTTGCTTCGGTTTTGGCACGCTGCCACAGGTCCTCCATCTCGTCGAGGGAGAGGTCGCGGATATGTCGACCGGCAGCATTGGCCTGAGCCTCAATAAAGTTGAAGCGGGCTATAAACTTGCGGTTGGTGCGCTCGAGAGCATTCTCCGGATTGACCTTATAGAGACGGGCGGCATTGATGACACTGAAGAGCAGATCGCCGAATTCAGCCTCGATATCGGCGCTGTCTCCCGAAGCGATGGCTTCTGACACCTCGCCTATCTCCTCGCGCACCTTGTCCCACACCTGCTCGGGCGACTGCCAGTCGAAACCGACGTTGGCGGCTTTTTCCTGAACACGAAATGCCTTGACAAGGGCAGGAAGGGCGGCCGGCACGCCGGCGAGTACGGTGCGGTTGCCGCCGCGCTCGCGGAGCTTGATTTCCTCCCAGTTCTGAATCACCTTCTCGGCTGTGTCGGCTTTTTCCTGACCGAATACGTGCGGATGGCGGAAGATGAGCTTGTCGTTGAGAGCATCAGCCACGTCGGCGATATCAAACTGACCCTTCTCCGAAGCGATCTTGGAGTAGAATAGTATGTGAAGCAACACGTCGCCGAGTTCCTTGCGGATTTCGGAGGGATTCTCGTCGAGGAGAGCCTGACAAAGCTCGTATACTTCTTCGATAGTGTTTGGACGCAGCGACTCGTTGGTCTGCTTGGCGTCCCAGGGACACTTCACGCGCAGGATGTCGAGAGTGTCCATGATACGGCCGAGCGCCTCAAGACGCTCGGCACGGCTGTGGATATCGTGTGTCACTTTGTTTCCTTATATTTCTGAATACCTGTATTGAGCCATTCGACAAATGCATCGACGTTCTCGTCGTAGGCACGGGCCGGAGCGAGGGGCTTGCCGTCATTGTCGAGAAGCACATAATATGGCTGGGAGTTGATGCCGAACTTATGGCGCTGCAGATAGCTCCAGCGGTCGCCTACGGTTTCGATATCGGTGAATCCGCCGTATTCCTCCACCTTGTAGGGCGCGTCGAGTTTGTGCTTGTCGTCGACCATTAGCTTGATGAGGACATAGTCACGTTCCATGACTGTGCGGACATCGCGTGTATCAAACACGGCGCCCTCCATCTTGCGGCAGTTGACGCAGGCATAACCCGAGAAGTCGACTATCACAGGAAGGTCGTTCTGCTTTGCGTAGGCCATACCCTCGTCGTAATCGTGGAATTCCTTGAATGTGCCGCCGTAGAGGTTGAAATCCTGAGTGGTAAGCGGCGGTGCAAAGGCGCTGATGCTCTTGAGCGGAGCGCCCCAGAGACCGGGAAGCAGGTAAACGGCGAAGCTGAACGATGCTACTGCGAGGAAGAAACGGAACACAGAGGTGTGCTCAACGGGCGAGTCGTGACTGAAACGCAGCTTGCCAAGCAGGTAGAGGCCCAGCAGGGCAAACAGCACTATCCACAGGGCGAGGAACACCTCGCGGTCGAGGATGCGCCAGCCATAGGCCAAATCGGCCACTGACAGGAATTTGAGCGAGAGGATAAGCTCGATAAAGCCGAGCACCACCTTGACGGTATTGAGCCATGAGCCCGAGCGCGGCATCTCCTTGAGCAGCGAGGGGAAGAAGGCAAAGAGGCCGAATGGCAGCGCAAGGCCGAGGGCGAAGCCACCCATGCCGAGAGCCGGCCCGAGGACACTCTCCTGCGAGGCCGCCTCGACGAGCAGTGTGCCGATAATCGGGCCGGTGCATGAGAATGATACGAGCACCAGTGTGAAGGCCATGAAGAATATGCTGAGGAGACCGGTGGTCTTCTCGGCCTTGGAGTCAATGGCATTGCTCCATTTGGAGGGCAACTCGATGTTGAATGCACCGAAGAACGAGATGGCAAAGACCACAAGCAGCACGAAGAACAGGACGTTGAAGCCGGCGCTGGTAGCGATATCATTGAGCTTGGAAGCACCGAAAATCAGCGTTAGCGCTATGCCCAGCACAAGGTAGATGACAATAATACTGAGGCCGTAGGCAACAGCGTCGAATATGGCGCGGCGACGCGACTTACCTTTTTTGAGGAAGAAGCTCATCGTCATCGGTATCATCGGCCACACACAGGGTGTGAGCAGGGCGAGTAGACCGCCGAGGAAGCCAAAACCGAATATAGCCCACCATGGCGAGCCCTCGGAGGGTGTGGCGGCGGAGCTGTCGGCGCTGATCTCGACGGGAGCCCAGATGTCTGACTCTTGTTGCTGCCCGGTGGTGGCCGGGATGTCCGTTTCGGTAACCGGAACTTCAGGGGCCGATGCCGGAACGGCGTCGCCAAAGCGAAGGCTGAAAGGCTCGCGCGTCGGCGGCGTGCACGACTTGTCGGTGCAGGCCATGTATTCGACATTGCCACGGATGTCGACACCTTTTACACCGTCGACGAGCCGGAAGCGCTGCACGAAGGTCACCTTGCCTTCCCACATGGGGAGGTTTAGCTTGAGACTCTGATCGAACTTTACCTCGGCAGGGACCGATGGCTCCACTTCGCCCACCAGCTCAAGGCCGGCCACGGGGTCGATGGTGAAGGTTGTGAGTTGGGGCGCTATGGCATCCGGGCCGAGGTCGGGCATCGTTAGGCCGTAGATGTGCCAGCCCTGCTCTATGTCGGCAGCCCAGCGCACAAGGCCCTCGGTGGCGGAGGACGGTTCGACCTCGGCAGTCCACTTTACATGAACCGGACGCTGCGCGACGGACGCGAAGCTGATTATGAGCGCGCACAGGAGTGCGGCGTGTCGGATAAACTGTCGCATGGGTTATTTGAACTGATATGTGAGAGTCTGCTTCTTGGGCGGCAGGCATGTCTTGTCGTTGCAGCCCATAAAATCGATGTCGGCCACTATTTTGGCACCTTCTTTTTTCACGAGCTTAAAGTTGCGCGAGAACTCGACGTTGGCATCCCACCAGTTGAGTTTCATGCCAAACATCTTATCGTCGACCGTCAGAGGCTTGCGCGAAGGGGTCAGAGCGCCTGTGAATTTCACACCTGTCGAGCCGTCGAAACTGAATACGGTTGGCTTGGGTCCGTTTTCGGGCAGGGAGGTGCCATAGAGATGCCAGCCGTCGCCGACGAGAGCACGGAGGGTGACAACGCCCTCGGTGCCGGAGGTCATTTTCACGGTCATGCGCCAGCGAATGGCATTCTGGGCCGAAAGCGACACTGCGGCAATGATTATAGCGCAAAATATCAAGAGGATTCTTTTCATAGAGCGAAATTTTTTACAAAAGTACGAAAAAAAAACGACTCGGCCAAGAGCAAGCCCGAGTACCACAATACTTAATAATCCTTATAATTTTTTATCTATGCAGACTGAACAACCTGCATAATTCATACGTTATTTTTATAACATCACATTATTATCGTATTATGAAGTGCCCGTTAATTGCTATATGCCTTGGGCTACCCGCTGTGGTGGCCGCGAATCCTACTCTGCCCGACATCGCCGCACGCCTGGCCGGCCACGATTGTGTGGCAGCCGACGTGCGGTATGAAGTCTATCTGCCGGGGGCAAGCAATCCTGTTGTATACAACGTAGAACTGCGCGGAAGCGCGCCGGCCGACTCACTGTCGCCATGCAACTATATCACGACATGGGATATGCCTAACAGCGGCAGAGGCTTCTCGGCCTACTTCGACGGAAATTATTACAACTACGACGGTTCAAGCCGCTTACTTGAATATCACGTAAACGACGACCCGGTGCCTTTCGCGCCGAGAGGCCGACATGTAGGCGGCGTGCAGCGCAACGACCGCTTCGCCGGCCTGCTCCCGCAATTCCTTGCCGAGGACATGATGAAGATGGCTACCGACACGGCGTATGTATACAACATCGACAGCCGCGGCGAGTATATCACTGTAAAAGGGCGCGAAACCCGACGCGGGTTTGTCATCAAGGAGTTTGAATATCGCTTTACCGACGGCGGAGCCACACCCGTGTCGTCGGAAACAGTAACCTCGCCCGGCGAAACCGGCGAGCAGATAATAACCGTAGCCTACACGCCTGCCGCCGGCGGGTGCGAGCCGCTCTCGGAGCAGGCTTTGATCGAGCAGTTCCCCACCCCGTTTGAAAAATACCGCCGCGACAATTTCTCACTTGAAAGTCTGCGAGGCGATGCGATGCCCGAGTTCAGCGCCCGCACTGCAAGCGGTGAGCGATACAGCCATGCGCGAGGTGAGAGCTTTGCATCGCCGACTGTAATTGCCATACTTGATTACAGCGTGGGAGCGACCGGGGATGTCGTGGCTGCCCTGCGCGAGGCTGTGGCGTCGCTGCCGTCGGCCTGCGACCTCATTCTGGCCTTTACCGGCAACGACACCGACAGAATCGAAGACATCGTGGGCAAACCGAATGCCGGCGAGACCGTACTGGTGAGCGCGCGCAGTCTGGCACGCGACTGCGGAGTGGCCGATACACCGGCGATAATATTCGCCCGCGCCGACGGCAGTGTGTCGGACATACATGTGGGGCGGAACAATAATCTCAAGGAAATTGTTATACAAAAAGCTGCAATGGCACGATAACATACCGCAATATTAATAATTGACATCATAACTGATATGGAAACTGTATACTTCAAAGGCACACCCGTACACACATACGGAGATGTACCCGTCGTAGGGAGCAAAGCTCCGGATTTCACACTTGTGACAAAAGACCTCGCCGAGATCAACCTTGCCGATTTCGCCGGCAAGAAACTCGTGCTAAATGTTTTCCCGAGTCTCGATACCGGAGTATGCGCAGCCAGTGTACGCCGTTTCAACAAAGAAGCCGCCGGGCTCGACGACGTTGCAGTGGTATGCGTGTCGATGGACCTTCCGTTCGCCATGAACCGCTTCTGCGTGGCCGAGGGGATTGACAAAGTGATAGCCGCATCGGCATTCCGCTCGCCCGAATTCGCCCACAACTACGGCATGCTGATGGTCGACGGCCCGCTGAAGGGTCTGCTTGCCCGCTGTGTGCTGATTATCGACGGTCAGGGCGAAGTTATATATCGCGAACTCGTGGACGAAATCACCCATGAACCCGATTATGAAGCAGCGCTAAAGATGCTGAAAAATTAAGAGCTTGTTTTTAATATACAAACAGAATATGGAATCCCTGCCGCGCACATCCGCGGCAGGGATTTTATTTTTTCAATAGAATATTTGGATATGTGAATTTATTCATATAATTTTGCATCGAAATAATATCAAAACAATATCAGTATGGATATGCAAGATCAAAACCATGAATTCCTTTACGAAGGCAAGGTAGCCGGCGGTTTCAGCATGCTGGCAGTAGTTTTACTCCTTATCCCGGCCATCATCGTCGGCCTGTTCCTGCTTCTGCCTCACTCACAGTGGTGGATAGCCGCAATAGCGACAGCCGTGGGCTTTCTCGGCATGATTATATTGTCGTGCGGATTCTTTGTACTGCAGCCCAATCAGGCCCGGGTGATGATATTCTTCGGCAAATACCGCGGGACATTCCGCTCCACGGGTTTCTTTTGGGTAAATCCGTTCATGGCCAAGAAAAAGGTATCGCTACGTATCCGCAACATGGACATCGCACCCATCAAGGTCAACGACAAGGTGGGCAACCCGGTGATGATCGGCATGGTGCTGGTATGGAAGGTGCGCGACACCTACCGTGCCGTATTTGATGTCGACGCCGGCGACAGTCCCGCTATATCGGTAAGCGACGACGGCAAGATCAAGAGCGCTGACACGGGCAATGCAGTAACTAAGGCCCTCAACGCTTTTGTGGGAATACAGAGCGATGCCGCTCTGCGCGAGGTGACCGGCCGCTATGCCTACGACGAGGAAGGCGGCAAGCACGACGAAATAACCCTCCGCAGCGACGGACATGAGATAAACGAGCAACTCGAATCAAAACTGAACGAACGCCTCGCCATGGCCGGCATCGAGGTAGTGGAAGCCCGCCTCAACTATCTGGCCTACGCCCCCGAAATAGCCGCCGTGATGCTACGCCGCCAGCAGGCATCGGCAATCATAGCCGCCCGTGAGAAGATCGTGGAGGGCGCCGTATCGATGGTTAAGATGGCTCTTGACCAGCTGAACGCCGAGCAGATCGTGAATCTCGACGAGGAACGCAAAGCCACGATGGTAAGCAACCTGCTTGTAGTGCTCTGCGCCGACGAACCCGCTCAGCCCGTCCTCAACACCGGCACATTGTATCAGTAAGCAATGCCTATGGCCAAACAGCAAAGCAAAGGATTCTTGCTGCGGCTCGACCAGCCCACAATGGAACTTGTCGAGAAGTGGGCGGCTCAGGAATTCCGCTCGGTTAACGGCCAGCTGCAGTGGATAATCGCCGAGTCGCTGCGCCGCCACGGCCGCATGCCCAAAGAGAAGCCTAATTCAGATTCTTAAGTGCTTTGGTATACTTGGCGATACGTGCCCCGTTGTCGCCGCCGAGACGTCTGCACAAGTCCAGGGCGAGCGTGTAATAGCGCCGCGCCCCGGACCTGTCGCCTTGTGAGCGGCAGATGTAGCCGAGATTGTTGAACATTGTCTCGGTATTGATATGCTCACCACAGGCCCGCTGCATCAGCGGAAGAGCTTCGAGCTGGAATCTGAGTTCGTCGGACCACCGGCCGAGCTCGCTGCAAACAATCGACAGAGAGGTGTATAGCCAGGCAAGTTTTTCGTCATTATCATTGACTTTCGGAGTGGCGGCTATAGCCTCAAGATATGTTGTCGCAGCCTCATCGAAGCGGCCTTGTGCGCGCAAAGAGTCGGCAAGTTTGGTGATACATTCACCGGCGCTGTCCGACTCCGGTCCGTAGATTTCGATATAGATTTCGTATGCCTCACGATAGCAGTCGCACGCCATACCGAGGCTATTAAAGCCCTCGTATGCCTCTCCCTTCAGCTCAATGGCATAAGCAGCGTCTTCTGAGCGCTCTTCATGCAGCGCCACGGCAATTTCACAGGCGGCTGTTGCCGCACCCATAGCCTTGTTGAATTTCTCAAGTGCTATAAGCGCCGAGGCCTGTTCCTCCGCATAGAACATATTCATTCGGCTGTAAAAGCCCAAAACCCCGGCGCAGGATTCGCGTGCTGAAGCGAAATACGACTCAGCCTCAGCGTATCGGCCGAGCTCATACATAGCCCGGGCCATGGAGCCATATAAATTCATGGTATCGAGATGATACTTACCCGACATCTTCAGACTGATCTTAAGGCCTTTCTCAAGGAAAACCAGTGCCTGCCGAGGCTCCCCGCCTTCAAGGATGTTTTTACCGATATTCAGATAGTACAGAGCTACAGCCTGATCGTCTTTACTGCTGAATTTCAGCTGATATTTCAGCGCATCCCGGAAGTATTTGAGAGCTTGGCGCCGGTCGGCCTCATTTTCACTTTCATCGTATATGCATCCTATATTATTTAAACACAATGCATATTCGCCAAGATATTCCGGACCGGCATCGGAGTAGATCTCGAGAGTGTCCACAAGAAAATTGAGAGCTTTGTCGAGCTTGCCTGTCATGCGGTACAGCTCGCCGAGATTGTTCATCAGCGATGTAGTATAGCCCGGCTTGCGACCCGTCTCGGCAAGGCTCAGTTCATAAGCTTTTTCGATAAAGACAATAGCCGACTCATTATCGTCGAGTGATTCAGTGGCCAGTACGCCTATCTGATTGTAGAACCAGGTATCAAGGCCGGGCAGTGACAGGTAATCGCGGATCGAATATCCATGTGCTATGACAGTGCGCCAATATCGCCCTATGGCGCAGCGGTCATACTTGAACAGATGCTCGAACAGCGGCAGCGACAGCAATGTGGCGTGCAAGGCATCGTATTCATCAAGTTTATAATACTGATAAGCCAGTTCGCAGCCGCCGTGCACGGTATTGTTTTTATCGGAGAAATATGATGTTATACGTCGGCGCATTTCAGTCTCAAACCCTTTTTTGCCATACATATAGCGTTCATATATCGCCTCGGACAAATAGGGATTGCCTATGCGGATAAAACCGCCTGTCTCGATGAAGTACGATGCATAACCGCAGTAGAAAGTCGACCATTCGAGCTGCCCGAGACCGAGGATAGTGCGTAATTCTTCCTCCTGGAGGCCGTGCTCCGACAGGACTATGAGCGACAGCACATCGCGCACAATATCACGGCCATAGAAAAGCTCGGCCCGGGCGAGAGCATAATCAAAGAAAGCGCAGTCGCCGATACACGACAGATAGCCGTCGACAAGGCTGCCGAGATGCTCATGATCACCATACACAATGAGGTCGCTGAGCAGGCTACGAAGTATCAGCGGACTGGAGCACAGCTTATCGTCGGCAATACGCCTGATGATACGCTCGTCGAGTTTCTTGCCGACACGGGCAAGGTAGCGGTTGAGCAACTCCACGCGTCTTGACCTGTCAAGAGCCGGTAGCACATATAAGTCAAAGCCATGCAGATCGGCGGCTTTACGGATGTCATCGGCACCGGCCGTAACGATAAGTTTTACACCGTCGGGCAATGCGGGGAGCCAGTTGAGCAGGCGATCGTCCGTATTGGTCAGATGGTCAAGCCCGATCAGGACGATCAGGATATGCGGATAGTCCTGTGCTGCGCGGCGCAACATTTCGGACAGCTCACGCACGTGGCCATCCGTATCGATTCGTTTGAGATGCAAGTGATCGGAAATCATCGCGCACAGGTTGTCGCACACCACATCGGAGTCGCCATCGGCGGTATTGACAAAATACGGAAAGACGATATAATCGCCGACCGATTCCGTGGCGATAAAGTTGGCAATAAGAGCAGCCTTCCCTCGGCCGACCTCGCCTACGACAGCGAGGTGTGAACCGTTTGAGTCCAGGAAGCGGCTCAGATAATCAAAATCGGTGTGACTTGGAATATAAACTTCTCGCAATCGCCGCATAGCAGCCTTGTTGGCCAGCATGATGCAGCCGACAAGACTCAGCGGTTCGTCGGGAAACAGTCCGTCGAGCATTTCCATGAAGCGGGCCTCGACTTTGGCGACAAGTTCGTCGGCGTCGCAGTAGGTATCGCAATACACCGGAGACGCATCAATGGCCGAGCCGAGATTGCGGTGGCGCTCATTCTCCCACTTTATATCCTCCTTAATAAAGAACAGTGCATCGGCGAAGCCGTCGCCGTCGCGGTCGAGCACGCCATAGCGCATCTCCATCTCGGTGACACTGAGCTGCCGGTCGGCATAGCTGAGCAAATCAGGAAAGCGCGACACGATATCACCGCAGGCCTGCAACTCGTCGCGCGACGGACACCAGCCATAGCGGTCGCCGACAATTCCGATGAAGAAAGGCCGCGAATTGTCGATTTCCTGAAGGCATATCGACACTACCTGACCATTGCGGGCGGCATCTTCCGTAACGCCCCAGCGCAGATCGACAACACTCACCGACACATCGCGGCGGGCTGCGACGGCGGCCAGTCGGTTGAACAGTTTGACGAGAGCATCGCGCTCGGCCTGCATATCGCGGAATGTCGACGACAGGAATACACGTATGCTGCGCGATTCAAGGGGAGAGACTGGCATCATGTCTTATGAGAAAGATAAAGTGGTGATTATTTGAGAAGATTGTAGGTCTTGTGGCCCAGGAGGTAATACTGCACGAGTATGTCGGGGCGGCGGGGGGAAATCGGTGAAGCCGGCCCGTCGGCATAATCGCGGCGCATACGTGCGAAGTCGCGGTGAGCACACACAATGGCCGAGGCGTTGGCCCAGTCGAAGGCTGCCACAAACTTGGCCCAGGCTATGGTATCGAGCAGGCGACGCTTTATCAGGAAGGCACGCTTGCCGCGCCGGGGCAGATTCTTGTGCAGCATGAGCAGGTTGTTGCGGAAGTTGAGGTAGGTCTTCCTGGGGTTTGAAGCCGGGAGCGAGCCACCGCCGAGGTGTCGCACAGATGCCTCGGACACGGCATAAAGTTTATACCCCATCGTGCGCAGGCGCCAGCACAGATCGATCTCCTCCATGTGGGCGAAGAAACCGGGGTCGAGGCCGCCGGCCTTGAGATAAAGGTCGGTCCGCACCATCAGAGCGGCTCCGGTAGCCCAGTCGACCTCGGCCACAGTATCATACTGTCCCTTGTCGGCCTCGCAGGTGCCGAAGATGCGTCCGCGGCAGTATGGATAGCCGTTGCGGTCGATATATCCGCCACAGGCACCGGCATATTCAAACATCGAGGGGTCGCGGTAGCTGAGCAGCTTGGGCTGGCATGCGGCGCAGTCGGGATGCGCCTCCATAAAGTCGTACAGTCGGCCAAGCCATTGCGGGTCGGGGGCGACATCACTGTTGAGCAACACTGTATATGGATAGTGTGTTGCCTCCAGGGCTTTGTTGTAGCCCTCGGCAAAGCCATAGTTGTGGTCGAAGGCAAGTACCTCGACCTGAGGAAACTCTTCAGCAAGAATCTTACGTGAATCATCGTCCGAGCCGTTGTCGGCAACTATTACCCGGCCGACTGCAGGGTCGGTATTGGCTATTACCTGGGGCAGATATTCGCGCAGCAGCGCCGAGCCGTTCCAGTTGAGTATGATGACGGCCACGGGCGGCCGGTTTTCGTTGTTAATCTTGTCAGTCATTGCTGGTCACAAAGTATGCCCTGCATGGTTTCGGCGGCAGGGTCGACGCCGGTAATCTTCACATTCACAATCCTGTTGTCGAGCTCGGACGATGCCCCGTCGACTTCCACACGCAGATAGTTGTCGGTAAATCCTGCCATCGGTTTCCCTGCACCCTGGGGATGCTCGAGCAGCACGGGCCGCACATCATCTATAAAGCGGCGGGCAAAGCCTTCCCACTTGGCCTCGCTGAGGCGCAGCATCACATTGGTGCGCAGGTGCTTGTCGTGCTGCGACACTATACCGTCGATATCCAGCGCCCGGGTCGACGGCCGCTCGGAATACGGGAATACATGCAGGCGCGAAATATCGAGCGAATCGACAAACGCACGCGAGGCCTCAAAAAGCTCGGGAGACTCGCCACGGGCGCCGGTGATGAGGTCGACACCGATGAAGGCATGAGGCATCGACTCGCGGATACGCTCGATCTTATGGCGGAACAGCACCGTGTCGTAATGGCGGTGCATCAGGCGCAGCACCTCGTCGCTGCCGGCCTGCAACGGAATGTGGAAGTGAGGCATGAAGGCGCGCGAGTCGCGGGCCACCCAGTCGATAATATCGTCGGTGAGCAGATTGGGCTCGATCGAGGATATGCGGTAGCGGTCGATGCCCTCCACGCGGTCGAGCTCGCGGATAAGGTCGAAGAAAGTATCGGTACGGCCCTTGCCGAAGTCGCCGATGTTGACGCCGGTGATGACTATTTCTCGGCCTCCGGCGGCGGCAGCCTCGGCGGCCTGAGCCACAAGTGAGTCGATAGTGCCCGAGCGCGACCTCCCGCGTGCACGCGGGATAGTGCAGTAAGTGCACCAGTAGTCACAGCCGTCCTGCACCTTCAGGAAGAAGCGTGTGCGGTCGCCGCGCGAGCAGGATGGCCGGAACTCGCGTATATCACGGGAGTCGCAGGCATCCACCACATTACGGCGCGTAGTGAGGTAATCGGCTATAAATGCGGCAAGGTCCATCTTGCGGTCGATGCCGGCCACGACTGCCACACCGGGCAGAGCGGCTACCTCGGTGCTCTTGAGCTGGGCATAGCATCCGGTGGCCACGATAGCCGCGTCGGGATAGCGCTTGTGAAAGGAGCGGATGGTCTGGCGGCACTTCTTGTCGGCAAGTTCGGTGACACTACAGGTGTTCACCACAATAATATCGGGCTGCTCGGCTCCGCTGACGCGACGGACACCCAGCTCGGCCAGCTGCCGTGCGATGGTGGATGTCTCGGCAAAATTGAGCTTGCAGCCGAAAGTGTGATAAAGTGCTGTTATATTGTCGAATGTCGAGAAATCGATCATTGTCTGTATCGGTTAATAATGCTTGAAATGTCGGCGGCATCGGTCTCGGATGTGCAAGATGACACAGGAATGCTGACCACCTCGCGGGCGATCTGCTCGGCCAGGGGCAAATCCAGATGCGCATACTCGGCCATGCATGGCTGACGGTGAGGAGCCGTAGGATAATGCACGGCTGTCTCCACGCCGTTTTCGGTCATGAATGCCCTGAACCGGTCGCGGTCGGCCACGCGCAGCACATACTGGTGCCACACCATGTCGCCGGCCTCACTGTACATGGGCTTAACCACCGCCGGGTTGTCGATGGATGCTTCATAAACCGCAGCCACGCGCCGGCGGCGCTCGTTCTCAGCATCGAGAAAGGGCAGTTTCACCTTAAGGACAGCCGCCTGAATCGGGTCGAAGCGGCAATTAAGCCCCTTGTATATATTGTGGTACTGACGGTCGCTGCCATAATTGGCGAGCGCGCGCACGGTATCGGCCAGGCGACTGTCGCCGGTAGTCACGGCGCCGGCCTCGCCCATAGCCCCGATATTCTTGGTGGGATAGAAGCTGAATCCGGCAGCATCGCCGAGACTGCCCGAGCGGCGCCCGTCGGCATAACGCGCGCCTATGGCCTGGGCGTTGTCTTCGATAATCCTGAGGCCGTAGCGGCGGCCCACATCGGCAAGTATATCATCATAGCACACACGGCCATAGAGGTGCACGGTCATGATGGCGCGGGTGCGGGGGGTGACGGCGGCTTCGACAAGCGAAGTGTCGAGATTGAGCGTATCGATCGACGGCTCGACGAGCACCGGACGCAGGCCATTCTCGGTAACTGCAAGAATCGAAGCGATATAAGTGTTGGCGGGTACTATGACCTCGTCGCCCGGAGCCATGACACCCATCTCGATATAGGCACGCAGTATCAGACGCAGGGCATCAAGGCCCGAGCTGACGCCCACGGCGCAGGCCGTACCGGTGTCTGCGGCGAGCATACGTTCGAAGGTTTCCACCTCCGGGCCGCCGACATACCGGCCGCTGCGCACCACACGGGCTGTGGCATCGGCGATGTCATCGGCATAAGGGGCGTTAACAGCGCCAAGGTCGAGGAATTTATATTTTATTGCCATTGGTAAGACTCTTGAAAGTATCGTAATCGCGCACGTAGTCAGCCTCGCTGTATGGCAGTGAAGTGAGCACAAGGCATACGGCCCCGCCCGAGAAGTTGTCGAGCGTGCGCCATAGGCCGGCCGGAATATACAGTCCGCGGTAGGGTCGGTTGAGGGAATATCTCACAGGCGGTCGTTTGCCGTCGTCGAGCACCACATCAAAGCTGCCGCTCAGGGCGACGATAAGTTCCTCGGCCTCATGATGCGAATGGCCGCCGCGGCTGGCATCGGCCGGAACATCATAGAGATAGAACACCCGCCGCACATCGAAGGGACATCCGTCGGCCCCGTTCTCAAACACCGTAAGTGAGCCGTTGGCATGGCGGTGACGGTTCAGCTCGATAATGCGGCTGTGTTCTACCGATGATGTGAGATGACTGTTCATAGCTCGTCGAAGTTTTCGATGTATTCGGCCGGGTCGTAAGGTCCTGAGGCCAGCACCATCGCCACGGAGTTGGTAGAGAAGTTGTCGATCACGCGCCAGGTGCCCGGCTCCACAATCAGCCCGCGGTCGCTGCGGCACAGGTGCACACGGCGGTCGTCGGCACCCGGCCGGCGCAGCAGCACGTCGAAGCTGCCCGACATCGCCACAATCATCTCGGTGGTGTGGCGCAAGGCCCTGCCATGGCGCACACGACCTGTGGGCACATCATAAATCCAGTAGACGCGCTCGATGTCAAACGGACATGCGCCGCGCTCACCGGCCTGGATAAACGACAGGTTGCCTCGCGGATCTTCAATCTTTGGAATAATCTGCATGATGATGACGTGATTGGAAATACAAAAGTACGAAAAAAAATCGAGCGGTGCGGCATATCTGGCGTAAAATTGCGAATGACAAGCAACAATACCGATGCCTGTGAGACCAAAAAAGAAGGCAAAAACTTGCGGAAACCAAAAAAAAGGTCTACCTTTGCAACGCAAAACGCAGATAGTCTTATGGTGTAATGGTAGCACTACAGGTTTTGGTTCTGTCTGTCCAGGTTCGAATCCTGGTAAGACTACTCACTTGAATGAGCCGGACGGTTAGAAACACCGTCCGGCTTTTATTATATGGCAAAAATACACGAAATTGGCAAATAAAGCCACATTAGTGTTAAAAATGTCAGCCGTTAACTATTTTTAAGAAGCAAAGCACATGCATAGTTGCATAGAGTTATGCAATTCTTGCTACCTTTGCAATGTTTATCATTTCAAACCTTTTATAAACCTTGCACATTTTGCTGCTTATGAAAAAACTACTCTTAACTACTATCACGCTGGCAGCATGTATGCTGCCGGTAGCAGCGCAGGCACCCGTTCCTGCCAACGTACATCCGTCACGTACACCGATCATGCGCGACAGAGGCTCCCGGATCGCCACACCATCGGAGTCGGATCTGTATGATATAACCATGATCCTCTCGGAGAACTTCGACAAATTCACAAAGGGCAGCTACGGAGCGCCCGATACCGAAGTGCTCGACGGATTCATCAACAGTGACCTCACCGATGCTCCCCTGTGGAGCGCCAACTATGTGTATCAGGCCGGCGGCGCAGCCTATATCGACCGCAACAACGAGACAAACGCCAACCTGTGCACACCTATTCTCGAGATTCCACAGAACGGCAAACCGATTACTATAACATTCCGTGCCCGTATGGGTAATCCGGAGTATCAGTTCGACTGGGCCGAGGTGTATATGATCGACGTGACTGATCCCAACAGTCCCCGCACATTCTACAACGACTACGCCTATTATTACAATGAGGAGTGGCGCGAATACTGCTTCGTATTCGACAAGCCACGCACCGGCACAGACTTCTTCTTCCAGTTTGCCGGATATGACACCTCAATGTATCTCGATGACGTGGAAATAAAATTCCGCGACCCTAAACTGCCGGTACCCGTGCCGACCGGCTTCTCCGATTTCACCGACGACGGATTCACGGCCAACTGGGACGCCGTTGAAGGTGCCGACTCGTATCTGGTAAGCCTCTTCACCCTCGATACGAACCGCGACAAGACCCGCAAATATATTTTACAGGATGTACCGGCCGCCGAGTGCAAGTACACATTTACAGGTCTTGAAACTCCCACTACCACCTACTACTACACCGTGAAGGCGCTGAAAGGCGATCAGCAGTCGCCCGAGTCGAATCAGATGAAGGTACACAGCCTCACCATACCGCAGAACATCACCACAAAGGTTAATGACGACAACACCGTAACCATAAGCTGGGATGCCGTGACCGGTGCCGAATATTACGAGCTCACGGCTATGCGCACCTACGAAGCCCAAAACGACGAAACATATATCCTGTCGAAAGAGAACTTCGACAAGCTTGTATCTCCCGGCACAACCACCCTGCCCGACTATAAGTATCTTCCCGCAAAGGAAGAACTCGATGAATGGACCGACCAGCCCGGATGGATAGCAGAAGGCCCGGCACATATCAACGGCGCATACGGACTCATCGGCTATTATGCACAGAATTACGGCGATGACATCTATCTGGAATCCCCTATAATGGATCTTTCGGCCGCCGGCGGCAAGGTAAAACTCTCTGCCGACCTCTTCGCTCAGCCTGTCGACCTTTACGACGATTGCGGCGCCCGGATTGAAATGTACAACTACGTATTCGAGGACGACAAGATGAAGGGCAAACGCGCCGATTTCGAGGAATATTCATCATTGGCCGACGAATGGATGAGATACAGCGCCGAACTCGAAGGCGGCACTCCCGTGTCGGCTCTGAGCGTATGGGCTACAGCCGGCTACCTCTACATCGACAATATCGAGATTTCCCAGGATCTCAAGGCCGGCGACAAAGTGGCTGTGCCTTATTACAACGCCAAGCCCGGCACCAACGAAGTGACACTGCCTATCTACGATCTGCTGCGAGGCAGCAAACTCAGTTTCCGTCTGTGCGCCGTGCGCGAGATCTGGGACTCAATGCACTTCTCAATTAACGAGTATGTGAAGAGCCCCTCCACCCCCGAGTATTCAGTATCCATCGATGCCGCCGGCATCACCGACGCAGAAGCAGGCACACAGGCCAAAGCCTTTGTGACAGACGGCCGACTTACCGTAGTGAATCCCGCAGGGGCCGCAGTCACAGTGACCGACATGACCGGCCGCACCGTAGCCACCGAGACCGGCAGTCAGCTCAATGTCATCGATCTCCCGGCCAAGGGTGTGTATGTGGTGCGCGTAGGCGCTGACACATTCAAGGTAGCCCGCTGATCCACCGATTCACATTCTCCTCTCTCCCCTATCCTCTTATCGCCTATTAACAAATAACATACCGATTCATGAAAAAATTCTACACACTGATACTTGCCGCGCTCCTGTGTTGCCTTACGGCCCAGGCCGACGGCTGGGATATCGTGCTCAATGTAAGCAAGGGTGCCGACAAGGTAAAAGCCGTGCTTGGCGCCAGCGAAACCTCCGACAACACTGTGAAGATCGTCGACGGCGAGAACAAATTCTCGATTCCATATTACGAATCGCTGTATATCACTCCTCTCAATGAAGATGACATCGTTATTCTCAAAGATTGTAACGGCGACATCATAGAGAAATCATGGTATGGCTATTACGAGATTTATGCAAGCGAATACCGCGACAATAACACGCCCTACACACTGTCGGTAAGCGACGCGGCCGACTACCGCGACAAAACTGTGACAATAAGCATGGACGACTGCACAAAGGTCACAGTCATACGTGCCGACGGCACCGAGTTTGACCCCGCCGAGAACAGTATCGAGATTCCCTACAACTCCGAGGAGGAGCATATATTCACAATATCACCCCGCACATACGCCGGAATGCTGTATAAGGTAAGCGCCGGCGGCAAGGATATCGAAAAGACCGGCCGCAGCTTCGTGGTTGATCTTGCCACCACCGGCGACGAGGGTATCTCATACATCGACGAGGTGGAGGTACTGGCCAACTATCCCGCAGACCTTACCTTCAAGACCACAATCACCCTCGACGGCCCCGCCGAGATGATAAGCTATATCCGCATCAACAGTACCAATGTGCCGGATATGGCCGCTTGCCTTACCGGGAACGGCTTTGACGCCAAGCCCGGCGACGTCGTGGCAATCGGTTTTGACGACAATCACAAGATCGAGTCGGTCGTAGACAACGGTGAGGACAAATATGCTTACAGCCAATATACTATTGACGGCATTGACTGCGACCACAAAATAACGATCAAGGGCCATAAATATGCCACATTCACAGCCAAGTTCAATGTCACCGGCGCCGAGGGCTTCGAGGCATCGCTCGGACGCACAAAGATACCCTTCACCGACGGCGAGAACAATCCCGTATTCAGCGAGAAAAACAAATATGTGACCTTCTCGCTCGTTGAAGGTTATTATTTCTCCGAATTCACCGACGGCACCACCGATTATCTCGAAAGCTCCGACTATAAGTACTATGGCAAGATTTATCTTGACATGGCCGAAGGGCAGGAATACACCATCGTTGCACAGAAGATACGTCGCGACGACAGCATCGTGCTCTATATGGATGACTTCAGCAATCTCGAATTCTCATATTTCAGCGTCAAGTTTGAAAATTACACACCGGCCGAAGAGATCAAAGCCGGCTACAACACCCTGAACTTCCGTCCCGAGGACGGCGAATTCTCGGTATACGCATCCGGTTCCTACGACGGCTTCTATGCCTACAAAAACGGTGAGGCCATGGATCTGTCGGCCCGCTATCTGGAGGACAGCTCGGTCGCCAACGGTGATGTATACAAGGTGTTCTTCGTGAACAACCCCGGCACACATGAGGTGACATTTGATGTCACAGGCGACGCACTCGACGGCTATGCCGTGAAGCACGACCTGATTGCCGACACCGACTGCTCGGCCCCTGTCAAGGCCGCCGGCCCCACCGTCTTCACAATCTCGCCCGTAAGCCGTGCCGATAAGGAGATCGTAGTAAAAGTCAACGATGAGGAAATCAAGCCCGTCGACGGCGTGTTCACATTCGAGACAAAAGCCGACACCAGAGTAAGTGTTACCGCCATGTCGGGTATCGGAGATGTCATCACCGACACCACCGGCAATGCCGATGTATACAATCTGCAGGGCATACGCGTGGCATCGGCAGCCGACATGTCCTCGCTTCCGGCAGGCATATATATCGTAAACGGTAAGAAAACAGTCATTAAATAAATATAATAAAAAACGACTGACCAAAATGAACCGAGTATTATCATCTGCAATTATGGTTGCAGCCGCAGTAATGCCTGCGGCTGCGGCCAAAATCATCACCGAGGCTCCTGCCGGTCTCTCTGTCGAGTATTATACCGACATGCAGAACTTCGACAACACATTCGGATTCATGGGCGACTACCACAGCACCCGGAAACTCGTATTCACCGACGACGGCAGTGTCTATATTCCCAACCTGCTGATGAGCCGTACCATGCCCGCTTATCTGAAGGGCAGTTACGACAGCGAGGCCAAGACTATCACTGTGCCGACAGGACAATGTGTGTTTGTATTCCCCAACATAAATGTGCCGGTGGGATTCTTTGCCCTTGACGCTGACGGGCAAGCCGGACCTTCCGAAAATGAGTTCTACACCGAGCCTCTCGTATTCGACATTGCCGACGACGGCGTGATAAGCCTCCGTGCAAGCGAGGACTTTCCATTGTTCGGCATCGGCAGCACTCAGAATTCCGCCGAAGTCTACTCTCTCGCCAAGGATCTTCGCTTCATCCCCGTGGAGAATATATCCGACAAGCTGCAGCACTTCACCTCAACCTACGTACAAGGCGAAGACACCAATACCACAACGGCAGCGGCATACCGCGAGGGCAACGATATAATATGGGTACAGGGTTTGGATCCCAAATACCCCACATCGTGGATTAAGGTGCAGCGCTTCAGCGGGACGGAATGGATAATCCCGTCATTCCAGGTAATGTACTATTTCAGCACCGAGGATCCCATTGTGGCTGCCGCGCTCAACAAGAGCAGTGGCGACGCAATGTTCCAGATGATTGTATCTGTTGACGAAGAGACTCTTGAAATGAGCATCGGCAATCCCACTGTAGTGCTCGGCAACATCACACCCGACAACAACGGCAGCTTCAATGTATATCAGCAGTACGACAACATCCACCTCGAACCCGGCAATTTCACGGCGAGCAAACCCGCCGCTCCCTCGTTCTTCGGCTATCGTGAGCGCACCGGCGAAACTGAGTTCGTATTTACCGCGGATGATAAAGATGTCAACGGCGAACAGCTCATTAACACACAGCTGTTCTTCCGCATGTATGTCGACGGCGAGCCATACACGTTCACCACTGAGAAGTACAAATGGATTGACGAGGACATGGCTTTGGTGCCGTTTAATTTCGATAACTACTATTTCTTCAGCAAGGGCGGCAATAAGAGATATGTATACTTCCAGCAGCTCCCCGCCGACACCAAGACCATCGGCGTAGAGATAATCTACAATATGGGCGGTGCCGAGCAGACATCCGACCGGCTGGTATATGACATCGCCTCCCAAAAGGCTGAGGTAGTGCTCGGCATTGAAGATGTGGCAGTCGACAGCGATGCCCCCGCTGTATTCTACGACATGCAGGGCATCCGCACCGACAATCCCGAGCCCGGTCGCCTCTATATCCGCGTCCGGGGCAACAAAGCCGAGAAGGTGCTTGTAAAGTAACAATCACACCGGCAATATCCATAAGCTGCGGGGCAGTGCGCTCCGCAGCTTTTTTTACGCCGGAATCCTGTATTTGCGGTATAGAATGAAGAGGGCCGCGGCGCCGATCGCGGCAAACGGCACACCCACAAGAGCAGGCGACGCAAGGCCGAGACCGTGGCGTATGGCTATGCCGCCGAGCGAGGCCGACACGGCATTTGACACATTGAAAGCTATCTGTATACCGGCACCACCCAGCATTTCGCCGCCCTTGGCATACTTAACGATAAGATATTGCAGCGGACCGCCGATACCAAACAGGCAGGCCGGCGCAACAAAGGCCAACACAACCGACGGGATCTTATAAGCCGCAAGAAAATAAACAGCCGGCATCACTACAAGCAATATAGCGGCAATAATGCCCGTGACCAAAGCCGCCGGATAGCGGTCGGAGAGCTTACCGGCCACAGCGTTGCCGACTACCATGCCCAGGCCCACAATTACCATAATCCACGACATATCTTCGGCCGAGAAGTGCGTTATCCCGGTCATGAACGGCGCTATATAGCTGAGCCAGCAATAAACCGAAGCCTGACCGAAGAATACGCCCGTATATATGAGCCATGGCCCGGGATGCGACAAAAAGCGGAACTGTCCTTTCAGGCCTGTATCTGGCAGCGGGGTAAGATAAGGAACCCAAGCGCGGGTGCATATCAGCGCAACCAAAGCGCAAAGGCCCACCACGCCGAATGCCAGCCGCCAGCTGAGTACATTGGACAGAAAGGTGGCAAATGGTACGCCGACTACGTTGGCGACCGTCATGCCGCCGACCATCACCGCCACAGCCTGAGCCTTGCGGCCTTCGGGCGCGATGCGCTCGGCCACTATGGCTGCCGCTCCAAAGAATGCTCCATGGGGCAAACCCGATACAAAGCGCGAGCACAACAATGTAAAGTAGCCGGGCGATATGGCCGCACATACATTACCTATACATATTATGCTGATTAGCAACAGCAGCAGGCGCTTCATGGGCCAGCGACGCAACAGGATTAGCCCCGGAGCTCCGACAGCGACGCCGAGTGAATAGGCCGAAATAAAATGCCCGGCCTTTACGACATCCACTCCGATACCGGCGGCGACCTCCTCAAGCATTCCCATCATGCCGAATTCAGTGATACCAAGGCAAAATGTAGTGAATGCAAGCGCTAAAAGACTTCTTTTCATTGATATAATAAGTGCTGATATGTAAAAATCGGGTGCAAATTTACGCATTTACACTTAAACACAAATCAATACCGACAGGTTTTTTACAGATGTACCTCGGGATGGGCGAGGGCGACGGTAAGGATGGCTGCTCCGAGGGGTGTCTGGCCGGTGACTGAGACGCAGCCGGGCTGCGACACACCTACCGCGATGCTGCGTGCGGGAGCAAGGGCGGCATACGTGTCGCGGCAGTCACAACCCAGCATCACCAGGGCTGCCACGGCCTCGCCCCGACGGGCAAGATCAGCAGCGACAGCCTCGGGCTTAAGCGGATAATAGCGGCCTCCGGTGCTGACGGCCAGGCGGCTGCCGTTTGCCTGATCGGATACGCCAAAACTAACCTTGTAGCCGGCCTGCGCCAGCGTACGCAACATCACATCGCCGCCGGGCGCATCGGCCGGATACACAAATACGGCCATAGCAGGGAACAATAGTCCGCGCCGCCCGGAATGATGCGGGGCGGAGTTGCCGCGGCGGTAGTCATCCATCCTCTTTTCAAGATAATTATCGGCCATGATTCACACTTTATTGCGTTGATAATATGCCTGAATGGACTTGGCAAGGTTGATTGTGGCCTGCGGATAGCGCTCGCGCAGCTCCTTCTCGGCTTCAGCACCGCCGACGGCAATCGCCGATGTTACAGCCTCGTACTCAGCTCGGGTGATATAGTTGCCGAATGTACTGATCATATCTTCATCGATGAGTCTGGCGATGTGGCTACGGATGGTATCGACGGTCACTCCCTTGATCTGCGCCATCTCGCCCAAGGGGACACCGGCGTTGTGGAGGATGAGGGTCTCCTTATATGTGGTGCCCTGAGGCATGGTGGCCGAGAGCCCCTCGAATTTGCGTATCGCTCCGATGAATTTTTTGCCGAATCTAACTGCCTTGCGCTCGCTCACGCCCTGCACCTGCAGGAACTCATCCATAGTGGAAGGCCGGCGGCGGGCCATATCGAGCAAGGTCGCATCGCTGAATATGACGTATGCCGGGGCCGAGGTCGCAGCAGCCAGCTGTTTACGCACAGTCTTGAGCTGCTCAAACAGCTGCTCGACGGGGTTGATATTGACTGGCTGCGGCTTCTTTTTTGCCTTCACGGCACCCTTGGCATAAGGGCTGAATGTCGATAGCTCGACCTTAACCTCGCCCCTGATCGCACGCATGCCGTATGGTGTGACACGCAGGTGGTTGGACTCCTCGTATGCCACCTCAAACAGGCCGAGCTGTATCATCTGGGCGATGTATGCGTTCCACTCGGCGGTACTGATGTCGCGGCCGGCGCCATAGGTCTTGATATGGTCAAAACCTTTCTGACGGATCTCGGCGCGGGCCGAGCCGCGCAATATGTCGGTCAGTGTCATGATACCGACCTGTTGGCCGGTGCGGATTATAGCGCTCCCGGCCTTCTGGGCGAGGACCGTGCCGTCGAAGCGCGACGGCGGGTCGAGGCACACATCACAGTTGCCGCAGTCGTGATCCATCACTTCGCCGAAATAGCTCAGGAGTATGCGCCGGCGGCAGATATCCGACTCGGCGAAGCGCTGCATCTGCTCGAGTTTCTCGGTGGCCACGAGCGGCCGACCCGATTCTTCAATAAAATTACGCCGCATTATCACATCCTGATAGGAGTAGAACAGCACGGTTTCGGCCGGGAGACCGTCGCGGCCGGCACGGTCTATTTCCTGATAATAGCTCTCGATATTGCCGGGCAGATTGTTATGCACCACCCAGCGTATATTGCTCTTGTCGATGCCCATGCCGAAGGCCACCGTGGCGCACACAGCCTGTACGTCGCCGTTGGTGAAGCTCCGCTGGGCGCGGGCGCGGGCGGCTGAGTCCATGCCGGCATGATAGACTGTGGTGCGGATACCGAGCAGGCTCAGGGCGTCGGACATCTCCTCGGCGCCTTTGCGCGACAGCGTATATACTATGCCCGAATCGTTGGGGTATTTGCGCACGAGCGCGCGCACCGTATCGACGCGTTGTTTTTTTGTAGCGCCCTGCACCACACGTATTGACAGATTGGGACGGTTGAACGAGCTTGTCCACCGCAGGGGATCACGCATGCCGAGCTGGGCTGTGATGTCGTCGCGAGTGAGGCGGTCGGCAGTCGCCGTAAGCGCCATCACCGGCACTTGAGGGAAACGCTGCTTGAGCACGGCGAGCTGTGTGTACACAGGGCGGAAGTCGTGGCCCCACTGCGATATGCAGTGTGCCTCGTCGACGGCAAACAGGCTTATCGGCAGACGGCCGACCCACAGGTCGAGGTCGGAGAGCAGACGCTCGGGCGAAACGTAGAGCAGCTTTATCTTGCCCTGAATCGCGGCATCGACAGCATTGCGGTTGTCGGCTTCGTCGCGACCCGAATGTATGGCTGCGGCCGGGATGCCGTTGGCGACAAGGGCGGCTGTCTGATCCTCCATCAGGGCTATCAGCGGCGACACCACTACGGCGCAACCCGGCATGAGAAGCGCAGGCAGCTGATAACACAGCGATTTGCCGCCGCCCGTCGGCATGAGCACAACGGTGTCGCGACCGCCGGCAAGGGCCTCGATGACCTCGTATTGCCCCGGCCGGAAGCTGTCGTAACCATAAAATTTCTTGAGAAGCGTGAGCGCCTGCCGGCGCAGATCGGATGTTTCCATAGTGCAAAATTACTCATTTTTATCTGTTATCACGGAATTTATTCGTAAATTTGCAGCTGCAAACAGAATTTCAATCGCTAAGAATTATAATCATACCCCCTTGTAACCATGTCTGTCAAACCTACATTATTTGTACTTGCAGCCGGAATGGGCAGCCGCTACGGCGGTCTGAAACAGCTCGACGGCGTTGGCCCTCACGGCGAAACCATAATGGATTATTCGATCTTCGACGCTCTCCGTGCAGGGTTCGGCAAGGTGGTGTTCGTAATCCGCAAGGATTTTGAGGACGACTTCCGCAAGAAGATTCTATCTAAGTACGAAGGGCATATACCCGTAGAGGTCGTATTCCAGTCGCTTGACAAACTGCCCGAAGGTTACAGCGTCGACCCTGAGCGCAAAAAGCCCTGGGGCACCAACCACGCAGTGCTCATGGGCCGCGAGGCCATCAACGAGCCATTCGTGGTGATCAACGCCGACGACTATTATGGCCGGGACGCCTTTGAGGTGATCGCCTGCGAGCTCAGCCGCCCCCGCGGACACAAGGGCGACTACTGCATGGTGGGTTTCCGCGTAGCCAACACTATGACCGAGAACGGCTCGGTATCGCGCGGCGTGTGCAGCACCAGCGACGGCTATCTCACCGACGTGGTGGAGCGTACATCGATAGCGTTTGACCACGAGCACCGCATAGCGTTTACCGACGAGAACGGTGTGGTGCAGTATCTCGACCCCGACACCCCCGTGTCGATGAACATGTGGGGTTTCACTCCCGACTATTTCGAGTACTCCGACCGTGAATTCCGCAAATTTCTCGACAATCTCAAGGATCCCCTCAAGGGCGAATATTATATCCCGACAGCCGTCGATACCCTGGTACGCAGCGGCGAGGCCACTGTCAAGGTGCTCGACACCACATCCAAGTGGGTCGGCGTCACATACGCCGAAGACCGCCAGGGCGTAGTCGACAGCCTGGCCGCCATGCACGCCGACGGCACCTATCCCGAGCAGATGTTTTGAACAAAGATCTGATTGACAACCCGGCTCTGTGGCGGCTTGGCCTTGTGATAGGTCCCGACGCCATCGATGTGCTCGCCCACCGGGTGGTGGGGGAGGCACCGGCCGTGCAGGGACGCCTGCGCTATGATGCCGCAGCCACTTCGGCCGCATCGGCCGTTGAAGAAACTATTTATGCAAACCCGATGCTGCTGCTGCCCTTCCGCACCACCGACATCGCCATGCGCGCGCCCAAAAGTCTGGTGGTGCCTGCCGGCACCGATGCCGAGGCCGCCGCGTCGCTGCTCGGCTGCGACGACTCCCCGGCCATGATGGCCGACAGCCTCGACAGTCGCCACGACATCATATATGCCGTCGACCGCGGGGTGCAGAACTTCCTCGGCCGCACATTCGACGTGCAGCCCCGCCATGTGCTCGGCATCCTGAGCCGCTATTACAGCCGCCCGGCACGCCGCAGCAACACCGCCCGCATGTATATCGAGATAGCCGACGGCCTCACCGAGATACTGGTGCTCGACAACGTCGGCCCCAAGGCAGCCGCGACATTTGCCTGCGCCACCGCCGACGAGCAGACATATTATGCCATGTCGGTGTTCACATCGGCCGGACTCGACGCACAAAACGACCAGATAACCGTGGCCGGACCGTCCGAAGCACGCCGTGAACTGTGCCGGCGCCTGTCGGCCTTCGTCGCCTGTGTGATGCCCGCCATATTGCCCTCGGGACTCTATCACGGCGACAGCACGGCCCTGTCTGCCCCCCTGCCCCTGCTACTGATGCCATTATGCGAATAATAAGAGGAAAATACGGCCGCCGGCGATTCGACGTGCCTACCAATATCACGGCGCGACCCACAACCGACTTCGCGCGCGAGAACATATTTAACGTGCTCGAAAACATCACCGACATTGAGGGCAAGCACATCCTGGACCTCTTTGCCGGCACCGGCGCCATATCGATCGAATTTCTGTCGCGCGAAGCGGCGAGTGTAACGGCCGTTGAAAAGGCCGCCACACAATACAATTTTATCAAAAAAGTGGCCGCACAACTCGGCGAGACCAATCTGAACCTCATACGCGGCGATGCCCTGCGCTTCCTGGCCACAGCCTCGCGGCCCTACGACATCGTGTTTGCCGACCCGCCCTACGACATGCCGGGATTTGCCGCCATACCGGCAGCTATTCTTAATTCGGGAGCGGTGGCGCCCGGCACCATCGTTATTGTCGAGCACAACCGCACACATGATTTCAGCAGCCTGCCGGGCTTTATGGACCACCGCACATACGGTTCGGTGAACTTTTCCATTTTCCAAGTGCCTGAACGCGACTGAACACACGCCCGAAAACGTCATTATTTTTTACAAAAACAAAACTTTTTTTAACCTTTATAGTTTATATATGAAGAAAACTTCGTAACTTAGCGGCCTGAAACGGCCTCTTTACGAGGCAAAATTCAGTCATTACTAAACGCACACGCACATAAGACATTAATATAATTAACATTCAATCATAACTTAACTGTAAACTCCTATGAAGAAGATTACACTCCTCGCCAGCCTCTGCGCCATGTTCGTGGCTCCGTCGCTGTTCGCCCAAGAGGCACAGGAAATCCAGTATGTTGAAGACGCTTCTCAGGGTTATCTGATGAATTCGTTCAAAGACAACTGGTTCATCACTGCTGAAGGTGGCGTCAACGTTTACTTCTCGAAGTTCGACGCACACCGTAAGTTCCAGGATCGCTTCGCCCCCAATGCAGGTTTATATGTCGGCAAATGGTTCACTCCTGTCTGGGGTGCCCGTATCGGCGTAGACTTCCTCAGCAACAAGGGTCTCGGCGACAAGAACGCCAAAGATATCCTTCTCGACAAAGGTCTCGTCGACGGCTATTACAAGACACGCCACAACCACATCGGTCCGGCATTCGACGTAATGGCCAACCTCACCAACCTCTTCTGCGGCTACAAGCCCGGCCGTATCTACAACTTCGTACTCTACGCTGGTGCAGGCGGCTACTGGACAATGGCCAAGGAATACACCAACGGCAAGGACAACGGCTACAAGGACTGCGGTGACAAGGTGCTCACATTCCGTGCCGGCTTCATCAACTCGTTCAACGTAAGCAAGCAGGTTCAGCTGTCGCTCGATCTCCGCGCATCGGCCATCGACGGTATACCCGACTATAGCGCCGGCCAGAACTGCACATACCTCGACGTACAGGCTTACCTCGGCCTCACATACCTCTTCAACCAGCGCGAATGGAAGCACCCCGTTGTGCCCGTATGTCCTCCCGCCGAGAACTGCGACGCCCTCCGTGCCCGCCTCGCTGCCGCCGATGCCCGCATCGCCGACCTCGAGCAGCAGCTCCGCGACTGCCTCAACCGTCCTGTTGAAGTCAAGGAAGTCGAAGCAGCTCCCCTCGCCACCATCTACTATCCTATCGGCCGCTACAACCTCACCCGCGAAGACCGCAACGTGCTCGGCGCTATCGCAGAGGTTATGAAGAGCAACACCGACAAGCACTATGTGCTCACCGGCTGGGCCGACAACTACACCGGCAGCGACAAGGTGAACATCCGTCTCCGTCACAACCGTGTTAACGGCGTTTACAACAACCTCGTGAAGAACGGCGTGGCTGCTTCTCAGCTCACCGCTACCACCAACAACGGCAACCTCTGCGACCTCGGCGAAAAGTACGTGGCCCTCGACCGTGCCGTGACAATCGAAGAAGGCAAGTAATCGACACTTACCACACATAACCATGGGCTGCGCCGTAATCTCATTCACGGCGCAGCCTTCATTTTTAGGTAAAACCGACACAGAACTACTGAGCGATAGCCAACACACCCGACGGACGCGGCATGGACCATAAATCCACGCCGCGTCCGTCGTATATATGTCAATCTCTTTGTAAGAGATACTTATAACTCTGCAAAGGTACGAATTTTAATTGAAAATCACTGTATTTGCCATCCGAAAAATACAGGAACAATGGCGATTGAGAGGCAATAAATGAAACCGTTTTAATCGGTCCCCGATGGGATTTATTAAATATCAGGCATATAGGTTGGCTTAGTATCTCTTACAAAGAGATTACAGGCACAATAAGAAGATTACAGGCCACGAGCCTTGATTGACCGAAGTGGATTTCAGTAACTCTGTAAGGTTCGCAACATTTGAAGCGTCTGACAATAACTGCATGGATTCCAACCAAATACCTATTCATGCAGGATTAGAAGATATACCCGTTACCCGGGCAGAGTGGTACGTACTCCGCGACCTTACACGCCCCAACGCCAAGCTACCCGCATACAAGAAACTGCTCCAGCT
>JAGANS010000091.1 GCA_017624155.1 Muribaculaceae bacterium | reverse complement strand
TGAGCACATTGCTGCCCACCTTCACCACTATCCTGCTCATCGTGGCTGCGAGGCTTTGAGCCCGGCAATCACCGAGGCTGTGAATCCGGCTTCTTCCATAGCGTTGAGGCCTCGGATGGTGAGGCCGCCGGGGGTAGTCACCTTATCGATCTCGGCCTCGGGATGGGCGCTGTCGCGCGACAGCAGGGCGGCCGCTCCGCGCAGGGTCTCCACCACGATCTGACGGGCATCGGCGGCTCGGAAGCCAAGTTCCACCCCGCCCTCCTCGGCCGCACGCACATAGCGCATGGCATAGGCGATGCCGCACGATGCAAGCGCGGTGGCTGCGCCGAGCTGCTTCTCGGGAATCTCCATCACCTTGCCGAGGGCGCCGAACAGTTCCACGGCACGCGACGGACATCCGTGGGCAGCGACTACAAAGGTCATCGACTCGCCCAGGGCGACGGCCGTGTTGGGCATCGATACCGACAGGGCCGGCAACTTGCCGTCTGCCTTCTTCATCATATCGCAGAGTTCCTTACAGCTCACACCGGCCACGATAGCGGTAACCTCCTGGCGGTCATAATCCATATCGGAGCGGAGTTCGCGCACCACATCGGGCAGTATCCAGGGCTTTACGGCAAATATCACCAGGTCGGCGCCGCCCACGGCATTACGATTGTCGAGATATGTGCGCACACCGGCCTCCGTAAAACGGGCGAGCCTGGCAGGATGCGGATTGGCCAGCGCGATATGCGAGGGATGCACCCCGGCCCGCAACAGCCCGTCGGCTACCGCACCGCCCATGGCGCCGGCGCCGATTATAGCTATATTGCAGTCGGTCATGATCACTTTACAAGGCATGAATCCAGCCGGGCCACAATTTCCTCGCGGTTCATGTTCCGGCCTATTATCACCAGTTTAATCATACGGTCGCCAAGCTCGGGATCCCAGTCGCGGCGCAGAGCCGGATCGCGGCTGAGCATCGACTTGATCTCCTCCTTGGGAGCCGTGGCAAACCAATAGCCCGACTCGCGCATATTCTTCTGCACACCTGCCTGCTCGAACAGATAGGACATATCGGGATTCTGGTCGAAATACACCACACCTTTAGTGCGGATTATCGTCGACGGCCAGTTGGTGGCCATATAATCGAACTTGTTGAGATCGAATGCGGCGCGCCGATAGTACACGAATGTCTGTATGCCGTATTCCTCGGCTTCGCCCTCATCGTCATGATGATGGTGATGGTGATGATGATGTCCGTGCTCCTCATCATGGTCATCATGGTCGTGGTCATGATGGTGATGGTCGTGATCATCGTCATGGTCGTGATCATGATGATGCTCGTGGTGATGGCGGGCCTCATGCTCCTCCTCTTCGGTGGCGGGACGCTCGATCTCGCGCACCCATGCAGCCGAAGTAGCCACATCCTCAAAGTCGAACAGTCCCGTATTGAGCAGCTTGTCGAGGTCCACATCGGCATAATCACAGTCGATAATGCGAGCCTTGGGCTGCAAGGCACGGATCACGGCGCGTATACGTGCGGCCTCGTCGGCCGTAACCTCCGATATCTTATTGAGCAATATGATATTGCAGAATTCAATCTGCTGGATTATCAGATTCTCGATATCCTCCTCGTCGAGCCCCGGACGCTGCAGGCTGTCGCCCGAGCCAAACTCGCTCTGCATACGCAAGGCATCGACAACGGTGACGATGCAGTCGAGCACCGGCACCGGCACATCCGCGCTCCCCAGGATACGGGGGATAGAGCATATCGTCTGCGCGATAGGCTCCGGCTCGCATATGCCGCTCGCCTCGATGACAATATAATCAAACTTGCCCGAGTCGACGATCTCGCAAAGCTGCTTCACAAGATCCATCTTCAGGGTGCAGCAGATACAGCCGTTCTGCAGGGCCACCAGGTCGTCCTGCCCCTGGCCGCCCACAACACCGCCCTTCTGAATAAGGTCGGCATCTATATTCACCTCGCCTATATCATTGACAATCACGGCAAACTTGATATTACGGCGATTGTTCAGTATACGGTTGAGCAAAGTGGTTTTGCCGCTGCCGAGATACCCGGTGAGCAGCAACACAGGTGTGCGTTTCGCAGTCATAGTCATTTAGAACTTTTAAACATGCAAAATTACACACAATCCGCGTCACCGCCAAAATAATATCACACACGCACAATTTTTCCATAAAAAGATTGTTAGTAATATAAAAATTACTACCTTTGCGGCGCTTTTCCGCAAAGCGAATCAACAACAACGAATTCAATCCTCTAAACCGAATAAACAATGTATTGGACACTCGAACTCGCGTCGAAACTCGAAGACGCACCCTGGCCCGCCACCAAAGACGAACTCATCGACTATGCCATGCGTTCAGGCGCCCCCCTCGAGGTAATTGAGAACCTCCAGGAAATCGAAGACGAAGGCGACACCTACGAATCAATCGAAGACATCTGGCCCGACTACCCCTCAAAGGAAGACTTCCTCTTCAACGAAGACGAGTATTAAGCGAAAATTTCAACGTAAATACATGATAATCAATGGTCAAGCAAAATATAATTTGTTTGGCCATTGGTGTTTTATAGCCTTAAATAGTGCGGTTTGTTTGGCTAAAATCCGAGTATTTAGAAAGAACCGAGCTTTTGTTCGTATATAAATCTGTCAAAAGTTGTATATGTGAAAATGTCAGCGAAACAACGAACAAGCATAACGACACTCAGGTTCAAACTCCATTAGCATAACATGAATATAAAATAGAATACCCGACAGGCAAAGCGTCTTTTGTTGTGAAATAAAACTCAAATCTCAAATTAATTTATTAAATTTGCAATGTGTATGTAATCCTCGTTACTTATGAGGAATCTACATAGTCTTATATTGCAAATAGATGGAATTACTTGATAACCAGATAACGTATCTCCTAAATTCACTTCAAGATAATGTTGAAAATGAAGAATTGGAATTTAAGGGAGCCAAAGGAGGCTTCCCTGGTTCGTTTTGGGAAACATATAGTGCATTTGCCAATACCAATGGAGGTGTTCTGATATTAGGCATTAAAGAAAAACATGGTCAGCTTAAATCAGATAATTTATTGGCCACAGATATAGATAAATTGCGGAAAGATTTATGGTCAGGGCTGGCCAACCGAAATACGATAAATCTTAATCTTCTTAATAATGATGATGTCAAATCATTACAGGTGGGAGATTTCTATGTACTTATTATAAAAGTACCACGCGCCAGCAGAGATCAACGACCGGTGTATGTGGGTCATGATCCTTACGGTGGAACATATAGGCGCGGCTATGAAGGCGATTTCAAATGCACGCGAAGCGAAGTGCAAAGGATGTTTGCCGACGCAGACCTCTCGCGGACTACGGATAAACGAATTCTCAAGGGGTATACCATAGAAGATATTGATAATGAGTCTCTGCGTCAATATCGTCAGTTATTCAATATTGCCAAACCTGATCATGTCTGGTCAACATTAGATGATTTACATTTTCTTAAGCAACTGGGAGCATATAGACGAGACCGAGTATCGGGGGAAGAAGGATTCACTGTTGCCGGAATTTTGATGTTCGGGAAAACTGATGCAATCACCGATGATGAATGTTTGCCGAATTTCTTTCCTGACTATCGTAATGAAACCTCAATCAATGAGACTGAACGCTGGATAGATAGAATTTATCCCGATGGAACCTGGGAAGCTAATTTATTTCAATTCTATCTCCGTACGCTTCCACGATTACAAAGTTTCTTACCGAAGCCTTTCAGTCTCAAGGATAATCAGCGAGTAGATCAGTCCCCTGCTCATGTTGCTATCAGAGAGGCATTCGTAAATCTTTGTGTACATCCTGATTATAAAGCGGAAGGTTCATTAACGGTAATATTTAAGAATGGCACGTATTTATTTTCCAATCCTGGGACCATGTTGGTTTCTCAAGAGCAATTCTTTGAAGGAGGAGAGAGTGTCTGTCGGAATCCTACAATCCAAAAAATGTTCATGATGCTTGGACCTGCCGAGAAAGCCGGTAGCGGTGGTGCAAAGATTATGGAAGGCTGGAGAAGAAATAATTGGAGGACTCCATTTATCTTTGAGCGGACTCGTCCTGATAAGGTTGAGTGCTGCCTTTCTATGCAATCTCTGATTCAGCCGGAAGTGCTGGAGGAGTTGAATAACCGGCTTGGCATAGAGACGCAAAAGATCTCCGCTCAGGCGCAGACAGTTTTGGCTCTTGCTCTTACAGAGGAGAACATTACGAATGAACGACTTCGATACGTATTGCAACTCCATAAATCAGATATAACCACATTACTCCAGAACATGTGCCATGAAGGCTTATTAATATCTGACGGGTACGGACGTGGGACAAGATACAAGCTCGCAAATAGAATATCAAGAGATAAGGTTGTTGTCGATACTGCTAACGTTGATAGCTTAGATTGTAATGTTGACACCTTAGGTCCTAATGTTGACAGCTCTAAAGATAATAGCCGAACAGATACCGGGGATTGTATTATTAGTGTAGAAGCACAGTCTCTTTTAAAGAAACAGCGTTTGCGCCCTGCTGACATGGAACGGCTTATTTGTGAGGTAGCTTCTGAATGGCGTTCCATTCAAGAATTAGCTCAGATACTCAGAAAAGATAAATCGTACCTGCGCAATCATGTTTTACCTTTATTGATTTCCAAAGGTGTTTTGGAAAGAGAATATGCTTCCATACCAAATCATCCTAATCAACGCTATCGACGAAAGATTAAATAGGATTTAGTCGATTATTCTTTATTAAGGTCCCAATTTGTGACTTCAAACAAAGATAGAAGTTCGGTTTATGTAGTTTGACCAATGTTTCGCCAATGTTTGGTCAGAGGCTTGGCTATCGTCTCAGACTGCTTCAAATGGCGCGGTTTGTTTTGCTAAATGCAAACACATCACACTTAACGCGCTCATACACAGTGACCTACTCACTTTTCAACGAGGATGAGTATTAAGGCTCAAATTTACACATAACACACCGATTGCCAGCCATATAAACAATTAGAATTTGTTTGTATGGCTGGTGTTTTATGGTCTCGGATGCCGAAATTTGTTTGTATAATCGGGGGATTTGGGGGCTTTTGTTTGTATATAATTAGTCAGCAACATTACTTTTTGTAATAGAAGACGAATATCATCTGATTTAATATTTATCAACTTTGATGTACTGTATTTTTACACATATAGAGTCGTATATTTGTGCATAATTAATACTTCTATGATGAAACATCAGACCATATCTATACGCAATGACAACGTATCGGAAGTCATGACACAGTCTCCTCTGATAATCTCGGCAAGCAGGGCTACCGACATCCCGGCGTTTTATACCGACTGGTTTTTCCATAGGCTTGATATGGGCTATGTCAGGTGGCGGAATCCTTTCTCCGGGCAAGATAGCTATGTGTCGTTCGGCAATACCCGCTTCATTGTCTTCTGGTCAAAGAATCCTGCGCCTCTGTTACCCTATTTGTCCACGCTTAAAGAGCGAGGAATCGGGTGTTACATACAATATACCCTTAATGATTACGAAACCGAAGGGCTGGAGCCAAACGTTCCCCCCTTACAGCAGCGGATAGAAACGTTCCGTCGACTCGTTGATGCTCTCGGCATTGGAGCAGTAGTATGGCGTTTTGACCCGCTTATTCTTACTGACAGAATAACCATAGATACTTTACTTGAAAAAATCGCGCACATCGCCGATGCTCTAGTCGGTTATACCGAAAAACTCGTTTTCAGTTTCGCCGACATTGAGTCGTATAAAAAAGTGTCGCGCAATCTTAGCCAAAGCAGCATCAATTATCGTGAATGGGATGAAGCGACTATGCGCGAATTTGCATCGCGGCTTTCAGCTATGAACCGTGATAATTGGAATTTCCGACTCTCGACATGTGCCGAATTTATTGATCTTTCGGAATATGGAATAGAGCACAATCGCTGCATCGACCCGGAACTAATCAGCCGACTTGCTCCTGATGATTCGGCACTGCAAAACTTCCTTTATAACGCCAGAAGCGACAGTGGCCAACGTAAGGCGTGCGGCTGCATTCTCTCAAAAGACATCGGCGCTTACAACACCTGTCCGCACGGTTGTCTCTACTGCTATGCCAACACGTCTCCTGCCTCGGCATTTGCAAATTATAAGAGGGCTCTTGCTAATCCACTTACGGACTCCATAATTTAATCTATTCCTCGACGAGAACGGGTATTAAGCAGATATATTAGCATAATCACCTTATAACCAGTAGCAAGGCAATAAACCTGTTTAGCCATTGATGTTTTTATAACAAAAATAAATTGTTAATTCAACTATTTTTCATTCAATGTTTTGTAACTTTGCATATATTACCGAATTGAGCAACGATTCAAAACAATAACCGTATGACTGAAAAAGAAAAGGCGGCGGCAGGGTTACTGTATGATGCAAATTATAATGCCGGGATGCTTGCGGAGAGGCAGGCTGCGGCCGAGTTGTGCTATGATTACAATCAGCTGCGTCCTTCTCAAATTGAAGAGAAGGAGCGTATTCTAAGCAGACTGCTCGGCCATAAAGGGGATAACTGCGTGATTGTTCAACCGCTCCACGTTGACAATGGCTTCAACATCGAGGTGGGAAACAACTTCTTTGCGAATTACAATTTTACCGTTCTCGATGAGGCCAAGGTAATTATCGGCGATAATGTATTTATAGCGCCTAACGTCGGTATCTATTGCGCCGGTCATCCCTTCGATGTGGAGTTAAGAAACAAGGGGCTGGAATATGCCCTTCCCGTGACAATCGGCGACAATGTATGGATTGGTGCCGGTGTACAGATAATGCCCGGCGTCACTATCGGCAGCGGAACGACTATCGGCGCAGGAAGTATCGTCACCAAAGATATACCCTCAAATGTCATTGCCGCAGGAAATCCCTGCCGCATCATTCGAGAAATTACTGATTACGACCGGAAGAAATACAAATAAATTGCCATCTATGACCGAATATTATGAGAAACTATTGGCCCTCACGGGCGACAGGAGCAAGACGGCTGAGCAGCGCATCGATGAGGCCTTTGCACTGAAAGAGCAGGCGAAGCCTGACAACGATGTGGAGGCCGCCCGATATGACAGCTTGACCTACGGTGTCCTCACGGCTATGCTTGATAAAGAGAATGCCAGTCACGACTACGACGAGGAGATGATGCAGCTTCTCACTCTCAATGCCGAGGCCATGGTCGACGGCCGGATCGAACGCTCGCTCAGGGATTATCGCAAGGCTGTGAACCCGCTGATCGGCGGCAACGTGCCGTTTGCCACGATGACGACTGCCGTTGAGCGCATAGCGGATGCCCTGCGTGCCACCGTCTTCAATCATGACCGGTACAGTATCCTCGATTCCTTTATACGCCATGCGGCCAAAGTAGCGGACGCAGGCGAAGAGTATGACCGGAAGGCTGTTGCCGACATGGCGCGTGAGCTATACAGGCTCGACAATCTGCTTTCCATACACGGTGCCGACGATGAGGCCATCCTGAAATTCATATCGGCAGACGAGCTGATGGAAATCAGGATGAACCCTCAGGAAGGCCATCTGAAAAAAGACCGTATTGAATACACCCGCCGGTGGGAGGAAGTATATTACGATGTTAAGGACGAGCTCGACAAACAATTTGAGGGAACGCCCCGCCACATGGGATTCTGCTTTGAATACTGGCACGCCATGGCCGATCTTCTGGCCCGGAAATACAGAATTCTATGGCGCAACCCGCACATCATGAATCCTCATGTAATGTTTGACTGATTGAACCGCGGGCTCAGGCTTTTAAATTCTAAAACTTATAATTGCTATATTATACGGAAATTTGTACCTTTGCGTTTTCAAAGGCTATGAATATGGAAAAACAATATAAACGTACACTTATCACCACAGCTCTCCCCTATGCCAACGGGCCGGTGCATATCGGCCACCTGGCCGGCGTATATGTGCCCGCCGACATCTATGCACGCTATCTGCGCCTCAATGGCCGCGAAGTGACAATGATCGGCGGCAGCGACGAGCACGGTGTACCTATCACAATCAAGGCCAAGGCCGAAGGCGTGACTCCGCAGGACATCGTGGACCGCTATCACACCATCATCCGCGACTCGATGGAAGGCCTCGGCATATCGTTTGACGTTTATTCGCGCACCACAAGCGACATCCACTCGGCCACGGCATCGGAGTTCTTCCGCCGCCTGTACGACAAGGGCGAGTTTGTGGAGAAGACTTCCATGCAGCTCTACGACGAGCAGGCCGGGCAGTTCCTCGCCGACCGCTACGTCACCGGCGAGTGTCCCCACTGCCACGCTCAGGGTGCCTATGGCGACCAGTGCGAGAAGTGCGGCACATCGCTCAACGCCACCGACCTCATAAATCCCCGCAGCGCCATCACAGGCAATGTGCCCGTGCTGCGCGAGACACATCACTGGTATCTGCCCCTCGACCGCTGGGAGCCCGCCCTGCGCGAATGGATCCTCGAAGGCCACAAGGAGTGGAAGACCAATGTGTATGGCCAGTGCAAATCGTGGCTCGACCTGGGCCTGCAGCCCCGCGCGGTGAGCCGCGACCTCGACTGGGGTGTGCCCGTGCCTGTCGAAGGCGCCGAGGGCAAGGTGCTGTATGTGTGGTTTGACGCCCCCATCGGATATATTTCCAATACCAAGGAACTCTATCCCGACACCTGGGAGAAATGGTGGAAGGATCCCGAGACACGCATCATCAACTTCATAGGCAAGGACAACATCGTGTTCCACTGCATCGTGTTCCCGGCGATGCTCATGGCCTATGGCGACGGCTATCAGCTGCCCGACAACGTACCCGCCAACGAGTTCCTCAACCTCGAGGGCGACAAGATATCCACCTCGCGCAACTGGGCCGTATGGCTCCACGAATATCTCGCCGACTTCCCCGGCAAGCAGGACGTGCTGCGCTACGTACTCACGGCCAACGCGCCCGAGACAAAGGACAACGACTTCACATGGCGCGATTTCCAGACCCGCAACAACAGCGAGCTGGTGGCCATTCTCGGCAATTTTGTCAACCGCGTGGTCGTGCTCACACACAAGTATTACGACGGCATCGTCCCCGAGGCAGGCACACTCGCCGATGTCGACGGAAAGGCTCTCGCCGATGTGAGCGAGGCCGTGAAGGCCTGTGCCGAGGCTATCGAGACATTCCACTTCCGCGAGGCCCTGAAGCAGGCCATGGAGGTGGCCCGCATCGGCAACCGCTACTTGCAGGAGACCGAGCCGTGGAAGGTGGCCAAGACCGACATGACCCGCGTGGCCACAATCCTCAACACCGCCATGCAGATCTGCGGCACACTGGCCGTGGTATGCGAGCCGTTCATGCCGTTCATGGCCCATCGCCTGGCCGACGACCTGCGTATCGCCCGTCTGAACTGGGACGCCGCGGCTGCCATCGCCGACATTGTCCCCGCCGGCACGTCCATCGCCCCTGCGTCACTGCTCTTCGAGAAGATCGAAGACGATGCCATCAAGGCACAGACCGACCGTCTCGACCGCATCAAGGAAGAGAACAAGCTGAAAAACTGGAAGCCGGCCGAGCAGCAGCCCGACGTGGACTTCGACACCTTCTGCCGCTCCGACATACGTGTCGGTACAGTCACCGCATGCGTCAAGGTCCCCAAGGCCGACAAGCTGCTGCAGTTCACAATCGACGACGGCACCGACACTCCCCGCACCATAGTAAGCGGCATAGCCGCCCACTATCCCGAGCCCGGGAAGCTGGTAGGCACCCAGGTGGTGTTCATCGCCAACCTGCCGCCACGCAAGCTTCGCGGCATTACCTCGCAGGGCATGATACTCTCGGCCGAGAATGCCGACTGCTCGCTCGTGCTGATGGCTCCGTCGGCTCCTGTGACACCCGGTGCACAAGTCAAGTAGCCTGTTAACCAATCTGACAACCACCCAAGCCGCCATGAAACCCCGTATACTGATAATCTATACCGGTGGCACCATCGGTATGATTGAGGACCCTGCGACCAAGGCCCTCAGGCCGTTTGACTTCTCCCACCTGATGGAAAACGTGCCTAAGGTGAAGATGCTCGACTACCAGATCGACAACATACAGTTCGCACCGCCAATCGATTCGAGCGACATGAGCCCCGAGCACTGGCAGCAGATAGCGAGCAGTATCAGCGACAACTACGACAGTTACGACGGATTTGTGGTGCTACACGGCACCGACACGATGGCCTATACCGCATCGGCCTTGTCGTTCATGCTGCAGGGGCTGTCCAAGCCGGTCATCATCACCGGTTCGCAGCTGCCCATCGGCGAGGTGCGCACCGACGGCGAGGAAAACCTCATCACGGCCCTTCAGATAGCGGCGGCACGTGCCGCCGACGGACGCCCGATGGTACAGGAGGTGGCTATCCTCTTCGAGAACTATCTGTGGCGCGGCGACCGCTCGACCAAGCGTTCAAGCGACCACTTCAATGCCTTCAAGAGCAATAATTACCCCTATCTGGCCAAAATCGGCCTCGGAATAACATACGACCAGGATGCCCTCGACCGCCGCGAGAACAAACGGCTCAAGGTGTTTACCCGCCTCGACACCTCAGTGATGTGCATCGACCTCTTTCCGGGCCTCACCGAGGCAACACTCCGCCACCAGCTGGCAGCTCCCGACATCAAGGGTGTGGTGCTCCGCACCTACGGCGCGGGGAACGGCCCCACGGCACCGTGGTTCCTGTCGGCGGTGAAGGATGCCTGCGACCGCGGACTGGTGCTGCTCAACGTCACGCAGTGTGTCAACGGATCCGTACATTCGAGCCGCTATCAGGCAGGCGACCTGTTGTCAGCCACCGGCGTTATCTCAGGCCACGACATTACATTCGAAGCGGCCATAACCAAGATGATGCACCTCTTCGGCCAGGGCATGTCGCGCGCAGAAGTGATTGAAGCTCTTAAAAATCCGCTTGCCGGTGAAATGACCGTATGAGCCGACTGAACCTGATGTTGCGTATAGTGTCGCTGACTGTCGCCGTCTTCATGGCGGCAGCCCTCCCGGCCGCGGCTCCGCCGCCGGCATGGGAAACGGTCGACACAACTATCGTGACCGAGGCCGTCGACGACCTGGCCGTGACTGTGCGCGACCATTATATATATGTGAGCGTGCCGCGGCCTACAGGCGTAAAGCTGTTCACAATTCTCGGCCAGCCGATAGCACAGGCCACGCTGCCCGCGGGTACATCGCGATTCAGGGTCGGCGCCCGCGGCATCTACATCCTCAAGGCCGGCTCGATAACAAAGCGTATCACGATATGAAAAGTCTGAAAGTAAAAATAATAAACGAGTCGGGCTACGATCTGCCCGCCTACGAGACACCGTCGGCAGCCGGCATGGACGTGCGCGCCGCCATTAAAGAGCCTATCGTACTCGGTTCGCTCGAGCGAGTGCTGATACCCACCGGCCTGCGTGTGCAGCTGCCGCAGGGACATGAGATGCAGATAAGGCCACGCAGCGGCCTGGCTCTGCGCCACGGAATCTCTATCGTGAACACCCCCGGCACGGTCGATGCCGACTTTCGCGGCGAAATCAAGGTAGTGCTCATCAATCTCTCTAAAGAACCCTTTGTAATTAATCCCGGCGAGCGCATCTGCCAGATGGTGATCACCACCTATACCCATGTGGAATGGGAACCGGTGCACGAAATCGACCATACCGTGCGCGGAGACGGCGGATTCGGGCATACCGGCAGCGACTGAACCAAGCATGACTCGTGACCGTTATCTTTCTATGACAAAACATACGACACGCTCAGTCTTTAAATATCTGCTGCTGGCGCTGCTGCTCGCGGCAGGCTTATGTGGCACCGCATCGGGACCGCGCAAAGGCACCGACGAGGCCCGCATGAAGGCGGCATACCTCTTCCTTGAAGCAGAGAACCGTCTGTATCAGGGCGATCCCGGCACGGCCTACCACATGCTGCGCCGCGCCGCGACACTCGACCCCACGGATATAGGAATTACCGGCGCGCTGGGCGAGATTGTGCTCCGTGGCGGCGTTGGTGATTCGGCTGCGTTCGAGAAAGCCTACGACGCAGTGCGGCGACGTTTCACCGAGAATCCGGCTGACTTTCAGAGCGGCGAGATCTTCGCCGACCTGGCCCGTCAATGGCAGCGCTTCGACGACGTGCGCGACACCTATGGTCTGCTGCGCGAGAAGCACCCGTCGCGACCCGATTATGCCCTGGAATACGCATGGTTCCGCGCCCTCGACTATACTGACGGCGACACCACAGCCATAGCCGACGCCATGGACATTCTCGACCGCATAGAAGCCGGCACAGGCACTGATGCCGACATCACCCTGCACCGACTGCGCGCTCTCAGCGTGGCGGCCGACACCGCCGCAATGGTCGGTTGCATACGCCGCTATCTTGCAACCGCACCTGCCGACGCTCAGGTCAACTATGCCGTCGGGCAGATGTATGGCTTAATACACATGCCTGACTCTTCGCTGCTCTATTATTCGCGTGCATGCGACCTCGACTCCACAATGGGCGCCGCCTATCTTGCACGGGCCGAGCAGATGCTGGCCGCGGGCGACTCGGCCGGTTATGACCGCGAGGTGGTGCGCGCCCTCGAAAGCCCGACCCTCGAATTCGCGCCCAAGCTGGAGATTCTCACCAACTACACACGCGCCCTGTATCAGGACGAAGACCGCCACAAGGGCATATCGCAGCTCTTCGGGCGCATGCTCGACATCCATCCCGGCGAGGCAGAGCTTCACAACCTGTACGGCGCCTATCTCGCTACGGTCGACAGCGCCGCCGGAGCCTGCGAACAGTTCGGCTACGCAATGGATCTCGACCCCGACGATGAGGAATACCCGCAGTTCCGGCTGCAGACGGCTCTTGCGGCCAACGACACCCTTACCGCCATCGAGACGGCCCGCATGGCTACCGCACGCTTCGACAACATGGCCTTCCCGGTGACCGGAGCGCAGATCCTCTACTCTATGGGGCGCAGCGCCGATGCCCTGGCAATGCTCGACTCGGCCAAGCTGTCGGCGCAGGACAACAACAACGCACTCTCGGTATACTATACATTCCGCGGTGACCTGCAGCACGCGCTCGAGCGTAACGACAGTGCCTTTGTGGATTATGAAAGGGCCATTGCACTGAATCCGCAGAATGTCGGCGCCCTCAACAATCTGGCTTATTTCATGGCCGTGGACGGCGTGGAACTCGACAAGGCGGAGAACTACATCCGTCAGGCCCTCGTTGAAGAGCCGCTCAACCCGACATATATCGACACATACGCATGGGTACTGTTCAAGAAAAAGGACTATACCGGCGCACGCAAGCAGATCGACGACGTACTGGCCATATATGACACGGAAACAGATACCGTGATGCCCGATACCGTAGCTGTGGACAGCATAATGCCGCAGATGGCCGCCGACAGTGCCGCGACCGCTGAAGAGCCTGCCCTGCAGCCCGACGGCGAAGAGACCGTAGAGATTTACGAGCCGGAGACACCGTCATCAGAGATCTACGACCACGCCGGCGATATATATTTCATGACTGGCGACAACAAGGAGGCCCTCGAATTCTGGAAGAAGGCCCTTGAACTCGACCCCGGCAATGAAAAGATTAAAAAGAAAGTAAAGCACAAGACCTATTTCTTCGACTGACTATAATAATGACGACCAATCATATCACAACCGCCTGCCGCCGACTGGGCTATATGCTCATGACCGCCGTGCTTATAATGGCCGCGGTCTCATGCTCGAGCAATCGCAACACTTCTGCACCGACAGCCGCCGTGTCCGGCAAGGCTCCCGCCATGCGTGTCGACCGCCTGACACAGATTGCCGGCATGTACTCTCCGTGGACATCATTCTATGCACCGTTCTCGATGAAGCTCGACCGCCCGACACGGTTCAGCATCTCGGGCCGCGCCACCATGGAGTATGGCCGCAACATCCACATGTCGCTGCGCATCCTCGGCATGGAGGTGGGAGTTGTCTACATCGACAGCGACTCGGCCTTCGTCGCCGACAAGTTCCACCGCTATGTGGTGGCCGTGCCGTTCAGCGAGATTTCCCGCCGCACGTCGCTCACGATCGCCGACCTGCAGAGCCTGATGCTCGGCCGCATGTTCTATCCCGGCAAGGGCGCTATCGACGCTGCCGGTGATCCCACCGTGCTCTTCTCGCCTGCCGCCGAAGGCGACAATCTGCTGCTCACACCCCGGCGCACCCCGCACGGCGCCACATGGTATTTCACGGTCGACAAGCTTGACGCCCTGTCGAAACTCAGCGTGGAAGCCGACGGCTATGGCGACACGACCGTGACCTTTGGCGACGTGATACGGACTGTCGCCGGCAACGCCGCCGCGCGTATCGACGCCAACGGCACGTTGGCCTCAAAAAATTTCGCAGCCTCGATCGACTGGAACCTCGGGCGCGCCGAGTGGAACGGTTCACGCACTGTTTCTAAGCCCGATTTCAGTTCATACAAACATATATCCACCGCCGCCCTGTTCAAGGCACTGAAGAATCTCTGATATGATGCGGCGTATTATCCTTTTGATACTTGTGTCGCTGCTGGCGGTGTCGGTAGCTCTCGATGCCGCGCCGCGCCGCCGCACATCCCGCGATGTAAAGCGCGACAAGCAGAAGACCGAGCAGGAAATCGCCCGCACACGCAAGCGGATTCAGGACAATGACCGCGAGACAGGACGTCAGCTCGACCGCCTGCAGACCATCGAAGCCAATATGGCCCTGCGCTCCGATACCATCGGCAATCTGCAGTTGCGGCTCGACTCGGTGAACAACGCCATTGCTGCGCTCAACGACTCGATAGGACATCTTGAACAGCGCTCGGCGGCTCTCAAGGCTTCCTATGCCCGGACGGCAAGAGCCATCCGCACCCGCCGCCAGGGCATGAACGACATGGCCTTCATATTCTCGGCCCGATCCTTCGCGCAGGCCTGGCGCCGCATGCGCTATCTGCGCGAGATCGCAGGTTCGGCCGAGCGTCAGGCCCGTCAGGTGGAGGCTGCTCAAAAACAACTCTTGGAAGCACGCACACGTCTCGATGCCCTCAAGGCCACTCACAGCACGTCGCTGTCGAGGCTTAATACCGCTCAGAACGCCCTGCGCTCCGAAAAACTCGCCGCTGACAAGCTTGTGAAAAACCTGCGGGCACAAGGCAAAAGCCTCAGTCGCGAGCTCGACCGTCGCCGCCGGCAGGCTCAGGAACTGCAACGCGAACTCGACCGCATCATTGAGCAGGAAATCCGTGCCGCCGAGGAGCGCCGCCGCAAGGAAGAGGCCGAAAAAGCACGGCGCGCCGAAGAAGAACGGCGCCGCAAGGAAGCCGAGGAACAGGCCCGCATAGAAGCCGAGCGCAAGAAAAACGAGAAGCCGGGCACGCAGCCTCAGAAACCCGAACAAAAGCCTGCCGAAAAGCCCACACAGAAGCCGACTCAGAAACCGGCACAGAAGCCTCAGGAAAAACCGGCTGCAAAACCTGCGCAGCCGCAATATGCCTCCGAAGCCGAGGCCGACCGCAGGCTCACCGGTTCGTTCGAGTCAAACAAGGGCAAGTTGCTTTTCCCCGTCGCCGGCAGATACACCATCGTGTCCAACTTCGGTACATACGAGCATCCCGAGCTCTCCAAGGTCAAGGTCGATAACCTCGGCATCGACATCGAAGTACCCGCCGGAGCCAAGGCCCGCGCGGTGTACGAAGGCGTGGTATCGTCGATATTCCGCCTCGACGGCTATCACAACATCGTGATTGTCCGCCATGGCCAGTACCTCACCGTCTATGCCGGCATTGACGCCCTGACCGTGAAGAAAGGCGACAAGGTGAAGACCGGCCAGATCCTCGGCACTGTATACTCCAATCAGGCCGACGACAACCGCACCCGCCTCCACTTCGAAATACGCCGCGAAAAGCAGAAGCTCAATCCCGCCGAGTGGGTTCGCTGACGAGGCTGTAAAGCCACGCAATCTCCTGCGGCCATAATGTGTGCGACGGAGTCTCAAGAATTATAGGCATCGAGTCGAAGCGCGGATCGTTAATAAAGCGCCTGAAGAACCATTTCCCCAGCGTCCCCTCCCCTATCGGAGCATGACGGTCGATATGCGAGCCCAGCGCACGGGCATCGTCATTGAGATGGATAGCCCGCAGATACTGCCGACCCACGGTCGCATCAAACTGCCGCCATACCTCGTCATAGCCCTCGGGCGTTGAAAGATCAAGCCCCGCCGAGAAGGCATGGCAAGTGTCGACACACACGCCCACACGGCTCTTGTCATCGACAAGTTCAATTATTCGCGCCAAATGCTCAAAATCCGAGCCGACCGACGTACCCTGCCCTGCCGAATTCTCAATCACGGCCGTTACGCCACGCGTACGGTCGAGCGCTGTATTGACCGACTCGGCCACCCGGCGCAGGGCGTCGTCGACAGTCGCTACATTGAGATGGGCCCCGGGATGGAAATTGAGCATCGTCAGCCCCAGCGCCTCGCAATAACGCATTTCCTCCACAAAAGCCTTGCGCGCCAGAGCGCCCTTGCGGCGGTCGGGACTCGCAAGATTAATCATCAATCCCGCATGCGGCAAAATCATATCCGGCCCGAAGCCATATTCACCGCAGGCCGCATGAAAGGCCGATACCTCAGCCTCCGACGGCATCTCGGCAAAACGGAATCCCTTGGCACTCGTCATTACCGAGAAAGCCCTGGCACCGACCCGAGCCGCCTCAGCCGGCGCATACACAATCCCGCCCGTCGGCTCCACATGAACACCTATATACTTCATAATCATTACACAAAGATACAAATATTAAAACCGTCAAAGACAGCTAAAAGTTAGAAAATAACAAAAGAATAAAAAAACACGCCAAAAAATTTGGCCAATACAAAAAAAACGCCTAACTTTGCAACGCAAAAAGGCAAAAGCCCCCAAGCAGATGGTGTTATAGCTCAGTTGGTAGAGCAAAGGACTGAAAATCCGTGGGTCCCCGGTTCGATTCCTGGGAACACCACCCACAAAATTGCCAAGTATTTGAAAATCAATTACTTGGCAATTTTTCTTTCACTCAAATTTTGCCGAGTTCCCTATAAAGTTACCTATGACACACCCGTTTGAACGGTGCTGAAACGTGGTTGACGCAACTGAATGAACGAAAAATAAATCTTTTCACATTTTTTAATAAAGTCGGGCGCATGAACCATTCAACCGCCTTACTGGTTTTGTAAGTTGCGGGTCAATGATGACCTGTAATTTACATCACAATATTAATGAAAATAGAACCCCGTACAATCAAGCACGAGAAATTCAAGGAAATGGTCAAGGATTGGCTTGACACCCACCGCGAGGAATACTGCGCTTTTGCCGAGGAAGTGAGCAAGCGCGACCGTTCAGGTTTTCAACGGATATTTCTCTACGCGCAGTTTGCCGCTCCCGGATTTGCCGGTGTGGTAATGGAAAAGATGTCGGAAAAAGACCCGAAGGATTTAGATTCAATCGAGGAATTCTTGAAAGATGCTGACATTGCCTCAACTCTTGTAAATGAATTCCAAGCGCAGGAGCCTGATTCAATTGTTCCGGCTATGCTGGCATGGATGTATTTTGGCAACAGATGGGAAATGATGGTAGCATATAATGAGGAAATGATACAGGATAAGGAGACCAGTTTCGTTGACCAGTTTCGTTGACCACATCAAAGCCCGCTTTATGATATTTACCACAATCAAGATGAGTATAGCCAACGGGCATAGCACAAAGGAAGATTGGCGGGAGTTCAGAAAGATTCAAAAGTCGATGGGTAGTGTCGTGCCGGTTACCGATTCGGCAATCGCCGAGTTTGACGAGGAGGAATC
>JAGANS010000090.1 GCA_017624155.1 Muribaculaceae bacterium | reverse complement strand
CTTCTTTATCGGCTACCACTCATCGCTGACTTTCCCGGCGGTCTCCCGTCCGGCAGTCTCAGCGGAATCTACAATACGTCAAGGTACTCTTCTTTGGTTGTGAGAATAGCAGGAGTCGAACCTGCACCTACCGGATCCGCGCCGTGCGCCATTACACCATATTCTCTCCAGCCATCTTCGCGTTAGCTATTCACGAATTATTTTGGCCTTGCGGGAGCGGCAGGACTCGAACCTGCATCCACTCGTTTAGTTTGCGAGCCTCTATCCGATTGAGGTTATCTACGCTCCCGTGTTCAACCCCTTTCGGGGCCGGGCCTCTCTTGGCCCTGGGCATTGCTCACTCTTGAGCGCCGTTATTGGTTGGTTTGACTTGGCGGAGGTTAATCTTCAGGGAAGATTGAGTTTACCAGCACCGCAATCGCCTTGACTTGGCTCTTGACTCTGTCAGCACCCTGCTTGGTCTCGTAGTACCACTTCTGGTACATATCACGGTTCTCTTTGGCAGAGTCGCACTGTTTTGCGATGTCATCGAGGACGCTCTTGTGAGTCTCGGCCATTGCTCGCTTCTCTTCAAGCAACTGGTAGATGATTTTGCGGAGGGTGTCGGCGTCGGTGGTCTCGCTGTCGATCACGTCGCGGAGGTTGTCATCATCCACCTCAATCTGACTGATGCGGAAATCGAGACCGTTGTCATCAATGAACTCGCCGACTTCCTTAGCCGCGTCCTCGGAGATTACGATTGTGAGAAATCCGGGGTGCAGGGTTACGGTCGCAGGGATTGTGGAGGCGTACGCGGCGAGGCTGTTGTAAGAAGCCTCGTTGAGTGCCTTGTACTGGTTGGAGGTTGTTAATTCCATTGAGATTTGGTTTTATTGGTTTGACTTGGGAGGTTACTTGAAAAAGCGCTCTACATATCCGCCGAGGATGACGGCTACTGTTGCTTGGCCGAGAGATATGTCTCGGTGGTCGTCAAGTGCGCCTTTGGTATGTTGCTGGTAGCGGTGGAAGCGGATGCACTGTTCAAGCCGTTTGAGGCTCTGATAGTCCTTATCCTTTACAGTGTCCTTGATATGTCTGAGATAGGCGGCAACAAATGAGTTGGCACTGAACTGGAGATTGGCTTCCTTATACTCCACGTCAGAGGGTTTCATCTTTTCGAGGACGTGCATAGCGTTGTCGGCCACCTTTTCTCGTTCTGCGATGTCCTGACAGATAGCGTCAAGGATTGCATTGATTTTTTCTACATGAGTTTCCATATATGCTGATTTTGATTAGTCCGAGATTTCGTCAAGAGTCTCAGTGGTGACGTACCACTTGTAGCGGCACTCTACAAGTTGCTTATCCGAGAGAGAGCAACAATGCTTTGCTGCATAGAAGTAGAGAGCTTGGATAGGTCTTCCGTTTGCGTCCCTAATGAAGCCAAAGGAGCGGTCGCGCTTCTTGAATCCGAGTTTCTTAATCTCACTCCACGTTGCCAGGAGAGCAAGACAACAGCCACCCCAAATGGGAGCGCTGATTTCTTTTCCGTTGATTTTCGCTGTCATAGCTTGTCGTTTTATTTCGGTTTAGTCGCTGTTATCTCAATCAAAATCGTTATCTTTGCGCTATTGATTGATTGATGCTGCAAAGTTAATCCAAATGGATTTATAATGCAAGCGTCGGTATCTCCAAATGGATTAATTTTAACAAAGTTTAACGAGTGAGCATTATGGACGCGCTTCAACGGCTCAAAGAAGTATTGGCATATTCGGGTCTTTCGGTCCGAGCATTTGCCATCAAATGTGGTGTTAGCCAACCGACATTAGACAAACAGTTTAAGGGATTGCGAGGAATCAGTATCGAAACTATGATGAGCGTCCTCTATGCGTTTCCTGAAATTTCGGCCGAGTGGCTTATGCGTGGCAATGGTGACATGATCATCAAGACACAACCGAACTCGGCAGAGCTGGAACGTATCAACAAGCTCGTTGACACGATAGCCACTCTCCAAGATACTATCAATCTGAAAAATGAAACAATCGCGGTCCTCACGGAGCGCAACAAACAGCTCGAAGCACAACTCTCAACGAAATAAATATGAACAAGCTACTAAAACTCTCGGCACTCTTCATGCTGTTTATCCTCTCGGCGTGCTCGTCAGATGATGAACCGGAACCCGAATACACCGGGCCCTGGCAAATAGTGTATGACGAGGCATTTTATGGGTGGTCTACAAAAGACCCGAACTTCAAGAACTGGTTCGATGCCCATCTGCAAGATTTTGAAGCGGCGGAGTTTCGGGATGCCTCCGGCGAAAATCGAATTATCTATTCTAAAGATAATGGTGACTGGATAGAATGGCAAGATTATAAGACGTGGTATCAAGGTAACATAATATGGTACGAGACCGTAGAAAAAGCGACTGAAAGCGAAATCAAGGCCAAGGTTGCGGAATTTGAGTCATTCACATCTTACAAAGATAAAGACCACTCCAATCTTGTAGATGATTTCAAATCACAATACCGAAGATTAGAACAGTAAAAAAAGTTTCCGCAAAATTGTCGGAGCGGAAATCTTACCCCTCCGAAATTCAAGAAATACAGACAGCTACAAGGATATTCCGCAAATTTTTAGTAACTTTGCGGCAAATTTCCAAGAATGAAGAATATCCGCAATTTCTGCATCATAGCACACATCGACCATGGCAAGTCGACCCTGGCCGACCGCCTGCTGGAATATACCAATACCATAGCCGCAAAGGACATGGAGGCCCAGGTGCTCGACGACATGGATCTCGAGCGCGAGCGCGGCATCACTATCAAGAGTCACGCCATACAGATGGAATACGAGCACAACGGCGAGAAGTATGTGCTCAACCTTATCGACACTCCGGGACACGTCGACTTCTCCTACGAGGTATCGCGCTCGATAGCCGCCTGCGAGGGTGCTCTGCTCATCGTCGATGCTTCGCAGGGTATTCAGGCCCAGACCATCTCCAATCTCTACATGGCCATCGACAACGACCTGGAGATCATACCGGTGCTCAACAAGTGCGACCTCGACTCGGCCAATCCCGAGGAGGTTGCCGACCAGATAGTGGAACTGCTCGGCTGCGACCACGACGAGATAATCCGAGCCAGCGGCAAGACCGGCATGGGCATCCCCGAGATTCTCGACGCCATCATCGAGCGCATCCCGGCTCCAAAGGGAGATCCGTCGGCTCCGCTCCAGGCTCTGATATTCGACTCGGTGTTCAATCCATTCCGCGGCATCATCGCTTACTTCAAGATCGAGAACGGCACCATACACACCGACGATTTCGTGAAATTTGTCGCCACAGGCAAGGAATACCACGCCGACGAGATCGGAGTGCTCAAGCTCGACCTCGCGCCACGCAAGGAGCTCTCGGCCGGCAACGTTGGCTACATCATATCCGGCATCAAGAACTCGCGCGAGGTAAAGGTAGGCGACACCATCACACACGTCGACCGCCCGTGCGCCGAGGCCATCAAGGGCTTCCAGGAAGTGAAGCCGATGGTATTCGCAGGCGTTTACCCCATCGAGACAGAGGACTTCGAGAACCTGCGGGCCTCGCTCGAGAAGCTTCAGCTCAACGATGCCTCGCTGACGTTTACACCGGAATCATCGGCAGCACTGGGCTTTGGCTTCCGCTGCGGCTTCCTGGGATTGCTTCACATGGAAATCATTCAGGAGCGCCTTGGCCGCGAATTCGACATGGATGTCATCACCACCGTGCCCAACGTTTCATATAAGGTATACGACAAGAAGGGCAACATGACCGAGGTCCACAACCCCTCGGGCCTGCCCGACCTCACTCTCATCGACCACATCGAGGAGCCGTATATCCGTGCCAGCGTCATCACCACTCCCGAATTCATCGGCCCCATCATGACCCTGTGTCTGAGCAAACGCGGCGAGCTTGTGAAACAAGAATACATCTCGGGCGGCCACCGCATGGAGCTTACCTTCGACATGCCTCTAGGCGAGATAGTGATCGATTTCTACGACAAGCTGAAAAGTATCTCAAAGGGCTACGCCTCGTTCGACTACCACATACACGGCTTCCGCGAGTCGAAACTCGTAAAGCTCGACATATTGCTCAACGGCGAAAGTGTCGACGCCCTGTCCACCCTCACACATGCCGACAATGCCGTGACCTTCGGTCGCCGCATGTGCGAGAAGCTCAAGGAGCTGATTCCGCGCCAGCAGTTTGATATAGCTATCCAGGCTGCCATCGGAGCCAAGATCATCGCCCGCGAAACGGTGAAGGCCGTGCGCAAGGATGTGACGGCCAAATGCTATGGAGGCGACATATCGCGCAAACGCAAACTGCTCGAAAAACAGAAGAAGGGCAAAAAACGCATGAAGCAGATCGGCTCGGTAGAAGTACCGCAAAAGGCATTCCTTGCCGTACTAAAGCTCGACTAAACAACTGAAATACAAGGCATGCCAACTATTTGGCATGCTTTTGTGTTTTAAATCTGACCGAACGTTTCTAATTTAGGTATTTATGAGTGAAAACGGATTTATCCCCGGCCCCGATCCTGAGAGGACTGCGGGATTCCCCAAAATCTTCTATGCCGCCCGCCAGGCGATACGCCGCCATGCCACAGGCGGCAACATCCTCATACTGGCCACTGTACTGGCTCTCGTTGTAGCCAATATACCGTCCATAAACGGATATTATTTCGACTTCTGGACACAGCCCGTGCGCCTGCAGGTGGGCGACTTCAACATATTCAGCCACTCGGGCGAGCCCATGGATCTGCTGGCATTCATCAACGACGCCCTCATGGCCATATTCTTCTTCAGTATCGGCCTTGAGATCAAGCGCGAGGTGCTTGTGGGCGAGCTGTCGTCGTTCCGCCAGGCCCTGCTGCCCATCGTGGCCGCCATCGGCGGCATGGTGATACCCGTCGTGATATTCTACCTGCTCAGTGCAGGCACCGATTACAGTGGTGGCGCCGCCATCCCTATGGCCACCGACATAGCGTTCTCACTGGGAGTGCTTGCCATGCTCGGTAAGCGCGTACCTCTGTCGCTCAAGATATTCCTCACTACACTCGCCGTAGTCGACGATATCGGCGGCATCATCGTCATAGCTGCATTCTACTCCACCCACATCGAGCTGAGTCTGCTGCTGATTGCCGCCGTGCTGCTCGGCGTCCTGATACTCGGCGGTGTGATAGGCATACAGAGCAAGGCTTTTTATCTCTTTGTAGGCAGTGTGGTGTGGTTTCTCTTCCTCAACTCGGGCATACATCCCACCATCGCGGGCGTGCTTGTAGCCTTCACCGTACCCGCCAAGCCGGTATTCGAGCCACGCAAATATATCAAGATAATAAAGACGGCCATGAGCCACTTCAAGGCCGAGAGCGAAGACGAGGCCAAGCTAAACGAACGCACCATCCTCACCAACGACCAGATGAACTGGCTCAAACAGGTGGAAAGTGCATCCGACAAAGTGATATCGCCCCTGCAGGACATGGAGGACACCTTTCATGGCTTTGTCAACTATTTCATCATACCGCTGTTTGCCTTTGCCAACGCCGGCATATTCCTGCTCGACACCGACCCGGCATCGGCATTCGAGGGCATATCGCTCGCCGTGATCTGCGGCCTTGTAGTCGGCAAGTTCATCGGCATCTTCACCTTCTCATGGCTCACTGTCAAGCTGAGACTGGCACCGATGCCCGCCCACTCCAACTGGTCGATGATGGCCTCGGTAGCAATGCTCGGCGGTATCGGCTTCACGGTGTCGCTCTTCATAGCCACACTGAGTTTTGGCGGCGGCAACGCCCACATGCTCGACCTGCTCGACCATGCCAAGCTCGGTATCGTCATCGGCTCGCTGCTGTCGGGTATTATCGGCTTCATATGGCTGCACTACACCTTGCCCCACACCGCAGCCCCCGATGCCGATGAATAAGTTGGTTGAGGGGTTAGGTTTAGGGTTGAAGAATTAAACCATAAACCCTAACATTACACCCTTCAGGAGGCGTCCGCAGGCCGCCGATTATATCAACGGCGCTACATTTGGCATCGTGGCTCAAATCGGCGGCCTACGGGCGCCGTTACGTAGGTGGATGACTGTCCGGGCACGTCTCGCCTTTAGGTCTCGACGAGCCCGGTTACGAGTAAATCGGCGGGCTACGCACGCCCCAAAATGCAGTTTGTGATTTGGGTTTAGGGTTGAAGTCCTTGCTTTTAAACCCTAACCCTCAACCTTAAACCCTCCAAGAGGCGAGGCGGCGGGGTTGGGATTATTTCACTCCGAGAGCATTCTCCACAGCCTTGACAAGACCGTCACCGCGCAGATTTCTGCCGGCGATTGTTCCGTCGGGCGCAAACAGGATTATCATCGGGATACCGTCAAAACCATAAAGCGACATCAGCCCGGTACTCCCGTCAAACAACTGCGGCCATTCATAGCCGAGGTCGGAGATAGCCTTACCGAGCTTTTCGGGACTGTCCCATATTCCGACACCAAGTATACTGAAGTCATCGCGGCTGCCGTATTTCGCATAAAGAGGCTTCAACACTTCGGCCGCCTCCTGCCGACATGGACCGCACCACGACGCCCAGAAGTCGACCAATATCCATCTACCCTTGCCTACATAGTCGGACAGGCGCCCCTGTGTGCCTTCCGGGGTCTGTGCCTCAAAATCCACAAACGGCATTCCGACCATAGTCTTGCGCATGTTGGTGAATCTATCGTTGAAACGGGTCACTATATCCGTCGCTTTAAGGTTGGCCGGCATATGTACATATATCGAATCCCATTCATCAGGCTCAAGATCCCAAAAGTTGCCGAGCTTCATGACGGCGCTTGTACCCACACCGTTGTCGTTGCCGGCAATCACGTCGGAACACAGTTTTATAAACTCGGGACGGCGCCTTTTATACAGACGGCGGTATATCTCGATTTTTTCTTCGCCCCCGAAGCCGTGCGAATCCAGTTCACGGGAGAATTTCCCCAGCTCCTCGTCTATTGCTCCGTATGCCGCGCAGAAGTCGCGCAGCCGTCTGTTCAGTTCCGAGCCATCCGACGGCCAGTGAGTTTCAAAATCGAGAACGGCCAGTGTATCAATCACGCAGTTGGAAAAGTACCTGCCGCCCTCGATGCGCACCAACGCATTATCGTCGTACGACCCCACGATACGCAGACTGCCGTCCACCACGACAGCACTGTCGATATTGGTACGGGTATTGTAGTCATGAACATACAACATAAGGCTGTCGCATCCGTCGATACGGCCCTCGATCACATAGTCGACGGCCCCTGCCTGCATTGCTGCCGACATTACAGCCGACAGGGCCAAAAGTCCCAAAGATATTTGTTTCATAGTATTCTGTATTGTTTTTAAACAAACTCTTATTATTTATAATCGGTCTCGATAAGGTCGTGATAAATCTTAGCCGCATTTGTGGCAACAACACCATAGCCCTTCCCCGGATTGGCGGTGACATCGGCCTCGAGCCTGCGGAAGTCCTTACGGTCGCATTTTTCAATCTCATGATTGCCCGGCATATCTTTTATCTGTCTTTTGCACTCATTGACAGCTGTCGCCGTGAAGCGGTATTCGCCACCCTCCGATTCAGCGCTCAGAATCAGGCCGGGGAGTCCGCACAGCTGCCACGGTCCGTCGCTCGCCGGAATATCCGGCGCATACCATGCGACCCACCTCCGGCCGTGATAATCGGCCACAGCATTCTGGCATTCATAGCCGAGGACATACGTCGTGGAGTCACCCGGCTCCCACACAATCTCGTCGACAGGCATGTCCCAGGTATACAATATATCATCGGGGCCACTCACGCCATAGTAAACTGTCATAGAATTCAGAGCCGGATACTTGTATACATTCACAAGCTCGCCACGCCGCGGCACATCGGCCATAGCATCCTTGTTTACAGTTATGCTCAATATCTTGCCGTCGGAATCCGTTTTAATGCCGCCACTCTTGTTGAGTGCGTCCATCACCATATTGTTGATAAGTTCCGATCCGCCCGGACTTGCTTTCAGCGAATCGTAGAACTCGGTCTTGATGCTGAAATAGCGCGATTCGTCGGGCGCTACCTGCAGCAGCATTTCATCGCTGCGATACTTTATGGTATCTACCTGCGGCAACGCATGTTCATAGCGGTAAGTTACCTCGAGCGTGGCCGTCTGGTGCTCCCGTGGAGCGGCCCCCGACATGCCGATGGCCATCGCGGCTGTGAGGAGCAAAATAGTTATTCTTTTCATTATATAATAAACATTAACGTGATATCCGGATTGAGAATATTAACTCGCGGCCGCGCAGGTATGACACCGATTCGCTCGACGTAAGGCCATTGAACGAGCGGAGCACATATTCGCGCTTATCGAGCAGATTGGATGCGTTGAGAATGAATTCGACACGCTTGTTGAAGCGGAAAGCCACGCGGCCGTTGAGGTCGAGGCGGTTGACATAGCGGTGTGGCTCCACCTGGTCGCGGCTGTGGCTGCCGCTGACTGTAAACCGCCACCGGCCGGGCGTGGCTGTCAGCGAGAAGTCGTGGACGTAGGCATCGATGTGTGTCCGGCTCATGCCCGACAGATGCATCATGTTGCGTGAGAAACTGAAGGAGTAATCGCCGTTGAGCCACGGCAGAAACCGCATATCAAGACTCGGGACGAGGCTGAAATCAGTGTAACTGCGGTCGACCTTCTCGCCCTGAGAGAACATCGTGCCCGAACCCCGGGCGGCCGATGCCCGCAGACGCACCGTCGCGCCTATGCAGTCGATGCTGTTGCTGATGTTGAAATAGAGCTGAGTCGATTCGGAGGATGATGGCTGCGCCATGTAGGAATTTATCACATAGTCGCCCACGACGGTCTGTGCCATACCTTGCCTGCTTTGATTCCAGCTCTGGCTCAGTCCGGCATCGGCAAACCATCCGCGGCGCGGATTGCGCCAGTTCCAGCCGGCCGATACCGACTGCCCGCGGCTGCTGTAATAATCGTCGGCCCCGGCATTGAATGTGCGATAGTCGCCGAGCACGTCGTGGCACAGGATGTTGTGCAGCCCGGCCGGAGAGCGGTTGGCCGATGCCGAGAAGTTGACGGTATGGCGCGAATCGGGCTTCCACTGGCCCGTAAGCCGCGGCGACACGAACACCTCGTTGCGGTTGGCGAGAGCACCGCCAAACCAATAATGATAATAACTCACAGGGACACTGAAGTTAAAGCTGATGCGGCGCAGGTTGATCTCGACCTTGGGCCTCGCATACAGGCGAAAATAATCCGTACCCATATCGTTGGAGGCATCAGGCACATCGATACCGGGATTGCCCCATATATCCGTATCGAGGTGACGCATGAAGCCCGACACGCCCGCCTCGGCAGTAACCACCGCCCGCCCGATGATGAAGCCATACGATGCCCGCTCGTCGGTAAAGAATGCCTGCTGGCGCACGTCGCTGCCATAACGTCGGTCGTCGGCATGAGATTCCCCGCCATCCACTGCCACGTACAGATGCTCGGGACGCAGCAGCCACTGGTTGACGCTGTTGAATGTGACGATATGACGCTCGCCGAAGCGGCGTATCAGCTTGAGGCGGTTGACGATCTCGTGGTCGGGCGTGGTGAGACGCTGCGAGTTGGGCAACGTGCCGGTGATGTCGAGATGTGTGTCGCTCCACGACAGGTTGGCGGTGAGTGTGTTTGCCAGGTAGTAGCGCTTCTCGTTGAGCTCATAGTTGGCCGATACCGAGCCGGTGTGGCCGCGCGACTCGCCGTGACGGTTCTCGAGTATGACACGGTTGCCGTTTTCGAGATAATAGGTTGTGGTGTTGCTGCGGTCGGCCCACAGGTGGTTGTAGGCATAGTCGGCCTGCACGCGCCACTCGCCGCCACGGCTGTTTTTCCAGAGAGTGGATGTCGACACAGATGCCGACCGCCCGAAGCGCGAGTTGCCGCTGCCGCCTATCGCACCGATGGATGTGTATGCGTCCAGCCGCTCGCCGCCTTCCGAGCCATAGAATCCCGACATGCCGCCGAGGCTGCGGCCACGGTTGTTGAGCTCGGCCTTGGTAATATTCTGCACGCCGCCCTTCACGGTCATCATGAATATGTCGCCGCCATACAGGCCGCCGGTGTTGTCGCCCCAGCCTCCGCCGGCGCTGCCGCTCAGCATTACTTTGGCTCGGGACTTCTTCTTTAACCGGAGATTGATGGCGGCGCGATCGCTGAACGACAGTCCGCGGAGCACCTGCATGGGCTGATAGTTCTCGAGCACCTCGACCGACTTTACATTATCGGCTGCGAGTCCCTTGGTGATTGTACCGTATTTGCCGCCGGCGAGGTCGGTACCCTCGACATAAAACTTATTGATGTCGGCGCCCTGATATTTTACCTTGCCGCCGTCATCCACCTCGATACCCGGCATACGGTTCATCACATCGCCGATGCTTGTGTCCTGCTTCCGGGCAAACTGCCCCACGCTGTACGTCACCGTATCACCGTTCTCGCGGATGCGCGAAGCCCGCACGCCAACCTCGCGCAGTTGTATGGCCTGCGTGTGGAGCGTGACACGCAGCGTATCCGACAGGTTGAGCCCCGATACGGGAAACTCGGCCACCGCATATCCCATTTTTGCCACCTGCACGGTCATGCTGTCGCTTCCGGCCGGAACCGGAAGGCGAAACACGCCGTCGGCCTTCGTATTGGCGAAGCGCTTTATCTTGCCTGCCGCATCCACCAGTCTGGCCGAGGCCCCCGCAACAGCCGCCCCGCCGTCAGTATCGACAACCAAGCCGGTGAGCGACGTCTGAGCCGGCGCCGACATACCCGCAATAGCAAGAAGCACCGCTGTCAATAGTCCTGCCCGCATAAGCATTCATCTATAACACTCTTCAATAACTGATAATTGCGTAGATGCGGGCCATATTCAAGCTTTCCGTCGCGTCCGGCCACGATATAGAAGGGACGCTCGTCGATACGGTATTTTTTCCACAATGCGAGCGCCTGCGATTCGTCGAGATAATAGCCGGGATTCTTGTATCGGGCCGCCATCTCGTAATAATCGGGCAGAGGAGTCGATGTGTCGGTGATATGAATCCAAACAAGTCCCTCGTCCACTTTGGCCGACGGCCCATACAATATATTAATGCCCGGGTATGTATATGAGTCCCAGAAATCGAATACAACTACTTTGCCGGGATATTTGCGCACAATAGCCTCGACAATCTCATCGTCGGGCACATCAGGCAACGGATCAGCGGGCCACTCTCTGTCGGCCGGTACACTGCCGCTGATGCGGTCGTTTATATCCTCGCATATATCTGCGAAGTATGGTTCTACACACAGGCTCAGGCTGTCGAGGTCGGCTTCGGTGAGCCTGAGTTGCCCGGCACTTTTGATCTTGCGGGCCAGCAGGCTGATGCCGTCATATCGCGGGTTATGAAATGTACCGTTGTAGAAATCAGCATTCCATGCGCCGAACAGCAGATAGCGCGGATCGCCGGCATCAGCCACCGACGCCACACGGGCAAAGTGCGCGGGGCCGAGGCGCGCCACTATCGAGTCCTCGGCGATCTGGAATCCGAGATGTGTGTTCTCGTATTCGAGCGCACACATGTCGCGGTGACGCAGAGCCGACAGCATCAGTTCATAGTTGAGCCGGGCATGACCGGCCTCGGCGGCAAGCCGTGGCAAATCCATCGAGTCAAGCTCGGCTGCCGCATTGCGGTGCGCTTCGATGATACGGGCGGTATAGCTGTCGGACGACTGCGAGTAGTCGGCAAACACCGGCGCAAAGTGCTTCACATACAGATCGTCGACAGTATGATCGGTATCGTACATATAGTTATAGTCGCGATACATGCCGTCGGCATACAGTCGTCGCGGCGGCACAATATCGCCGCGCAGAAAGTCGGCTCCGGCCTTTGCGTCGAGATAGAGCGTCACCGAGTCGCCGGGCGCGGTGAGAAACGAGCCGAAATACACATGCCGCCCGGCCGTGACATCCACACGGGAGGTAAAATACGGCCTGAGTACACAGGTGGCGCAGCCGGTGCTGTCGAGCCACGCCATATACCGGTGGCCGGTGGTTTCTTCAGTAAAACAGACATGATTCATCAAACCGGGATTCCAGTCAAGCATCCGCACTTCTATTATCGTGGAATCATCGGCAAAAACGGCCTCGGGACACGGAACATCGAGGCTGCGTATCAGCAGTGTATCGGGCACGCCCGACGGTACAGCCAGCATATCGGCCATACCTGTAAGGTCGACATCATACAGATGAAAGCCTCCATACGAATCAGGCACCCCTTCATAATAATTGAGCTTCGCGGCATCGGCCGGTACAGGGCCGAAGTACAGGGTAAACTCGCTGCGGCCCGACGGCGGAAACACGATACGGTCGTCATCGCCCACACCCTCCGAGCGCAGCAACGGGTATATCGTGCCATCTACCTCGATGCTGCTGTATCGTGATATCGTTACCCACCAGCCTGGCCGGTAGTGTGCCGAAAAGCGCATCACGGTCGCTGTATCGCTAAGCTCTATACTTTCGATCTTGATGTGAGTGGAATTTGCATATGTCACCGCCGGATTCTTAATCACACGGGCCGAAAGCCCTGCTACGGCAGCCACCGCAAGAAGTGTTATGGCGATAGCTCTATTCATGCCTGAGGGTGATATAAATCACACCGTCGGGATAGGCGGGATGATCACGCCGGACGGTAATCGACTCTATCTTCGACTGATCGAGATCTTTGGGCAGTCGCTCATAAGGGTTGCCGTCGATATAGTAGAACGGCGTGGATACCGTACCTGCCGTGCGCAACTGTCGCACACGTCCCCGTGTATATGGCATATTGCCCGTCGGAGTAGCCGTCGGAGCAGCTGTCTGATCCTCACCGGCGACGACCGACGGCATGGGTTCGGCAGCGGCTGCCGTCACCTCGATCGGCCGGGAGGTGGCCGGCCCGGTCGCGGCAGGCTCTGAAACCGGTCGGACTGTAGATACCGCTGCGGGTTCGGCCGACGGTTGGCTGACGGCCTCTTCATGCATGGCCGGTGCGTCGGCATTAGCCTGTCCGGCTCCATATCGTACTACTACCAGTTCATCGAGTTGAATATTGAAATTCCCGGCTGTCGGCTCGGTCGCATCGGTGCGGCCGAGAGTCACAGAGGCAAGTTCAGAGAGAAACGGTTGCCGGGCCGTAACGAAAGTGGCAGCGACCGCAACAGGAAGCACCGACAGGACAAGCCATCGCGATGCCGCAGGAGCCGCCGGCTGCTGCATCATCACTATACGTTGCCTTATACTGCTGTGATTTAATCCATTGGCCATCGTAATATGATTATTACCCACAGCCCTGCCTATAAGCATGTATTGATAGCGGCGAATATCCACCCCACCGCGTATCACCCGACCGTCGACCTCAAACTCATGCACCTTGCTGAGCTCACGCACAAGCAGCCACGCCGCAGGATTGAACCACATAATGACGGCCGCAATGCGCGCCAGCATCAGGTCGGCGCTGTGCCACAACGCTATATGCTGCAGTTCATGAGCTATAATCATCGGGCCGTCCGACGCGAGGTCGGCACTGTTTACCACCATCGTGCGCCCGAAACTGAACGGAGTGACATGCCGGTCGTCGGTGACGGCAAGCCGTGCGCGGCCTATATTGCGCACCCTGCGGCAGCCGGCCACAAGCCACCCTACCCTTGCCACCGATACCAGCATGAATGTGCCGGTAAGCCCCACACCACACAGCCATACCCACAGCAGCACCCTCGGCCATACAGCCGGCTCAGGAGCGGCAACAGCCACGGCTTCAAAATTCATAGCCGGGTCGATATCTGACTGCACCGGCGCGGTTGCTCCGAAGTCGAGTCCCGAGAGCCACACAGCCAATGGCGCCAAAGCATAAGTCGCCAAGAGCACGAAACGACAGAATCGCGGCCTGCGGGCCCGTGCCAGCAGCAGCTTGTAGATGGCGAATACGGCCAGCATCACTACCGCCGACTTGTATATGAAGATGAGGAGAGCGCCCATGACTATTTCTTTTCTGACCCGCGCTCAACCATATCAATGAGGTCGCGCAGCTCGTCGACACTGATTTTTTCTTCCTTGACAAGTTCCGACACCACACTCAGGTAGCTGCTCGAGAAGTAATTGCGTATAACGTCACCGAGGCGCTTGCGGCGGATGTTGCTCTTCTCGGTCACGGCAAAATAGCGGTAGGTGCCACCGCCGATATCCTCGTGCGACACATGCCCCTTCTGCTCCAAAATACGCACAATGGTGGATACGGAATTGTTGTGTGGTTTAGGATCGGGATACAGTTTCACCATCTCACGCACGAGCATGGGTCCGTGTTCCCATAACATCTGCATGATTTCCTCTTCCCTTATTGTAAGAAGCACTGTCGGTCGTCCTGCTTTCATATCTGTGATGAATCTTATACTTTGTTTAAAAACAATCTCTCAACACGACTAAATAGTTAGTTGGATTCGCAAAATTACGCCTAATTCATTAGTCGTCCAAACGCGATGTGTTAAAAATAGCTAATCAGCACTAAAAAAACACGTCGGTTTATCGCAGCGACCTCCATCGGCAGCATTTACAAATCGAAAATTATGTATCTTTGCAAACGGAATAACGGCAATACAAGATTGACGCCGGCCACGTTACGGAAGGCCTTAAGCCTTTATAAGCAATGTATTATGGGAGATTTTAAACTGAGATTATCGGATATTTTCAGATATATCGTCCTCGGGGCGGTACAGACTTCGCTATGTTATATCGCCGTAGGCGACCAACAGATTCAGGAGGTGTCAGACACTCTGAAGCCGCTTGCCTCCGATCCCGTGGTGATTCTTGTCCTCGCCCTGAGCATCTTCTATCTCTCGGGATTCCTTACCCAGATGGTACTTCAGCTTTTCTGCAAGGGCAACCTCATGGGGACCGGCCTCACCGAGACCGGCCTTTTCATCAACCGCTTTCCCACAAGTTTTCTTAACCGCAATAAATATCCCCACTGGCTCTACTACTCGCAGCATCCCGACAAAGTGCTCGGCATTTACCGCGAGATCATGGCTGTGGGAAGCGATTCCGACGTCAAGACCGAGTATCTGTATGCCAACAACCTCTTTCAGGGTATTGCTCTGTCGCTCGTTGTATTCGCGTTTTTCGAATATGACGATGCTATTACCCAGTGGAACGTAATACTCTCGCTGGCCACCGTACTGGGGCTGTGCGCGCTGGGCCAGCTGTCGGTCAGCCGTTGGAAATGGGCCCTGATCGCCAACCGGATGCTGATCGCCCTCGTCCCCATAGCAGTGGCATGTGTATACTGCCATGCAGGCAAGAATGTGGCCGGACTGGCCATCGCAGCCGGCATATTCCTGTGTCTCTGCATCGCCGGGCAGCTTTCGCGCCGTCATATCCGGCGCATCGACGTCCTGATAAAATACGACAGCGAGGGCGACAAGGAGCGGCGCTTCCTGTCGACACTCAAGCGCAACGGCCTGCCGAGCGCCTTCGTGCTGACCCGCGTCAGCGATTCAAGCTATGAATACTACAAGGAGCAGCTCGACTCCATCATGGCACAGGAATATCCCGACATCAAGGCGATTGTACTTATCGACCGCAATGCCGCCCGTCACGACGATTTCGTGAGAATGATCGACGATTACCGCCGCCAGGGCCTCGACATATCTCACTATACCTCGGAGGGCAGCGGTCCGGCATGCCTGGCGCACGAAATAAGGGATATATTCATCAACTACGCCGACAAGGATGATGTGGCCATCTCGCTCGACGGCGACGACGTATTTGCCTCGGCCCATGTGGTGTCGAGAATCATGGGTCGCATGGCGCGCACCAAAGCCAACATCTGCCTGCTTACATTCGCATTCTTCGGTGATTCGCGCCTGAATTTTGCAAAGAATCATCCCAACGAGATTGTCCGCAGGATAGCCACCGAGTCGACCGAGCGAGGCAAAGCCCTCACACCGGCCGAACTGATCGCCCGGAAAGACGCGCACATGATATCCACAATCGGATGGACCAAATGCTACCGTGTGGACATACTGAAGCCATATCAGCGACTGCTCGACCCATACGTCAAGGACATGAGCCAATACACCAAATACGAGGATTTCCCCGATATATTGGCTCTGCTCAACAAGGACAGCCGCATATGTGCCGTGGGACGCACCTCAATATTATTCCGCAAGCATCCCGGCTCGGTGACGACAACTGTAAGCAGCGACAATTACAGCAAGCATATCACATATTATCTCGGCCTTGCAAAACGTCTGAGCGACACCTCCGGACATCTCGCCGACAAAGCGGCCGAACTGATCCGCCGCAAATTCATCCCCTACAAATTCATTCAATATCTTAATATCGTACTGATCAAGACAACAGGCGACAAGGCGGATATTCCCGGCTATTCGGCCAAGGAATTTTACGACAAATTTGCCCGCGATGTCTACGGCGACACTGCCGGGGATCTCAAAGACCTGCACGAAGGCATGATAGAGATTCTCCACGACAACTATACCCTGTCCAAGGACAACCATGCCGGCTACTACGGCAAAGATCTTCCCGCCACCCTCAAGACCGACAAGATCACATTCACCGACATCGCCACGGCCTACAGCCTGCAGGATCGGGAATGAGCAGTTAATAAATTCAGGGCGCAAAGCCCTCCGCCCTATGCGACCCTGACATCAACATTTATTTTTAAACAAGCTCTTAACCGTGCTCCGATTTCATTTTCTTATGGCAAACAATTTCAACTCATATATAGACAGCCCGGCAGTAGAGTTTTGGCGCGAATTATGTTTACGCGAGGGTACTCTAAGGCACTTTGACAAAGGTGAGGATTTTTTTACCGCCGGTTATGTGGCACGGTATTTCGGTTACATCAAATCAGGGACATTGAAACATTGAAAATTGAAATATGTGGCTTACAGTGATGATGGCACAGAGCACATATTAGGACTGGAATTTGCCGGTGAATTTGTTACCGACTTTCCATTTTCCTTCTACGGACAAAAAGCGCGGACATCGGTAATAGCCGAAACCTCATGCGACATCTATTGCATTTCAACTTCAATGCTTGGCGAACGCATTAAGACTGATCCTCTGCTTAAGGATATGGTAATGATAGGCACCGAGGCTGTTTTCTCCACCGTTTACGACCGATTCAAGGATTTACATGTTAAATCGGCACAACAGCGTTACAACGACTTGATTTCAAAACATCCCGATATATTTTCGCTCTTTCCGCTTAAAGATATCGCCTCTTTCCTGAACATAACCCAGACTCATCTGAGCCGTCTGCGAAAAAACATCTGAGCTCCGGGGCTTTTCAACAAATGTTGAATTCCGATGTCACAAACGGGACTAACTTTGCGTCATAAGAATAAACCATATAATTATGAGGCAAACATTCATCATAATATCAGCATTGCTGACCGCAAGCGGCACAATGGCTCAGACAGAAGCGCCCGATTCGATTCCTGCACAGGAACTCCATGAAATAGTAATAGAGGCCCCGAAAGTGATACATAAATCCGATATGGATGTGTATCATCCCTCCAAAAGTGCGGTAGACGCATCGAAAAACGGACTTCAGCTACTCAATAATCTGATGATACCGTCATTGTCGGTAAGCGACGCGCTCGGCTCGATAAATGCCGCCGGGCAGTCGGTACAGGTACGCATCAACGGTCGCGAATCTTCGGTAGAGCAACTGCGGGCTCTTCTTCCCGAAACAATCAGGCGCGTGGAGTGGATCGACAATCCCGGCCTGCGCTATGGCGGAGCCAACTACGTACTCAACGTCATCGTTGCCAACCCCACCATAGGCGGTTCTCTCATGGCATCAGCCCGCCCGGCGCTCAATCAGGCCTGGGGATTCTATATGGCCGACGCAAAGTTCAATACAGGACGCTCGCAATGGGAAGTAGGTGGCAACTTCAAACTCACCAACAAGATAAAATCATATCGCGACTACACCGAAACTTTCACATATACCGACGGATCTTCGCTTACCCGCGACGAAACATCGCGCGGCGGCTCGTTGGACAATTCAATGACAACGGCATGGGCATCGTACAATTATATAAAACCTGATACTACAGTATTCATGGCCGAGTTCGGTCTGCACCACGTGATAAACAACAAGACTCAATACAACGGCCTTCTCTCGCTCAGCGACGGCTCGGACGACATACTGCTCTCCGATGCCAACGGCAACAACGGCACCCGCCCTTCCATCTCGCTATACTGGCAGCAGAACTTCGCCCGGAAGCAGATGCTTGTCGTCAATTTCAACAGTTCTTTTTATTCGGGACATTCATTCTCCGATTATATCGAACGCATGACCGCCGCCACTGAATACCTCAACGACATCCACACCTATATAAAAGACCGCAACAGCGCCTATGCCGTTGAAGCCGACTATATCAAGAACTGGAATAAGGGACGGCTTACAGCCGGAGCGTCATATACAGCCAACCGCAACCGTTCTCAATATGAGAATCTCGGCGGGAACGTCTTCCATCAGCGGCAGGACAAGGTATATCTCTTCGCCGAATATTTCCACCGGTTCGGCAAATGGACCGCCACTGCAGGCATGGGTGTACAATACACCGATTTCCTTTTCAGAGAAACCGGGCAGGGCAACCACACATGGAGTCCCCGACCACAGGCCACAGTCACCTATTCGCTGAATCAGAACCACAATTTCAGGCTCAACTTCACATCATGGCAATCGACGCCCTCATTGGCCGAGACGAATATCGTGCCGCAGCAGCTCGACGGTTTCCAGTGGCGTGTCGGCAATCAGAATCTTAAAACCGCCAATTCATACATGCTTACATTCCGCTACGGCTTCAATCTGCCGCGCGTCAGCGGCTCGTTCGGAGTCCGGGCCTTCACGTCGCCCAACGCCATCACACCACTCCTCGAATGGGACGACAAGCGGCTCATCACCACCTATGAGAACAGTCGTGGATTACAGAATCTGTCATTCTTTATCGCCCCGCAGATCGAGATCATACCGGGCTGGCTTGTGGCAAGCGGATACATACAGTTCCGCGCCGAACGTATGCGCGGCACAGGCTACGACCTCCACAACAGCGCATGGAGCGGCAATGCCGCGATTCAGGTAATGCACAACGGCTTTGTCCTTACAGGGCAATACGTCCGCTCGCAGCGCGATCTCTGGGGCGAAAAAATATCGTGGGGAGAAGACCTTAATACGATTGACCTCAGCTACAACTGGAAATCCTGGCAGTTTGGCGCAGGAATAATAATGCCGTTCGGCAAATATGATCAGGGCAGCAAATCTATGAGCAAATGGAACCGTAACGAACAGCATCTGCATCTCGATATGCGGGTGCCATACATCAACATAGCCTACAATATACAATGGGGACGGCAGAAACGGAGTGCCCAAAAGCTTGTCGACATCGATGCCAATCCCGACCGCTCTACCGCCGGTGGACGATAGAAACCTGACGAATTTCCTGCACCACCGGCATCAGTTTCGGATATTATTGTTATCTTTGCAAATCAACAGATAAATCTGCTATGCGCAAAATATTACTCTCCGTACTGATCATCATTTCATCGCTGACAGGCTATGCGCAGTCGTATGACGAACGCATTGCTGCAGCGATGAATACCGGCGACTGGTTTGCATTGGACTCAATATACAACAGTGCGCCACACGACTCCATAATGCCGTTTCTGGAAGTGTTTTCAAGATGCCTGACAGGCAACCGGCTCAACCGCCCCGACATTTCCGTAGCGGCTTTTGGCCAGCTTTTCAACGAACACTCCGAGATGCTCGGCCTCGACAATCTGTTGAGCTCTACGATAATGTTCACGACCGACCTGGGGCGGCTCGGACATCACGATCAGGCTGCCGGCGTGGCAGGATCGGTCCTTGAATCGACCCGCCAGTATCTCGATTCGGCATGGACCGAATCATTGGAGCAGTGTATATCACGGCACACCGCATTGTCAGCCTGCAAGCCCTACGGCATCACTTTTACCGAATCAGCGGGCAACATTCCATTCAATATAATACCTGTCGGAGATGATAAACATGGCGCGGTCCTCATACACCTCGACAACAGCAGCATCAACGGTAAAGCCGCAGACATAACATTCGACACGGGAGCCGGAGTGAACATGATCTCCGACTCGCTTGCACAGGCATACGGACTTATACCCACCGAGGGCTACACCACAGTAGCCGGTGTAGGCACCCGCAAGGGGCGTTATGCCATCGCTGCTGAGATAAAACTCGGCAATATCACAGTCTGCGATGTGCCGTTTGTAGTCATGGATTTCAAGACAGGAAATGCCAAGGCCGACAGCTACACCGACTGTTACAGCACCATCATCGGCAGCGAACTGATGCTGCAGCTGAAAGATATTACCATAGACTTCGTCCGACGCGAAATAACCATACCCGCCGTAGCACCGGAACGGAGCGCGACAGCACCCAACATGTGCTTTGGCCGGGGCATGAATCTCAGCACCAAAGGCAGTGTCATAGACTATCCGGTTCTGATGAATATCGACACAGGCGACTCGTCATACGGTTATCTCGGCCCGTCATTTTTCGAAGCCCGCAAAGACTTCATCCTATCGGAAGCCAGGCCCGACACGGTAAGACGCGGAGGCCTCGGCGGAGTAGTGGAATCGCTATGCTACACAATCGATAAAGGCATCCCCGTATGTATGGGGAGCCACACGGCCGATGTTTCAGGACTATATGTATATACACGGCCGTCTGCCGCTGCAATGGATTTCGGCTGCAATATCGGGCTGAAGACTCTGATGATGTTCGACAAGATCAGATTCAATCTGGTCGATTTCGTGTTCTCTACTTATCCTCAGAATCTCACTTTATTTAACAGCAGGCATTACGACACCCCTGTTTTCAAGTATACCAAAGCAAAAGAGCCATCCATCTTACAGACATTAGGATTAATAGCTGTCGAGATAACAAAACTGGTCCTTTATCCCACCGCACCATAATTTATGGATCCTTCGTTATCATAAAATGAGAAACACAATTTCTTGATAACGGAAATAATTGCTAATTTTGCAGAAACCTTTGGAAGGAGACGCCGAGAATCTTGCTTGTGCAAGCGACGAGCCGATTACTTGCAGCCCTCAACAGGATAACTAAAATACAGTCTGTCATGAACTGGATTATTCTTATCTTAGCCGGGCTCATGGAAGTCGGCTTTACATTTTGTCTTGGCAAGACCAGGACTGCAACCGGACAGGAACTCGCGTGGTGGTGGATTGGATTCCTTGCCGCATTATCGCTGAGTATGTATCTGATGGCAAAAGCGGCCGAGCGGTTGCCGATCGGCACTGTCTATCCGGTCTGGACCGGAATCGGCGCAGTTGGAGCTGTCATAGTCGGTATCGTTTTCTTCAACGAGCCGGCTACATTCTGGCGCATCTTCTTCATCACCACTCTTATTCTTTCAATAATCGGGCTAAAAGTACTGGCATGATGGCACGGACTATGCGACGATTCAAGCAGGAACTTCCCGCTGAAGAATTGGAAAGAATATTGCGGAACGGCAAATATTGTGTAATGGCGGTTTCAGGCGATGACGATTATCCTTACGCCGTTCCGGTGAACTATGTTTACGACGGGACCTCAATCTATATACATTCAGCAACGCAGGGACACAAAATTGATGCTCTCAAGCGCAATACCAAATGCACCCTGTGTGTAGTTGACCAGGATGATGTCATACCCGAAGAGTTTACCTCATATTTCCGTAGCGTGATAGTATTCGGAAACGCTCATTTCGTAGAATCGGCCGAGGATAAAACTGCAGCACTGCGACTGCTTGGCGACAAGTACAGCCCCGGCATTGACCCAGAAGCGGAAATTTCACGCTTTATCAAGGCTGTCTGTATTGTAAGAATCGACATCGAAAGCGTTACCGGTAAGGAGGCAATAGAGCTTACAAAAGCCGGAACGACATGAGATTAAGAGCTTGTTTCTAAGCAAGCTCTTAATCTTTTCCGGCCAGCCTTAACATTTGTTGAGAACAAAGTCGTGCTTTATATCTAACTTTGCGCCGATATAAAACGGATTTGTATATGAGTAATCAACTGAATATATTATGTCTGTCTCTGCTCTTTGCCGGTGGAGCAATGGCGCAGCCGGCCGAGCCGGATTCAATCGAGACACAGGAACTCAACGAAGTAGTCGTAGAGGCACAACTTCAATCCACCTCAGCTACCGTCTCTACTTATATTCCAACTTCTAAACAAAAAAATTCTTCCCAGACCGCAACCGATCTGCTCAATCGCATGGCAATCCCGCAGCTGTCGCCGGGCATGGGTAATTCGGTTAAGACCAATACCGGTAAGAATGTCGATATTTACATCGACTATTTGCCGGCGTCGGAACAAGAGATTAACGGTATGCGGATGGCGGATGTCAAAAAGGTGGAATACTATGACTATCCGAAAGATCCTCGTTTTCAAGGTAGTGCTCATGTCATAAATTTCATAATGCAGAAATATGAATATGGTGGTTATCTCAAAGCCTCTGCTAATGAATTTTTCATCGCAAATTCCGGTCAGCTCAACCTGTATTCCAAGTTTCAATACAAGAAAATGACCTACGACCTCGGTGTCGGCGGATATTATCGCAACGGAAGCCATGACTTCAACAATACTGTTGAAACCTATCGCTTGCCACAGCCTGACGGCTCAATCAAGTATTTCGAGCGATACTCCATTACCAACGATGCCGAATCACGCAGACGCTATTTCTGGCCTACCTTCAAAGCTCTTTATCGCACCGGCAAGATTTCACTAAGCAACACCATCGGTGCCACATTCGACAATTATCCAAAAGAGAACACCTCAGGCTCTGTATATTTTTCTCCCGCTGATTTTCAACGATCTGATCTTATAAGCGAAGCAAATCATCGTCAAAACTACATAACCTACAACGGTTATTGGAACTTTATACTCCCCCACGGCAATACCATAAATTTCGCACCTTACTATTCCTACTCTCACTCCAAACAAAACAGCAGATATATAGAAGGGCAATCCTCCGAATATATTAACAATGCCTCGGATAATACCCATAAGGCAAGCGGAAACCTCCGCTTCCAACATGATTTCGGCAAGTGGGGCGACATCACTGTTTCCACACAAGGCTTTTACTACAACAGCAAGACTCGCTATTCAGGCACTTCAACTTCTAATGACAGGCTTACTGTTCTACGTCTCGGTCCCGGAGTTACATACAACTTTACTAACGATAAATTCTATGCGTCAGCGGGGATAGGCATTAGTTACGACCGCACCAAGAGTGGTGATATTACAGAAGAAAGCACTTATCCCTGGACCGACTTTTCAGCACAATATTCGTTCAACAACAAGAACTCGATTAACGCGGAGTTTCATTACAGCAGCCAGATTCCCGCTCTTTCAGCTCGTAGTTCTGCAGTCATACAGTCAAACCCATTGATGAGTTATACCGGTAACCCGAATCTCAAGCCCTATAAATGCTATGATTTCGGCATCAGTTACCAATGGCTTCCAAACAATAAATTCAATTTCTCTGCCTTTGCGACAGGTTTCATCGCGGCCAATCGCTTCGCCTACGTATATGAGGCATCGGCCGACGGCATACTCCGCACAGTGCAACAACCTATGGGGAAGTTTATTGAAGGCCGCTACGGTATAAACGGCACGGCCCGGCTACTCGACAGCGACCTACAAATCAATGGCCAGCTGGCGCACTATATAGCCAAAAACGAAGAACCATTCAGCTGGACAAAATCACACCTCAACTGGTACCTGCAAGCCTTCTATTATCTCAACCAATGGCATTTCGGCCTGCAGTATCAATCAGATATGTCATCTGCCGGCGACTTTACAAACGGCGTATGGGAGAATAGCAAAAACGCTTACACCGCTATTGTCGGTTGGGGTAATTCTTCATGGAATTTCCAAGCACAGATCGCCAATCCTTTCCGATGGAACTGGAGCAGCGGATCTTCAGTCATGAAAAGTAAAAACTACGACTTCGTGCAGCACACCTTCAGTCCGGACAATCACTGCTTCGTATATGTGACAGCGACCTACACATTTGGCTTTGGAAAGAAAATCAAGGTTGGCAATGAGGCATCGCAGATGTCAGGAGCTGGCAGCGCAATCCTGAAATAACAACGCAGCAATTCATACTATAAAGAAATCTCGGCAGTGATGTCGGGCTTTCTTTTTTTACCAGAGCATCGTGAATAATGCACAACCACATACAGAAAGAATAACTATCTACCTCCGCACAACCAAGACAAGCAGGGTAAGACAAGATTTCGCTTCCGGCTTACGGAGGGCGCGCTTGCTTCATCTTTAAGTAAAATATCTCTTGTACCTTTGCGTTATAATATCAAACATCAATATAATCATGTATAAAGTATATTATCTTCTCATATCACTATTATTTGTATCTTGCAGCAATGATGGGCCGGAGTCTGAAACATTTATGCAGATTGCATCAATTACCAACGAAGGAGAGTACATCAGTCAGCAGTTTTCATACGACTCTTATGGACGGGTAGTTACCTATAGGAGTATGTATCCGACAGAAACTGTTACGGTCGAATATGAGTATGTATCCGACAATCTGATTAAAATCACGACCAAAGACATCAACTTCGGCCGGAATGGAATTTACGATGTAGTTCGTACCTATCAAGACAATCTTCATCTGGAAAGCGGTCGGGCCGCTTACTGCGAGGGCATATTCTGTCAGACAGAGCAGAACAAGACTTCTATCGAGAAGAAATATCGTCATGAGTTCAGTTACACATCAGGCAATCTTCTCAATGTGGTCAAGTGGACTGAATGGAATAAAGAAGGAGATGGTTGGGCAGAAGACAAACCCTGGACTTGGGAGAATTTTTACTATTGGGACAACGGTAATCTTATGAAAATCGAAGACTTCAACGGCAACTCATATCCGAGTGTTACCTATACTTTCAATTATACCGACGTCGCCGGGGTTCAGAATATCGTTCCCATACCGATGGGCCGATACCAATATATTCCCTTGCAACTCAAAGGAATTTTCGGAGCGCAGTCTGTCAGCCTGATAAGTGAAGTCCATCGGGATGACTCATTTAATAATAAGTCCACTTCCACAAGCTACCGTTATGAATCTGCCGACAGTCGGATTACAAAATATCAGGAATCACGTAACAACGGAATAACAGAGACATTTTCAGTCATTTGGACTGAGTGAATCTGATTACATTCCGGTATCGGATCATCGTTTTGAACGGAATTTTCTAATTCTATTGTGCAAATGTTGTGCAAATATGGCAAAAGAAAATTGCAGTTAACTGATTATCAGCTAACTGCAATTTTAAGGAGTTGCCTTGGAAGGGCAACTTTTCTGATGCTTCATGAAACCTCAATTTTGTAAATGCGCTAATATTAGATAATTATATATTTTAACAATTTCAGAAAGTCGCAAAAAGCAGCATAATGTCGCTTTGATTTGTATCAACTTT
>JAGANS010000089.1 GCA_017624155.1 Muribaculaceae bacterium | reverse complement strand
CGCAGTGTCTCGACGAGGGCATCGCCGGTCACGCCGGCCCGGTCGACCTTGGTGAACATCAGGTACACGGCATCGGTGTCGCGGGCAAATATGCCCGTGCTCTCGATATACCGTAGTGCGCCGTCGAGCAGCGTCGACTGGCTCAGGCCGCCGTACAGGCGGTTTTCGCCTCCGTATTCGAGTACGAATATATGTATCTTGCGGTTTTTGGAGCGGTTGGCGACGAGCAGGTCGGTGAGTGTGGTGAGTGCCTGTTCCTGCATGGCGCTGAGTGGCTGTCGGGCATCCTTGCGCGACATACATTCCACCAGCTCGCCGGCGAGGTCGATGCAGGTTATGGGATGGATGCGCTCGTCCTTGTCCACAAGGTCGAAGCTCATGGCATAGGTATTTGTGGTGGCAGTGCCCTCGGGAAGCAGCCCCACGCGCTCCTCGTCGCGGAACATCTCCGACAGGTGCTGCATATAGCCGTAGCCCTGGCAGCTGTTGTCCTTTATCATGCCCTTGGCCACGCGGTCGGTATTGGCCACGCTCAGTATGGCTCCGAGGGCACAGGTCTTGCCGGAGGCCGGTATACCCCAGAAGTACACCTCGGCCGATACCTTGTCGACAGTCGGCGGTGCGGGCGGAGCCGGCAGGGCCACAGGGCTGCTGTCGGCCGCAAGAAACTGTACAAAGCGGCGGTCGATGCCTATATTCATCAGGTCCTCGTATCCGAGCCGGTGATATTTTTCAATAAGTAGATACAGGGCGCGGGCCGACATGAAATTCTTATCTTTGCTTATCAGGTCGAGCAACTCGGCCTTGGTGACGAGTCCGCGGGCTATGCGCTCGGTGATCATCGCAGCCACAGCCTCGGCTTTTTCTGCAATATGGCGGTCCTGCGATATTTCGGCCACCTTGGCGGCCAGTTTGTCGGGCCCGGCATTGAGCAGGCGGTCCTTGGCTATGGCTTCGAGTATCCTGTCGGCCTCTGTGGCCTGTGACGTGCCGGGATAGTCCTGTATATATTTGCGCAGGGCCTCCTCGCTGTTATGGTCGACGGCCTGCCAGGCTTGTTCGGCCACTTGTTCGGCCTCGTCGGCTGCAATTTGGGCGAGCAGCTCGCGGGCTTCGTCGGCGTGGGGCCCGTCAGGATAAACCATCAGAAAGGATTCGAGCGCCGGGCGTGTGAAATCGAGGCAGGCATTCTGCCACACCTCCTCGCGGCTGTCGGCCAGGACGCGTCGCACGGCCGTGCGCATGCCGCCGGTGAAGCACTCGCCTCCGAGAGTACACAACTCGGCATAGCTGATGCTGCCGTCGAGGACGAATGCCGCCAGCTCGGCCGGCGTGCGGCTTTCGATGTTATTGATTATAGCTTGCTTGTCTGTCATGACTGTTTCTTGTTGGGCGTGAGGCCATAACGGTTGGTTTCATAGGAGCCGCGTTTGAAGAACATCCACAGGAAGTACAGCGGTATCAACTGCCACCATCCGTTGTGCCCCAGGTCGTGGCAACGCTTTATCCCCGCCACGATAATGAAGTAGATATAGCAGAAAAAACATATTGCGGCATATACCTCATATCTCGGCATTTGGGTAGCCCACATAGCCATGGCTACATAGTATATCACCATTATTATGTAGGTCCACAGATATTCGCAACGGGTGATGCGGCCGTGAGCGGTGAAGAAGTGGCGAAACATCGGACGGTTTTTTCTCGGCGGTTTCGGCGGAATGTATACGCCCGGCTTTTCGGGTTCCACAGGTACAGGAGGAGTTACAGTCTTTGTCGCAATAGCCTTTTTGGGCTTGATATCCTTTGGCGTGCCTGTCGGATCCTTCCATGACGCCTTTTTGTCGGATGCCGACGGGTCGTGCTGATATATTCGTGTGGACGCAGGCTTATCCGCAGGCTTATCGACCGGTTTGTCCACAGGCTCCATTGCAGGCTTTTCGGCCGGCTTGGATACCAGTTCGTGTTGCGGGTCAGGTGCCTGAGCGGGGCGGTCGAGAGCCTCTTTCAGCGCCTGCCGCGCCGCCATGTCGAGCTTGCCGGTCCTGACGAGTTCAAAGAGGGTGACTGTGCCGCCGCGCACTGCCTCGGCAAGCTGGTCGGCCGACAGGGCCGCGGGATTATCGAGTATTTCTTGCTTGGTCATTGTCAGAATGTTGTGAAATCATTGTCCTCGGATTTCTTGCTGTTGTCGAGCCACTCGTCGGGACGTCGGGACGTGCCCCACAGCGAATAGATACTCTTGCCGTCGCGCTGCTGTATCATATATGGCAGTGCCAGCATCAGATACAGTACAAGGCTGATGATTATGCCTGCGGCCGATGGTGTCAGCGGGGCCGTTGACAGTTCATGGCCTACGCCCGATATCTTGTGGAGCGCTATATCCGCCGATTCAGAGCTGAACTTGGGCGGATAGCACTCGTTGGACATGTCTTCGGCCGCTATTTCGTGCAGTTGCTCGTCCCATATCTTTATGGCGCTCCGTATCTCGGCGATATTGCCTACGATAAACACATTCCACACTGAGGCGCCCGAGCGAGCGTCGCGTATCCACTCGTGGGCGGCGTCCCTCAGGGTCACGTAGCGTTTGCCGAAGAGTTGCGTGCGCAGTGTCAGCAGCATGTTTTCGCGCTGATACTCTTCCTCTCCGGCGGTAAATCCCAGTTTGCCGTATACATAGGGGTCGTCGCTGTGCATCAGCTGTATCGAGTCGAGCCGCGATTCATATTGTTCGAGCCGTCGGTCGGCATAATTCTCATAATCGTTGAACATCCCGCCGGCATTGCTGAGCGCCGAGTTGAATTCACCGATAATGCCGTGTTGACTGTCGTGGATGTTCCAGAAATACATGCCGAAGGTCATCGCCGCAAAGAATATGAACGGTGACGAGATCGCCAAAATTCTCTCCCATATTATCTTGCGGCGCATCTTTACGCCTGAGCCTTTGAGCTGCTGCGCGCCTATGAATACAAGTATCAGTACAAAATCCACGATGGCCAACGCCGTCGCAGCCACGATGAAATTGCCGCCGGTATAATAGGCGGCTCCCATGAATGTGAAATAGCTGACAGCAATCAGGGCCACGAACGCTATGATGTGGCTCCACGAGAACTTCAGCCTGCGGTTTAAACTTGTAAGGTTCACGATGATTGGCAATAGTTACGCCGCAAAGTTACTAAAAAAAATCAAGTTATGAAAAAGCCCCGGGGTGCAATATTTATCCCTGGCCGACGTTATATAAAAGATGAATATGCGCGTGCGTGAATCAGGACTCGTGTGGCTCGTGCCGGCGGTGCTTCTTGCTCTGCTGGTGTTGGCCTCGTCATGCTCGCCCCGGAAGAACAATGCCGCTACCCGCCGTTATCAGGCCTTCATTACCAAATACAATATTTATTATAGCGGCGATACACATTATAAGGAAACCCTTCATGATATGGAGGAGAAATACGAGGACGACTACTCGCAGATGCTTTTCATGCACCCCGTCGAGGCCAAGAGCAAGCCCGATGCTCCGCAGCCCTCAGGCAACTTCGACCGCTCCATCGAGAAAGGGCAGAAGGCCATTCAACTCCGTTCCATGCGCAAGCGTCCGGCGCGCAAGGGCGGCAAATCGACCGCCGAGCAGAAGGCATGGCTGCGGCGCGAGGAGTACAACCCTTTCCTCCACAACGCATGGATGATGATGGGCCGCGGCCAGTATTTCAACGGCGATTTTCTCGGCGCAGCTTCCACATTCTTCTATGTGTCAAAACATTTCACATGGCTGCCGGCCACTGTCACCGAGGCCGAGCTGTGGCAGGCCCGATCGTATGTGTCGCTCGACTGGCTCTTCGAGGCTGAGATCATTCTTGAGCGCATCAAGCCCGAGCAGCTCACCAGCTCCACCCTCACAGGCCTATACAACTTTGTAAGGGCCGACTGGCTCATACATTCGGACAAGCTCCGGGAGGCCATACCCTTCCTTCAGCTCGCCATAAAGAGTGCCTCAGGCCCGCAGAAGACCCGCCTGCGTTTCCTACTTGGCCAGATTTACAGCCGCCTCGGCGACAAGGAGGCCGCCTACAAGGCTTATGACGCCGCCGGCAGCTCGTCATCGGCATCCTACCGCACCAAATTCAACGCACGCATCAAGCAGAGCGAAGTGTATACCGGCACCGACATCGAACCCGAGGTCAAGGCCCTCCGTCGCATGACCCGCTACGACCGCAACAAGGAATATCTCGATCAGGTATATTACGCCATCGGCAACCTGTATCTGTCGCGCGGCGACACGGCCAAGGCCATTGCCAACTACGAACTCGCCGCCGAGAAATCCACACGCAACGGCATCGACAAGGCCATCAGCCAGATAACTCTCGGCACGCTCTACTTCGAGCAGCACCGCTACGATAAGGCCCAGCCCTGCTATGCCGAGGCCGTGCCCCTGCTGCCCAAGGATTACCCCGACTACGCCGCTCTGAAGCGCCGCAGCGACGTCCTCGATGAACTGGCCGTGTATTCGCAGAACGTCACCTTGCAGGATTCCCTGCTGCGCCTCTCCGAGATGTCGCCCGAGGAGCGGCTCAAGGTCGTTGAAAAGATTATCGACCAACTGAAGAAAAAAGAGAAGGAGGAGGCCGATGCCGCCCGCCGCGACGAATTCCTCGCCAACCGGGCATCCCAGGGCAACCAGCTTCAGGACAACAATACCAACTCCTTCAATATCAATACCGACAATTCCTGGTACTTCTACAATACGGCTACTCGCAATGCCGGCAAGACCGAGTTCCAGCGCCGCTGGGGTGCACGTAAGCTCGAGGACAACTGGCGACGCCGCAACAAGAGCCAGTTCAACGCCGACGAGTGGGCCGGGGCCACCGATACCGGTGACGATGAAGCCACTGATAATACAGCTGCGGCCGATTCAGTGCCCGATGCCGACGCCAGGGACGAAAAGGAGGTGGAGCGCGCCGCCGATCCGCATTATCCTGAATACTACCTCGCTCAGATTCCTGAAACACCCGAGCAGAAGGCTACCGCCAACGAGATCATCCAGGAGGGCCTCTACAACATGGGTGTGATTCTCAAGGACAAGCTCGACGACTATTCCGCCGCCCGCTCGGAGTTCGACCGTCTGCTCAGCGAATATCCCGACAACGTCTACCGCCTCGACGTGTATTACAATCTGTATCTGATGTATGCCCGCCTCGGCGATGCTGCCGCTGCGGCCCGCTACCGCGACATGATACTGGCCGACTTCCCCGATTCGCCCTACGGCAACGCCCTCCGCGACCCGAATTACCTCGAGAACCTGCGTCAGATGGACGTGCGCCAGCAGCAGCTCTACGACGACACCTATCAGGCCTATCTCGACAACCGCAACGATCGCGTCCACGCCGCATACGAGGAGATGAAGGAGAAATATCCCCTCAGCAAGATCATGCCCAAGTTCATGTTCCTCCATGCCCTTGCGTATGTGACCGAGAAGAAGCCCGACGAATTCAATGCCACCCTGCGCGAGCTCCTCGAGCGTTACCCCGATACCGACATCACTCCAATAGCCTCGGCATGGCTCAAAGGCATGGGTCAGGGACGAGAACTGCAGGCCGGCTCGGGCGTGAATATGCGCGGCATGATATGGGATATGCGCCTCGGCAATGATTCCACGGCCGTAGCCGACGGTGCCGCAGCCTTCGAGATCAAACCCGACGACCGCCAGTTGCTCGTCATGACCTTCGCCACCGACGAGGTGTCGAGCAACGCCCTCCTCTATGAACTGGCACGCCACAACTTCAACTCATTCGTGGTTAAGGATTTCGACCTTGAACAGCTCAACTTCGGACGCCTCGGAATGATTGTGATACGCGACTTCGCATCGCTTGCCGAGCTCGAGCATTACCGCAAGGTGATGGCTGCATCTTCCGACTTCCATCTTCCGGCCGGCGTTCGTCCGGTAGTGATCAGTGCCGACAACTTCAAGTTGCTGATAGATGAGGGCCGCTCCTTCGACGAATATTTCCGCTTCCTTCAGGAGCAGAATGCCGAGCAGGCCGAGAGCTGGGCCGGCCCGTCTCCCGTGCCACCTCCTGCCGAAAAGCCGGAACGGCCTGCCGAAGAACAGCCGACCGAGGTGCCGGAGCCTGAATCCGAGACCGTTGTCGTTATGGAGGAGGCTGAGTCCGAGCCGGCATCCGCACCGCAACCCGAGCCGATCTCAGAACCGACACCGCAGCCGGCACCCCAACCTCAGGCTCAACCTCAGCCTCAAACACAACCGCAGCCTGCTCCGGCACCTTCTGTTATTGTCCCGATTCCACAGCCCTCCACCATGCCGTCCTACGACCCCGGCAGTGAGGGTGACGATCCCTTATTTGAATGACTATGAGCAATCCGCATATACTTTGGGCCGACGACGAGATCGACCTTCTCAAGCCTCATCTGATGTTCCTGCGCTCGCGCGGCTACGATGTCACTACCGCCACCGACGGCCACGATGTCCTGGAACTTATCGAGCAGCAGCCCTTCGACCTCATCATCCTCGACGAGAACATGCCCGGTCTTACCGGCCTGGAGACTCTCTCCCGTATTAAGCAGCGCATGCCGCACACGCCCGTGGTGATGATCACCAAGAGCGAGGAGGAGAACATCATGAACCAGGCCATCGGGCAGAAGATTGCCGACTACCTCATCAAGCCCGTCAATCCCAATCAGATTCTTATCGCCCTCAAGCGGCTTCTCCACTCCGACCGCCTTGTGTCGGAACAGGCCACCCGCGACTACCGCGAGGACTTCATGCAGATTTCCTCGCTCATCAACTCGGCCTCTACAATCGACGACTGGTATGCCCTATACGACCGCCTTGTCTACCGCGAACTTGAGCTGGCCGATACCGATACCAACATGGATGAGCTGCTGAGCCAGCAGAAGGACGAGGCCAACATGGAGTTCGGCAAGTGGATCCGCCGCAACTACGAGCGCTGGATGCCCGAACCCACAGCCGATGTCGGTGCGCCCCTGATGAGTCCCCGCATATTTCCCGAGCGTGTGCTCCCGCTGCTTGACAAGGGCGAGAAGGTGTTCTTTATCCTTATCGACAACTTCCGACTCGACCAGTGGCGCTCGATTCGTCCTCTGCTCGCCGACCAGTTTGTCATTGACGAGGAGATCTATACATCTATCCTCCCCACCGCCACACAGTATGCCCGCAATGCCATATTTTCGGGCCTTATGCCACGTCAGATCGAGAAGATGTTTCCTGATCTGTGGGTAGACGAGGACTCGGAGGAGGGCAAAAATATCAATGAGTCGCCTCTGATAGCCACGCAACTCGAACGCTACCGCAAGAAATATCGCTTCTCTTATCATAAAATCAACGACTCCGCTGCCGGCGAGAAACTTCTCCGCGACTTCAACTCGCTCAAGGCAAATGACCTCAATGTGATAGTGCTCAACTTCATCGACATGCTCTCGCACGCCCGCACCGAGTCGAAGATGATTCGCGAGCTTGCCTCGACCAATGCCGCCTACCGCTCGCTCACCGAGTCGTGGTTCCGCCACTCATCGGCCATCGAGCTCTTCCGCCGCATTGCCTCGACCGGCGCAAAGATTATCCTCACCACCGACCACGGCACTATCCGCGTCGACAATCCCGTGAAGGTAGTCGGCGACAAGAACACCAACACCAACCTGCGCTACAAGGTTGGCAAGAACCTCGCCTACAACGCCCGTCAGGTCTATGAGATCAAGCGGCCCGAGGCTTTCGGCCTGCCTGCGCCCAATGTATCCTCGGCCTACATCTTCGCCCTCGGCCGCGACTTCTTCGCATACCCCAACAACTACAATTATTACGTTCAATACTACACCGGCACATTCCAGCACGGCGGCATTTCCATGGAGGAGATGCTCGTGCCACTCATCACACTGTCGGCCAAATAACTAACTGCATAACCGTTATGATACATAAGATACACGTTGCAAACCTCGGGCAGCTGCCCGACGCAGCCCGCCGGTTCGTGTCGCTAATGGGCGACGAAACCGTTTACACATTCACAGGCGAGATGGGGGCCGGCAAGACTACCTTCATCGCTGCTTTGGTCACAGCCCTCGGCGTCGATCCCGAGGAGGCCAACTCACCGTCTTTCGCTATAGCCAATGAATATCGCTCGGATACCACGGCCGAACTCATCTACCACTTCGACCTCTATCGCCTCGAATCGCTCGAGGAGGCCCTGGAAATAGGTTTTGAGGACTATCTCGATTCAGGCGCTCTCTGCTTTGTGGAGTGGCCCGCAATCGTCGAGGACATTCTGCCCGACGACACCGTGGCCGTCGAGATCAAGGTCAACGACGACCTGTCGCGCGACATCATCGTCAATATTCCCGACTGATGGCTGTTATATGGCTCGACTCGCTGCAGTCGACCAACACATACATG
>JAGANS010000088.1 GCA_017624155.1 Muribaculaceae bacterium | reverse complement strand
TACAGCTTCTTGAGATACCGTGCGGCGGCCTCGGAAGATGTATATGGGTCGCGGCGCTGATCGACGAGTGAACTTACCTCAAGGCCCTCGCCCGTGGCCGTCGGGAGCATGAACTGCCACAGGCCTGTGGCGCCGGCCCGCGATACGGCGTCGGGATTGAGGGCCGACTCGATGACCGGCAGATACTTGAGCTCGAGAGGCAACCCGTAACGGTCAAGCGCCTGCTCAAATATCGGCATATAATAAAGGCTCATGCCAAGCATGTTCTCAACGAGCTGCTTGCGGCGGTTGGTGTACATGAGTATATAGTTGCGCACCACCGAGTTGAATGGCATCTCGATGACTGTAGGCATTGAGCGCAGCCGCTCGATAATTTCCTCGTCGGAAGGCAGAATCGAGGCGCGGGAGTCGGCCTCACGGTCGATATCGGCATAGTTTTGCAGATACCAGTTCTGCTGCATCTTGTGCACATCGGTCTCAAAACTTTCGGGATATACGACAGGAACGTTATGCAGGCTGTCGCGTATCTGCAATATCGACAAGGGACGGGCTGCAGCCGCTGAAGAGCAGAGCAGCAGAGCGAGTGAGGCAAGTATTGTACCGGTTTTCATATTCAGGATCAGAAATTGGAGAGATTCAGTATTCGGAGTGAAAAGGAGTAATCAGAAGTTAAGCGCCCAGGTGATACCGATCGACGGCCTGGCACCGCGGGTATCCTGCATGAGCGTCGGCGCTACATCCATCGAGAGGTCGGGCGAAATGTCGAAGTGGCTTAAGGAAGCATCGACGTAGGCATCGACCATAGCCACAAGATATACACCGACCATACATATAATACACAGGTCGCGGTTGCGGCGGAAGTAATTCTTGCGCGACTGCAGTACGTTGATGAGCCAGTTCTTGTCGAGACTGTCCTCGGTGATGGTGGGCGGGAAGAAGTTCATGTATGAATTTGTCGACGGGTCATTGTCCATGATGTCGCGGTATGCACGTGTGTAATCGGAGAGCATGCCGTTGTTCCACGATGTGGCATATCCGAGGCCGAGGTATGCGCCCACGACTATCGGGAGCTTCCAGTAGCGGCGGTTGTATACCTGCCCGAGACCGGGGAAAAGGGCCGCCATCCACACAGCACGGTTAGGATCGGGATTGAACACATCCTCGCGCTCCTCCCAGATATCGTATGGCGACGGCGGGGCAAGTGGAGCGAGAATCGAGTCGGTCTGCGCCGCCCATATCGAATCGGCGCGGGCGTCGGACACTGAGTCGGTGATGGCTACATTCATCGCCGGCGACTCGGCATGCGTGCGCTTGACGGGACGGCGGTTGCTCTGTGCCTGAGCGCCGATAACCGACACCACCATAAGCAGCACGACGGAGATGAGGCGGATTATATGTAGAAAAGATTTAATCACTGGCGGGGTTTGAGTGTATCAAAAAGCGAGATGAGGCGTTCAAGTTCGTCATCGTTTGAAAAGGAGAAGGATATTTTGCCCTTGCCCGTGTTGTCGCACTTGAAGCCGACCGAGGTGTTGAAGGCACTGGAAAGGTGCTTTTTCAGAATGTCGAAATCTGCTGAAGAGTATCGCGATGCAGCTGCCTGACGGGGGTTGCTCACGGGGACCTCGCCTTTCTGATACGCCTTGGCGAGTTCCTCTACACGGCGCACAGACAGGTCGTTTTTCAGAATTTCATTGTATAGTTTCAGCTGCAGGGCCGGCTCGCTGATAGTAAGCAGGGCGCGGGCATGGCCCATATCGAGGCGTTTGTCGCGCAGGCCGAGCTGCACCTCGGCGGGCAGCCGGAGCAGGCGCAGAAAGTTGGCGACAGTGGCGCGTTTCTTGCCGATACGCTCGCTGAGCCGTTCCTGCGTGAGATTGTACTGGTCGATAAGTTTGCGGAATGTAAGTGCAATCTCGATGGCGTTGAGATCCTCGCGCTGGATGTTCTCGATCAGCGCCATTTCCGTAAGCTCGGTATCGTTGGCCGTACGTATGTAGGCTGGGACTGACTGCAGGCCGGCCATAAGGGCGGCACGGTAGCGGCGTTCGCCGGCAATAATCTGATAGGAGTCGGGGCCCGACTTGCGCAGCGACAGAGGCTGTATGATGCCGAGCTCGCGGATTGAGCCGGCGAGCTCCTCAAGAGCCTCTTCGTCGAACGAGCGGCGTGGCTGGTCGGGATTGGGTGTTATCTTGTCGAGCGCGATCTCATTGATTGCCGACGAGCCGGCGGCAGGCACGTCGTCCATTGAAATCAGCGAGTCGAGGCCTCGGCCAAGTGCTTGACGTCTTGGATTCATTGTTTCAGTTTTTCAAGATTAATGTTTCCGGGCCTTATGGCGTGCTATAATTTCTTTGGCCAGAAGCACATGTGATGTGGCACCGCGCGACTCGGGATCGTAAAGAATCACCGGCAGCCCATGACTCGGAGCCTCACTCAGACGGATATTGCGCGGAATGACTGTGTCGAATACCATGTCGGCGAAGTGGCCCTTGAGCTCTTCATATATCTGATTGGCAAGACGCAGGCGCGCATCATACATTGTCAGGAGGAAGCCCTCAATCTCGAGCGTGGGATTGAGGCGGCTCTTAATGATACGGATGGTGTTGAGGAGCTTGCTGATGCCCTCGAGGGCAAAGTACTCGGCCTGCACCGGAATGATGACCGAATTGGCTGCCGTGAGGGCATTTACCGTGATAAGACCGAGCGAGGGAGAACAGTCAATGAGAATGTAATCATATTTATCCTTTATAGGAGCAAGAAGCTCGGCAAGCACACGTTCGCGCTGAGGCTTCGACACCAGCTCGAGCTCGGCTCCGGCGAGATCAATGCGCGAGCCTATGAGCCACAGGCCGTCGATACACGTCGGCACCTGAGAGCCGTCGAGCGGATAGCCGTCGACAAGACATTCATATATTGACGAGGACATCGAACGCGGATCGATGCCGTATCCCGAGGTGGCGTTGGCCTGCGGGTCCGCATCGATAATGAGCACTTTCTTACCTTCCCTGGCGAGCGAGGCAGCAAGATTGATCGTGGTGGTAGTCTTGCCCACACCGCCTTTCTGATTGGCTATTGCGATGATTTTTCCCATTCTTAAAATAATTACAATGTGCAAAGTAACTAATTTTTACCGATATGTGGAACATAATGTTCCACGAAAATCAGTAAAAAAACATTAAAATGTAAATAACTCCGTGCAGCGATTCCATTTTTTCTTCCTAACTTTGTCGAAAAGACACTACCGACATGATAAATACCCGCCCGCTGGTACTGATTACCAATGATGATTCGATAAACGCGCCGGGACTGCTGCGCCTTGTGGACTGCATTCCGGCAGGAGCTGATGTAATAGTCGCCGCACCATCGGAGCCACGCTCCGGCCAATCGGCTGCACTCACCGTCGGCGCTCCGCTGCGCATCAATGAAGTGGCCGACTATCGCTCAGCCCGCATGTTCACTATAACAGGCACCCCGGTCGACTGCGTCAAGCTGGCGCTCGAGGCCATCGTGCCACGGAAGCCTGATCTTGTGCTGGCCGGTATCAACCACGGATCGAACTCGGGATGCAACGTGGTATACAGCGGCACGATGGGCGCAGTGATCGAAGGATGCGTCATGGGCATAACCTCCTGCGGATTCTCGCTGCTGCACCACTCGCTCAAGGCCGATTTCTCGATGTGCATGCCTTTCATCACGCCAATGATCGAAAAATTGCTTGCCGACGGCCTCCCCGACGGCATTTGCCTCAATGTGAACATGCCGGCCCGAGTGATTCCCGAGGGGGTGAAGGTATGCCGCGCCGCCAACGGATTCTGGACCGACAGCTACCGCCGCTATGAGGATCCGCTCGGCAAACCGTTCTACTGGCTTACCGGAAAATTCGTTAACACCGAACCCGAATCAACCGACACCGACGAATACTGGCTGTCAAAAAACTATATATCTGTAGTGCCGGTCGCATCCGACATGAGCGCCCGCGCCGACATAGAATTTCTTGCCCGACGCTTTGACCGATGAGTACCGAATTTAACGAGATGCAACAGCTTAAGCGCAAGCTGTTTGCAATGCGCAACGGCGTCGTGGCCGACACTCTGCGCAAGGCCGGATGCCCCCACCGGATAGTATTCGGGCTCAACCTGCCGCAGCTCAACGAAATAGCCGCTTCAATGATTCCATCGGCCGACCTTGCCGAGCGCCTGCGCGCCGACACGAACCTGCGCGAGAGCGCCCTGCTGGCCCCGATGCTCTATCCAGTAGCCGAACTCACTTATGAGAAAGCCCGGCAATGGGCACTCACGACTATGTGGCACGAGGACGCCGACATACTGTGCTTCAAACTGCTGCGCCACACACCTTTTGCCGGACGCCTTGCCGCCGAACTATGTGCGGCGCCCGACTCAGCACCGCTTGCACGCTATACCGGGCTACGGCTTTACTTCAACCTCGTATCGAAATTGCCCGTCGAGGCCCTCGAAGCCGCACGCAGCGAACTTCAGCGCCCGCAGCCCCTGTCAACCCTCGCCTCCATGCTCGCCGAAGAAGCCGCGTTCCTGACCGACACCCACATAGATTCCACTGAGAGTGATATGCCGCACCGACCGTAGTACTATGATCCCGCCGTTCCACACACCTTCCCTATTAAAGTCTCTTCATTTCATCTTCGGCTGCCGATGAGCCTTTATATTTGCTCTTGCATGGCTGAAAATTGTAGATAATATTGAGGGTGACGCCCCGGCGATCATAGCTTTGGCGTTTGTCAACTAACACACCGTACGTATTCATAGTCCAGTCATTGTTTGCTGTATTGAATATGTCCGTGGCCGACAGTTTAGCAGT
>JAGANS010000087.1 GCA_017624155.1 Muribaculaceae bacterium | reverse complement strand
TGTATTTAATTCGCGTATAGATGATACTTCGCACGCAGCAGTAGCTTCGATTGTGGCGAGTTGTTCGTTACCGGGTTGATTATTTGTGGAGTCGAGATTATTTGCGAAAGCTATCACCGTTCCGATAGCAGCGCAAAGCAGGATAAGTTTCTTCATGAAAATATTACTTGGTTTTTAGTTATTTATGTTATTTTTTCGCAAAAAAAAACGGAGAATCGCGGATACTCAAAATATTTTAAGTTAAAAAAGGTTATAGGAGTGAAAAATGATATACTTTGTATCGCAACTCAAATATTGTATACTAAGAGCCTGTCTTTAAACACATTTTAATGGCAGTATCAAAAGAATCCGCGTGAATCCGCGATATCCGTGCGCAATATACCCGTCGGACGGTGATTTGACCTTCAATAAAAAAGAGCCGCAGATATGACTTCTTGCGCCCAATAGTGTTGCGCCGTGTGTCACAGCCGCTCGATGTAGAATGAAGATTCGGGGCCGAGGTTGAAGATGAGGTCGAGTACCGACAGGTTGGCGATGAAGCCCAGGCTGTGGGCGCGCACCTGCCAGTAGGGCGGCTGCCCGGCCAATGCGAAGTCGGCGCGGCGCAGATCGGTCACTTTGCCGTCACCGTCGATAGCATCGGCCGGCTGCCACGCCACGGTGGTGTGTCTGAGTCGCAGCACGCTGCGCACAGCCTCGTCGGCGGCGCGGGCGATGTCGATCGCTGTGGGCCACTCGGGCGCGGTCGACGGGTCGCGGAAGATTGTGTCAAAGCGGTCTATGATAAATTCAAAATAGGGAGTGCGGCCATAGGCCGATTCAAGCGTCACGCGGTGGCGCAGCCACCACTCGTCGTGGGTCGATACTGCCGCGTCGGCCCAGGTGGGCGTCCCCGGGCAGCCGTGAGGCTTGCCCAGCGGCACGGTGAGCTGCATGGGGCCGCGCACATCGGCTATGTCGTAGCGGTGTACCGCCTTCTGCCGCTTGTCGTAGCGGATAGCTGTGTCGATGACGGCCCTGCGCCCGCTTGCCATTGCCGCATACCACCCCACCGGTCCGAACAGCCGCGGAGGCAGCAGCACCGTATCACTTGTCGGGATTGGCATCGCGCAGTATGCGGTTCCAGCGTATGCCGCCGTTGAATATGCTGCGGTCCTTGTCAAACGAGATGAGCACAAAGGCCGGCGAGCCCACGATGTGGTCCTCCGGTACGAAGCCCCAGAAACGCGAGTCCTGCGACAGGTCGCGGTTGTCGCCCATCATGAAGTAGTAGTCCATGCCGAATGTGTAGCTGTCGGCCGGCTTGCCGTCGATATACACCTGCCCCTCGTCCTCGTTGAGGTATGCGTCGGTGTGACCCTCGTAGTTGCGGATGCAGCGTTCGTATGTATACCAGCCCGACGGGTCGAGCTTCACAGTGAGGCCCTTGGCCGGGATCAGCAGTCCCTCGGGTCCGCCATACTCGCTCAGTGTCCATTCGGCGCTCAGCGGCTGAGGGAACAGGAAGGCCTGCGCCCCGGTGGTGGGGAATATGTCGTTGGTCTTGCGCAGTCCGTCGATGTATCCGCGGGCGGTGAGTTCGTCGATAATCTGCCGGGTGAGCGGCATCATGTACAGATATGGCGATGTGGCGGCCGCCGGCAGGTAGGCCGACAGATAGCCGCGCTCCTCGGGGCCGAAGTCTATGGCATGCACGTCGTCGTTGGCGATGCCGAGCTCGTGCAGCATATCGCCGTCTGCGGCCAGCGGGCGCGACGACGCCACCACATACGAGAACTGTGCGCTTGCGGGCAGCATCTGGGCCTTGCCGTCGATATATATTGTGTCGCCCGATATGCGCAGGCGTTCTCCGGGCAGACCCACGGCGCGCTTCACAAAGTTCTGGCGGCGGTCCACGGGGCGGTATTTGATCTCGCCGAAGGTGGCGGGGTTGTTGGCGATGCGCTCACGGCCATATTTATCGACAAGCAGGTAATAGTATTCGGGTGATTCCTCGAATCGCGTGGCCACCGTGTCGCCGGCCGGGAAGTTGAACACCACGATGTCGCCGCTTTCCACATTGCGCAGTCCCTTGAGACGGCGGTAGGGCAGCGACGGCGAGTCGAGATAGCTGTCGGTGTTGATGATGGGCATCTTGTTGTGTACCAGCGGAAAGTTGACAGGCGTCATCGGCACGCGCGGGCCGTACAGTACCTTATTTACCCACAGATAATCGCCCGTGAGGAGGGTTTTCTCGAGCGAACTCGACGGTATCTGGTAATTCTGCCCCACAAAGGCGAAGATGAAATAAACCAGGATCAGCGCATACACTATAGCGTCGACCCATCCCATCACTCCGCGCACAGCCTTGTTCTTGCTCTTTTTCCACCATGTGAAGGGGATATAGCCCGTGATATAGATGTCGAGCAGCAGCAGCCACAGCAGCGACAGCCACCAGTTGCCCATCCAGGCCACCCAGCCGAAAAATATAAGCGATACGATGCCGAAGCGCACCCAGCGCGAAGTCTTGTTGGCGCGGCAGCGATTCTTCAGGTCATCTATGAATTTATTATTGTTTGCCATCTGTAATTTAGCTGTATAATATAAGGACTCTAATAAACCTATGCCCTCATAACCGATTAACCCTCATGTTTTTTGCAAAAAACATGAATCAGAGTTCCTTTCTCCATGCGCGGCGGCGGCGGTGCTGGCGCCGCTCGAAGTATTCCCACTGCTTCTGCACGCTCTCGTTGCCTTCAAGCTCAAGATTCGACTCGGCATACTTGTAGCCGTTGGCTATGTAGCCGGGGATGAGGTCGGTGAACAGCAGGGCGTTGACACCCTTGTTCTGATACTCGGGCTTCACGGCCACCAGCAGCAGGTCCACCACATCCGAGTGGCCCCTGATGGCGCGCAGCAGATGATACCAGCCCAGCGGCAGGAAGCGTCCCCGTGCACGGCGCAGTGCCTTGGACAGCGACGGCATTGATATGCCTACGGCCACCAGCGCGTCGTTCTCGTCCACCACCACGCTCACATCCTCCAGGCGGATGATGCCCAGATACTCGTTGATGTAATACTCTATCTGCTTGGGACTCAGCTGTGAATAGCCGTACAGGTCCTTGTATGCCTCGTTGATGAGCTCAAACAGCGGCTGGCCGTACTGTTCCTTGATCTTTTTGCGCGAGGTGAATTTTATGTTGCGCAGCTTGTATTTGCGCCGCACGATGTCGGCGATGCGCAGATATTTTTCGGGTATGGCGTCAGGCACCTTCATACGGTATTCCACCCAGTCCACATCTTTCACATAGCCCATACGGAACATATCGTCGCGGTAATACGGGTAGTTGTATATCGTGGCCATCGTGCCCATCTCGTCAAAGCCTTCCACGAGCATTCCCTCATGATCCATATCGGAGAAGCCCATCGGGCCTACTATTGTTGTGCAGCCTCGTTCGCGGCCCCAGTCCTCGACGGCCTTGAACAGCGCGTCGGCAATATCCTCTCCGTAATGGTAATCCAGCCAGCCAAACCGCATCTCCTTCTTACCCGTCTTCTCGTTCACAAGATGGTTGATGATGGCGGTGATACGGCCCACGATCTTACCTCTGCGGTAGGCCAGGAACGACTGAGCCTCGCAATGTTCAAAGGCCGGATTCTTCTTCGGCGACAGCGTCGCTATCTCATCGACAACCAGCGGCGGCACGTAGAAATCATTGCCTTTGTACAGTTTGATGCCGAATTTCACATACTTTCTCAGATTCGCCCAGGTAGGCTTTATAGCTTTTACGGTTACGCTCATGTCAGTGCGTCTTGATTGATTCGTATTTACAGGTATCTTAACCTTATAACCTCATAACCCTATAACCCTCATGATTGGCCCTCGGCCAATCATGAATGCACAGGTGTCGGCGGGAATATCGACAGCCACACCAGCACTATCACCATCACCGCCAGGAAGGCGATGATCCACAGATACACGCGCTTGTCCGCACGGTTGGCCAGCGCCATGCGCACCGAGTGCACCGAGCGGTAGCGGCGCTTCGGGTCGGGATCGATACAGCGCTCGGCCACACGGCGCAGTGTGGCGTCCTCGATGCCGCTGCGGTCGAGTGCCTGCTTCACTACCAGGCCATAGTTGTAGATGTCCTCGGCGGTGTCGCGGGGTGTGAGCGAGCTACGCTGCTCGAATCCCACGTCGATCAGCTTCAGATTGCCGATATTTTCCGTGAAGATGATATTCTCGGGGCGCAGCGGATGATGGGCCAGGTGATTATCCTGGATATATTCCATCGCATCAACCAGCTGTTGGCGCAGCTTGGCGATGTGGGCTTCCGTCACCTTGCCCTCGCGCATCAGTTTGGCCAGCGAGTCGCCGTACACATCGTCGGTGATGATACAGCGTCCCACTCCCGGCACATCCTCCAGGTCATTGATCATGATGATATTGGGATGAGCCAGATTATATCGCACGTCAAATTCTTTCTCGAGCATTTCCTGCATCTCGGGCTTGTCGCGGAGATCAGGTTTGAGGGTCTTGAGCATCACCCATTTGCCGAATTTCTTGGCAGTGTACACGTCATAGAACTCCTCGTCCCATTCAGGCAGGTGTTCGATTTCTGTCCAGCGTGGTTGGTTTTTGTCCATAATCTTGCAAATAGGCTACAAATTTACGAAAAACCTTTGAATAATACAGTGTTTTGATCTACAAATTCATTTTGCCCCTCCGTGCAGATACCCGCAGGCGCTCATTATGCAGGCCGCACGTACAACTCCATTCACCCCAACGGCTGCAAGATTGGAGTTTTTGGCTTATTGCTGGAGTTTTTTGTTGCCGGATTCAGATTATATTTGTAATTTTGTCTGATTATTGGAATAAAGGTACAATTTCAATCGGTTATTATGAAAAAATTATTACTTGCGGCAGCTGTTTTGGCAGCTGCACAGGGGCTGAGTGCCGAGGGCTATCAGGTAAACACTTTCAGCGCCCGCCAGACCGGCATGGGTCACACCGGCACAGCCATGAAACTCGGCGCCGAAAGCCAGCTCTTCAACCCCGGAGCTTTGGCCTTTTCCGACAAGACCTTTGAACTGTCAGGCTCGGTAGCAGCCATCTCGGCCCACGCTACCGCCACCTGCAATGGCTCCGACTACAAGACCGACAACGACATCTCCACCCCCATGAATATCAGTACCGCCTGGCGCATCCTCGACGGATTCTACGGAGGGGTGTCGCTCTACACCCCCTATGGCTCGGCCATCAACTGGGGCGAACACTGGCCCGGCGCCGTGCTCAATCAGAAGGTAAGCATCAAAATGTTCACTGTTCAGCCAACCCTGTCATATCGTCTGCTCCCCAATCTTTCGGTCGGCGCCGGCCTCATGGTGTCGTGGGGCTCTGTCGACCTCTACAAGGGACTGCTCGGCGGCGAATCGCTCAACCGCCTCATGAACGCCATCGGCATGCCCCCCGAAGCCATGTACAGCCCCGGAGCCACTCCCGCATCGGTCAATCTCACAGGCTCTTCCCGACTCGCCCTCGGCTATAACATAGGCGCCTTATGGGATATCAGCCACCGGTGGAGCGTAGGTCTGTCCTACCGTTCCAAAATGACAATGACCGTTGAAAAGGGCGATGCGGCGGTAAGCTACTCAGGTGCCGCAGAGTCAATGCTGTCGCCTGTGCTCGACAATCTCAACCACACCAACTTCCGCGCCTCGCTTCCCTGCCCTTACGTGTTGACCGGCGGCGTGGCCTACAAGCCTGCCGACAATATTACGCTGGCCTTCGATCTGCAGCTCAACGGCTGGGGCACATACAAATATCTCGATATCGAGTTTGCCGGCCTCGACGCATTCAACCAGCATCTCGAAAAGAACTATCACAACTCACTCACATATCATCTCGGTGCACAGTGGGGCGTGACACACCGGCTCGACCTGCGTGCCGGACTAATGATAGATACAAATCCCTGCGATAAAAATTATTACAACCCCGAGACTCCCGGACAGACACGCATCGAGCCATCGGTAGGTCTGTCGTTCAGACCCGTCGGCAACCTGTCGGTCGACTTCGCCTTCATGTACGTGCACGGATGCGGCATAAAGAACGCCGCCGGCCACTACGACGACCTCGTCTACAAGATCGCCGCCCAGCAGAATCCTGCTCTTCCCGGTATCCTCGGCCTCACACCTCAGGGCTCCTTCACAGCCGACTACAAGGTGCATGCCTTCATCCCCGCCCTCGGCATAAGCTACGCGTTCTGAGAGCTTTCAAAGTCGCAAATCGCCCGGGCCACTGCGTCCTCGTTGTTGCTGCCGATCACAATGTCGGCGATGGCCTTCACCTCGGGCAAGGCATTCCCCACGGCGACAGCTACATCGGCCATCCGCAGCATCGGTATGTCGTTGAGGTTGTCGCCGAATGCTACCAGCCTGTCGGCGTGTATCTTGCGGAGCAGGCGCTCGATTCCCGCCGCCTTCGACACTCCCGGCGCGAATATCTCGAGCAGCCACAGGTCGGGCGTGTAGGTATCCTTGTAATACGATATATAGCAGTCGCTTTCGCTGCGCAGCCGCTCGGCTGCGTCCACTATCTTTTCCTTGGAACCCATGCCGAAAAACAGTACCACCCGGCCGCAGGCATCCACCGGGCATGCCTCGCGCAGGTGAAAGGTCTTGAGACGCAGATGTGCCCGCTCGTCCACAAACTTCCGTTCGGCAGCCGTAAGATCCGCCCCCTCGTGATACACATCGAGGTGCGAGCCGTCGCGCTGCACATAGCAGAATGGAGCCAGGCCCGTCTCGGCAAATACCCGCAGCATCAGCCGCACATCGGCCTCGGGCAGCAGATGCATGTCCTCGAAGCAGTGGTGCACGCGGCTCCACAGTGTAGCTCCCGTCATCACCACCAGATCGGCAGTCGTATAGGTGTCGGCCAGCAGCGGCTCCACAGTGGCCGGAGTGCGGGCCGTCGCCACGCTTATGGCCACTCCGCGGTGGCTCAGCCCGGAGATCAGCTCCGCCGAGCGCGTCGACACACGCCCCTCATCATTGAGCAGCGTGCCGTCAAGATCAGTTATATATAGCGTTTTCACCCTGCAAATTTAGCGAAATTCCGTAAGCCGTCCAAAATTTGGCGACGGCGCTTAAAATGAAAGTGCGCTACTTCGCAGTAACGCACCTCCCTCATAACCAAAATTCAAGTATATATTGTGAGTCTAACAAAACGTTATCTTTCGGTGTGGAAAGGCCTTCCGATCCTTTCACGCTGCAAAGTTAATATCAAATTCAAGCTTGTGCAATTAAAATATTGTAAAGAATTTATAATTTGTGTTAATCAAGTGAACAATTCACTGTCCGCCTCATGTGCGGGTGTCCGTTTACGGACATTCTTTGAATAAGAACATCCGCTGATTATCAGCCATATACGCCTTTGGCACGGTATTTGTCCATTATATGGCATCATGGACAGAGAAATCAGTAAAGAAGTAAAGCGGGGGCGCCTGAGGCGCCGACTCGCAATCGGCGGAGGAGCCGCGGCTGCGGTCGCTCTCGCCTGGTGGTTGGCAGCGGCCTTGTCGGTCGATACGGTCAATATTTCCGAGTTGAAACTCGCCGAAGCCGACCGCGGCGATGTCGATGCCACCCTCACCGGCAACGGCACGGTGTCGCCGGCATTCGAGGAAGTAATAAACTCGCCCATCGTCAGCCGTGTGGTGGAGGTCTACCATCGGCCCGGCGACGTGGTGGAGGCCGGGACCCCCCTGCTGCGGCTCGATTTGGAGGCCTCACAGACCGCCTACCGCAGCGAGAGCGACAAGCTGGCACAGCTGCGCCTGCAGCTCGCACAGCTCCGTGCCAACAACCGTACCCGCCTCAGCGACCTCGCCAAGCAGATCGAGGTTGCCCGCATGAAGCTGCGGCGATACGATGCCGAGTATATCAACGAGCGCTATCTCGACAGCATAGGCAGCGGAACAGGCGACCGCGTGCGCGAGGTGGAGCTGACCCGCAATTCGGCCCGGCTCGAGCTCGAACAGCTGCAGGAGCAGCTCAAAAACGAAACCGAGGTAAAGCGTGCCGACGAGCAGCTCAAGCTTCTCGAGATCGAGATACAGGAGCGTCAGCTCGCGCAGCAGGGCCGCACCCTCGACGATGCCGAGATACGTGCCCCGCGCCGCGCCACCGTCACATCCATCGCCGACAAGCTCGGCGCCACGGTCGGCGCCGGACAGCAGGTGGCCGCCGTGGCCGACCTCGGCCACTACCGCATCGACGCCACCCTATCCGAGAATAATGCGCCCGAGGTAAAGACCGGCAGCCGTGTGTGGGTCAGGGCCGGCCGCGAAACCCTCGGCGGCATGGTCAGCGGCATGTCGCCCACAGCGGTCAACGGCCTCATCACCGTCAGCGTCACCCTCGACAACGACAGCGCCGCCGTGCTGCGCCCCGGCGTCAAGGCCGAAGTGAAGATTTCCAGCGGCCTGCGCGCCGACGTGGTGCGTGTCCCCAATCTCAGTTACTACACCGGCCCCGGCGCCTATCAGCTGTATGTGCTGCCGGCCGGGAGCGACGAACTTACTTTGCGCAGCGTGCGCCTCGGCGCCGCCGGCTACGACTATGTGGAGGTAATCTCGGGTCTGATCCCCGGCGACCGCATAGTGGCCAACGACACCAAGCGATTTGAAAACGCCCCAATGATCAAGGTGAAAAATAATAAGTGAAAATAAATTTAAAAATTAAAACAATATGGTACTGACTTATTTCAGACAAGCGTGGCAGATGATGAAGCAGCAGCGGCTGTTCTCGGCCATCTACATCGGCGGCACTGCTCTCGCCATAGCCACCACGACGATCTTCGCCATAATGTATTATGTGAAGATTGTGCCAATCTATCCCGAATATAACCGTAGCAGTACTTACTACATCGACCGCGGCGAGATGTCTAAGGAGGACGGCAGTTCGGCTCAGTCGAGCATCAGCTACGAGTTTGCCCGCGACCATGTCCTTACGCTGCGGGATGCCGAAACGGTGACGCTGTATATCGATGCCTCGTGGGATGACTACTACTTATCCGATTCGCAGGGACATTCCGATATAAAGGTGGCCAACAAGCCCACCGATCCGGCCTTCTTCAAGGTTTTTGACTACGACTTTATCGACGGCGCCCCTTTCACACAGGCCGACCTCGACAACAAGAGTCATGTCGCTGTTATAACCGATGCGCTGGCCGAGAAGGCTTTTGGTACTGCCGAAGGGGCTGTGGGTAAGAACATTACTCTGAATTTCATCGATTACAAGGTACGGGGAGTGGTACGTGCCGCGAGTCCGCTCACCCCTGCGTCGTTTGCCGATATTTTCACGCCCTACACTACATATCCCGGATATGATGAGTACTGGCGTCCCAACCTCGGCTCGTTCCATACACTTGTTGTCAGCGACAACGGCGAGAGTCTGCGGCAGCAGATTCAGGAGATTGAGCGCCGCTACAACACGTCGCAGGATGAATACAAACTCGAATTGTATTCACAGCCCAAGGATCATCTCACACAGACGTTCAACTATTCCATGAACGGCGATTACAGTCATATAGGCTTGTTTCGCGACCTGCTGACGGTACTCCTCGTATTGCTTCTCGTGCCGGCGCTTAATCTCAGCGGCATGATATCGAGCCGTATGGAGATGCGCTCCTCCGAGCTGGGCGTTCGCAAGTCGTTCGGCGCCACACGCGGCGCACTGCTCGGTCAGGTGCTGTGGGAGAATCTTCTTCTTACCCTCATTGGCGGTCTGTTTGGTCTGGTGCTGTCCTGGATCATAATCGGGGCTACTTCGGGCAGTATTCTCACACTTGTCAACGACTGGAATGAGGACCTTGCCGGGGAGGTTACCGTCAACCTTGATATGTTCCTCTCTCCCTGGATTTTTCTCATTAGTTTAGGCCTGTGTGTGTTGCTCAATCTATTGTCAGCTTTCATCCCGGCAGCCATCAGTCTGCGCCGGCCTATCGTAACCTCTCTTAAAGAAAAATAAGCCATGACTACCATATTCAAAAACCTCTGGAACCGTCGCCGGCACAACGCCTGGCTGTTCATCGAGCTCATTCTCGTCACCATCCTTACCTGGATTATTGTAGATCCCGTGGCAGTAAGTATTTCCGATACATCTCTTCCACTTGGTTATGATGCCGACCGCCTGGTATATGTATCAATAAAGTCCATACCCGACGATGCTCCCGGCTATGATGCCGCTGCCGACTCGGCCGACCGTAAGCGTGCCGCCGTTGACGCAATAATGGCCAAGGTGCGTCAGTATCCCGGTGTGGAACGCGCCACTCACGTCTTGAATTATTCGCTTATCGGTGACCAAAGCTGCTCAATGGGAAATCTGAACACCGGCAATGATGCCGTCGATACTATCGCGAAATATCACAAATCGATACAGTATGTCACCGGCGAGCAGTATTTTGAAACTTACGGTTTCAAATCAAGCGAAGGTTCGCCGGATGTCGCTACGGTGTCGAAAATAATATCCGACGGAGGCTCCAACCTCGTTATAAGCCGCCAGCTCGGCGAGGTCTACTGGCCGGGTGAGAATGCCATAGGCAAGCGTGTCATTCTCAACACATGGCAGCTTAAAAACGGCGCTGACACCATTTGGGGTACCGTGCGCGGAGTAGTCGAGGGAGCGCGTGCCCATAGCATGGATCGCTCGTATGCGATGCAGTTCTATAACTATGAACCGAATGATAATAAATATACGTCGTTGAACTCGCTGAATGTAGTGCTGCGTCTGCGCGACGGCGTCGACATGAACGATTTCCTTGCCGAATTCCGCCCGTGGGGCAATACAGCTCTCAAGGCCGATAACCTCTACATGCTGTCGGCCATGCCATACCAAAGCATTATCGACGATACAGAGACATCCTACGGTATCCGCAGCGAACGTAGCCTCAAGATATTGCTCGCTGCCTTTTTCCTGCTCAATCTCGTGCTCGGCACCATAGGTTGCTTCTGGCTCCAGACACGCAAGCGAGTCGAGGAGATCGGTGTGCGCCGCGCCTACGGCGCCCGTCGCCACCATATTGTGGGCATGCTGCTGGGCGAGAGTGCAGTGCTTGCAACCGTATCTGTGCTCATCGGCGACATCATCTATCTGCAGTGGGCGCTTAAATACGGCCTTGATGCAGGTTTTACCAACAACTCCGGCCTCAATATCATCGACAACTGGGTGTCGCACTTCGGCGAGCACTTCCTCATCATCTCGGCCATCGTCTACGCCATAATCCTTGTGTGCGTGCTCATCGGCACCCTTATCCCGGCCATCTCGGCTTCGCGGGTCAACGTCACCGACGCCCTCCGCGACGAATAATTCAATATTCCCCATTCAACATCCAACATTCCTCAAAATGAACAATATAATCTCCATAAAATCGGTAAACAAAATCTACCGCACCAAAACCATCGAGACTCAGGCTCTCGAAGACATCAACCTCGACATCGCCGACGGCGAGTTTCTCAGCATCATGGGGCCCTCGGGCTGCGGCAAGTCGACCCTGCTCAATATAATCGGCCTGCTCGACTCGCCTACATCCGGTAAAGTCGAGATAGCCGGCGCAGAGGTGTCGTTACTCAAAGACAAGCAGCTCGCCGCCCTGCGCAACTCCACCCTCGGCTTCGTGTTCCAGAGCTTCCACCTCATTCCGTCGCTCAGCGTCATCGACAATGTGATGGTGCCATTGGTATACCGCAGCGGAGCCGGTGACCGCCGCGCCATGGCACGCGAGGCTCTTGAGCGCGTGGGCCTCAGTCATCGCCTCCACCACATGCCCTCGCAGCTGTCGGGCGGACAGATGCAGCG
>JAGANS010000086.1 GCA_017624155.1 Muribaculaceae bacterium | reverse complement strand
GAATGTGTCAGATATTTGTTTGGCAACTCGTTTGATTGCCCCTTTTATATCTTGCGAAGTGCCGGCAATGCCAAGAGAGGAATAGGCTCCACGGCACGATGCTACCGGTCGTCCCGTTGAATAGTCTATAAAATTAACTGTTACGATAGTTTCTTCGGTCTGAACATTCACACCATATTTGACTAATAAAAGTTTGTCTTGCTGTGAGGGTGATAACTCATAAATCCGGGCATCGCTCACAAGTTTTAAGTGTGAGTTCTCCACAGCGTCGAAGAGCTGAATTTCGTATTCCATCAACTCTGCAGGGATATGGTATGTATCGTTATTTATAATCGATGCATATTCATATTTACTCAAATTTACATTTTGAGACACTACTGTTTTAGAGGTTGTGCATGAATACAGCAATAAAAGCGGCAACAGAATGAATATGTACTTTTTCATTGAATTATTCCGTATATTTTGGATAGAGTTGCTTAAATCTGAATACAAAGGTAATGAAATTTCTGAAAGAATATCTCACGGATACACGAAAATCAATGTCTCGGGTTTCGCTATCTCTCTTTTGTCCCGCTATTGCTTCTTCAAGTGTTTGAGAAACTGTTTCTAAACGGTAAAAGACCGGCTTCTGAGAAGTCATTTGTGGTTTAATTTCAAAACTACACTCCAAATGCATGTGAATATCTGACGGTTCCATGTGGTAATCGGAGTTTAAGCGGGAAGACCATATAGAACTGTGGCGGTATCTCAAACGGAGCGACAATCCCGAAGGGTAATGCCGGAAGATAACCGCTTTTGGAATAGTATTCAGGTGACCCGAGTACGACGGAGCAATAATAGTCGCCCTCTTTTGCTTTTTGATGTCCGGCCTCTATGAGTGCCCGACCGATTCCGTGGTTCTGAAAACCGGGAAGCACGGCCAATGGAGCCAGTGAGATTGCTTTACAACTTCCGATATTTATTTGAGAGAACATAGCATATCCTACAATCTTTCCGTTGATTTCGGCTACAAACGAAAGCCCGGGTATATATTCATCCGTGCAACGCAACCTATCAACAAGATTGTGTTCGTCACCATCGGTATGCTCCGCTCCGGCAAACGCGGCTTTCACAAGCGTCCGGATTTCATCAAAATCACATTGTCGTTCTGCTCTGATTACCAGTGTCTCAATCATAGTCGATGTGTTGTTTTATTTTGCGGCTTTGCCATATTTTTGATACCTTTGTAGCGTTAAATAATAAGAAAACACGTAGTCTGCTATGAATATTTTTAAAACTTTGGTGTGGCTGTTGTTGCCGCTGTCGCTATGTGGCTGTGAGGATGAGGAAGCGCCGCTGCTTTTTGATACGATAGAGAATACCTCACCCGATGTGACGAGTGTGCAATATTATGCGCCGTCGGCTTATGGTAATGGCGAGAAGGAGTATTATGTCGTTACTGACTTTTCGGAGAGCGGGCTTAAGCTTGAGTGCTCAAACTGCGACAATATTGAAATCTCGTGTGAGTTGAGAAAGTTTTACTCGCCGGAATCGGGTGGTACCACCACTACGGCCGCGACTGCGGAAGAGACCGGGATATACGTCTCACTGACAGATGGCAATATCATTGCGATACGCTTTGCAGAGCCTGGCGCCGTCAATGGTGCCGGCAGTTATTTCGGCACGATTTATGCCCGGGATAAGGCCGGCGGAGGTGACAGGCGTACGATAATAAATATAGCAAGGCATTTGCAGGAGTGATGCGGCTTACAAAGAGTAAAGCGCGGCCGACAGTTGATGGATGTCGGCCGCGTATTTTATTATTTGTACTCTTTGATGGGGATGGTGCCGTTGAGGGCGCCGATGCCGTTGGTGGCGAGGGCGAGCATCTCGTTTTCGCCGGGGTATACATGTACCGGGGCGAGAAAATCGATGTATTCGGTGAGGCGCTTGACGACGTAGTCGCTGTATGCGACGCCGCCGGTGAGCAGGATTGCGTCGATCTTGCCGCGGAGTACGACTGCCGAACCGCCGATCCATTTGGCAATGGAGTAGATCATGCCGTTGAGGACGAGTTCGGCCTTTTTGTCGCCTTCTTTGATCGACTCGACGATGGCTGCGACGTCGGTAGTGCCGAGGTGGGCGGCGAGGCCGGCGTTGCCGCTGATGCGGCGTTTGAGCTGTTCCTTGGTGTACTTCTGCGAGTAGCATAGGTCGATGAGCTTGCCCGGGGGCAGCGAACCGGCCCGCTCGGGCGAGAAGGGGCCTTCGCCGTCGAATGCGTTGTTGACGTCGATGCAGCGGCCGTGACGGTGAGTGCCGATGGAGATGCCTCCTCCGAGATGTGCGATGATGAGGTTGAGGTCCTCGTAGTGTGTGCCGTGCTCGGCGGCGTAGCGTCGGGCGATTGAGCGCTGGTTGAGTGCATGCCATGTGGTGATTCGCGGCATGATGGGTGAGCCGGATATGCGGGCCTCCTCGATGAGTTCGTCTACGACGCCGGGGTCGGCTGTGAGCGAGCGGCATCCGGGGATGCGCTGTGCGATATCGTGTGCGATGCGGCATCCGAGGTTGCATGCGTGGTTGCGCATGGGGTGTTCGATCTCATGGAGCATAACGTCGTTGACCTCGTAAACACCGCCCTCGATGGGTTTGAGCAGGCCTCCGCGGGCCACGATAGCATCGAAGCGCAGGGGAATGTCGTTTTTGCGCAGGGCGTCGAGGACGAGGTCGCGGCGATATTCAAACTGGTCGGATACGAGTTCAAACGGGGCGAGTTCTTCGACCGAGTGCCGTATGTTCTCGATGAGTATCGGATTGGTATCATCGAATACGGCTATCTTGGTAGATGTGGAACCGGGGTTGATAGTGAGGAGTCGCATACTGGGTTATGTGTTGTTAGGTAGTTTTTTATGAAAGAGAGGAGGTGTCGCGCGTCGGGTGGACGCAGATCAGCGGTCTGTGGCTGTGAGGCAGGCCATGGCGAGGCTGCATAGCTTGGCTCGTGTGGAGTCGCCGCGTGAGGGCAGCACGACGGGCGCCGATGTGCCGACGAGCATTCCTGCGGTGAGGGCTCCGACAAAGCCGGTAAGGGTCTTGTAGAAGACATTCCCCGACTCTATGTCGGGCATAATCAGGGCGTCGGCTCGGCCGTCGACCGGCGATACGATGCCTTTGAGTGCGCCGGCGTGGGGATCGCATGCGACTTTGACATCCATGGGGCCGTCGATGATTACGTGGCCGAAGTGGCCTTCTGCAGCCATTTCCTTGAGCTGTCCGTAGTCGAGTGTAAGCGGGAATTTGGGGCTTGTTTTTTCGGTGCAGTGAATGAGGGCGATGCGGGGACAGTCAATGCCGAATGCGCGGCATACGCCGGCGATGTCCTCGACCATGGCCACGCGCTGCGGGAGGGTGGGCGAGGGAATGACGGCGGCATCGGTGAAGAAGAGCAGCCTGTCGCGGCCGGGGATCTCGGCTGCGGTGATGTGGGTGAGGACGTTGCCCTGCGGAAGGATGCCATGCTCCTTGTTGAGGACGGCGCGGAGCAGGTTGTCGGTGTTGAGCATGCCCTTCATCAGCACGTCGGCCCGGCCGAGGCGGACGGCCATGACTGCGGCGCGGGCGGCCTCGTCGGTGTCATCAATGGCGACGACGTCCACGCGGCCGGCATATTTATCCATCAACGGCAAAGCCTTGATAATATCTGCTTTACCAAATAAGATAAAGTCGGCAAAGCCTTCATGAAGAGCCGCTTCGACGGCTTCGACGGTGTGAGAGTCGTGAGGGCAGGCCACGGCGACGCGGCGTCGTGGTGTGTCGGCGAGATGGCCGAGCAGGCTTTCAAAGTTGAGGATCGATTGCATACTTATGGATGTTTTGTGCAAATTTCGTAAAAAATAGAGAACTGTGCAAAATGTTTAATAACATGTAAACGACAGTACTGCAATCGACGAAAAGAGTGAATCAGCAGATATATGTGTTATATTGATTATAATCTATAAGCGTTTAGGCGCGGTTTTGTGATAAATTCATGAATTTGCGCTTACGCAACCTGCATAAAAAGCTTAATTTTGTGCATCGGACTTGTGGCGCGGTGCGACATTTTTGCGAGGTTTGGCGCATAATGGGTCAAAGCCATTGCCATAAACGCTGCGGGCGTCGGACTGAATGATGTAGGCTGTGTCGTCGATTCTGCGCACGATTTCGTATATGCGGTCGGCATCGTACCGGCGGCACCATACAATAAGCAGTTCCCGGTGTTCCTTGGTCCAGAATCCTGTACCGCCGACGGTAGTGACTCCGCGGCCCGACTCATGAGTGACGCGGTCGGCGATTTCTTCCCATTTGGGCGACAGAATCAGGAACTGAATCGTCTGCTTGTCGAGATTGACGATGTAATTGGCCAGGAAAGAGTAGATTATGATTGATGTCCAGCCGTATAGAATAGTCTGGACGCGGGCCTGAATGCGTGCGTCGAGGTCGCCGTCGAAGGGCAGGAAGAACGAGCATGTGACAATGGCGATGTCGATAATCATCATGGTGCGGCCCATGTTGATGTTGGCTTTTTTCTCGAAGACGGCGGCCACGATGTCGGTGCCGCCGGCCGAGCCCTTGTGAGCGTAGTACAGCCCTATGCCTATGCCGCATATCACGGCACCCATGAGCACGCTCATCGTCGTATCGGTGACGATCGGTGGACGGGATGTGAAGTATCCCTCGATTGAGCCGATCATGAGCGAGAGGATGGTGGCGCCGAACACCGTCCGGACAACGAATTTGCGTCCCAGCGCCCTGTACCAGCATACCAGCATGAGAATGTTGGCCGCATACATTGTGATTGCGACGGGGATCAGGCCGCCGGATGCGAAGAAAACGAGTGTGCTGAAGCCTGCCATGCCGCCGACGACAATCTCGTGCGGAAGGATGAAAACGGTGAAGCCGATGGCATAGACGGCCATGCCGGCTATGATGATGAGGTAGTCGCGGACGTCGGCATTGGCGTACAGTCGCAGTGCTTGCATGGTGTGTATAAGCTAAGCTTTAAGGCTCGAGGAATACGAAATATACCGCCGCCACGAGGCAGGCGAATGCGGCGAGGTGATTCCAGTGCAGGGTCTCGCCCTTGAAGAAGAAGATGGTGAATACGGCGAATATTATCAGAGTAATGGCTTCCTGTATCACCTTGAGCTGGGGCAGTGTGAATGCTCCGCCGTTGGCATGGAATCCGTAGCGGTTGGCGGGTATCATAAAGCAGTATTCGGCCAGCGCGATGCCCCACGAAATGAGGATAACCACCATCAGCGGGGTGTCGTTGCCGATAATCTTGAGCTGCTGTAGCTTGAGATGTCCGTACCATGCGAGGGTCATGAAAATGTTGGACACCACAAGGAGCAGGATGGTAAGCCAGGCGTTCATGGCAGGGAATGTCGGGGCCGGATCAGAGGCCGGTACGCTCATCGAGGCCGAAGAGCAGGTTCATGATGTGGATAATGTTGCCGGTGCCGAGTTTCATGCGGCTGTCAAAGGCTAAGGATACATACAGCCGACCGTTTTCGGCTTTGAGTCCGATGACCGACTTGTTGGTGCCCTCTACCTGGCAGGCCTTCACCTCCGGGGAGTTCTCGGGCAGGACAGTCACATGCCGGTGGTCGTCGTAGAAGTCGTGGTATAGCTGCATTATGTCGCATAGGTTCATCGTGGTATCGATGACAAATGTGGCCATCGATACGTTGCCCTTTACGTCGAACGGCAGCAGCCGCAGAGTGGAGTTGAACGACATCTGCAAGGGGCGGAGTACCTTCTCGCGGAGTTCCTGTGTGAAGAAGTCGCTGAGGCAGCTGCCCCAGGCTGCCATATCGCGGGGATTGCCGGGGTCGGTGCCGGAAAGCAGCAGGGCTGCGTTGATGTCGCCGCCGAGGAGCAGGTTGCGGGCGAGGGGCATCAGGGCCAGAGCGCCGAGATATGTTATCTCGTCGGGAAGGTAGGCCGAGCGGGCGCCGCGCACGAGCGCCTTGCGGTTGAACTCGGGCAGACCGATTTCGACCGGATGGTCGACCGCTCCGGCGCAATTAATGTATCCGTTGCAGAAAATCGACTTGAGGCCGTCGGAATCCTTGATGTCGTTGCTGATCGGCCAGCCGATAAAGAGATTGATGGCGGTGAAATCGGGCTTGTCGGTATATTTCATATCGAACTCGCCCATGAGTTCGGGATATTGCTGGCTGACGGGGAAGGTGCGTCCGAAATTGTGCATCCACACGATCTCCACGTCGGGATGCTTCACAAGGTGACGGACGAGGTTGGCTACATCGGGAAGATTGTGCGCGAGGCCTACTTTAATCATGGCGGGGAGAGTTATTCGGCCGGTTCGTCGGCGTGGATTCGTTCGATGGCACGGCTGATGCGCGCGATGGTCTCGTCCTTGCCGAGGATCTCGGTGATTTCAAACATGTGCGGGCCTTTACATTCGCCTACAACAGCGAGGCGGAAAGCATTCATCACATTGCCCATGTGGAGCTCGTTGCTCTTGATCCAGTCCATCACGACGGGCTCGGCGGCTACGGCCGAGAAGTCGTCGATAGTATTGAGCACGCCGATGGGATCCTGCATGATGGCCGGTGTCTCGGGGCTCCAGCGCTTCTTGATGTCCTTGGGCGCGTATGTGTCGGGGGCCACAAAGTAGAATCGGGCCATGTCGACGAGGTCTTTCACGAAGTTGATGCGGCTCTTCAGAGTCCCCACGGCTTTGGCGATGTAGGCGTCGGAGAATTTGCTCATGTCAATGCCCTGTGCCTCCATTAGCGGCTTGAATAGCTCGGCAATACGCTCGTCGGGAGTATTCTGCAGATAGGTGTGGTTGAACCACTTGCCCTTTTCGAAGGCGAATTTGGCCCCCGAGCGCGAGCAGTGCTCGAACGAGAACTTGCCGATCAGCTGCTCCATATCCATCACCTCGGTGTCGTCGCCGGGATTCCAGCCCAGCAGAGCCAGGAAATTGACTACCGCCTCGGGCAGGTAGCCGCTCTCACGGTATCCCGATGAAATGTCGCCGCTCTTGGGGTCGTGCCATTCGAGAGGAAATACGGGGAATCCGAGGCGGTCGCCGTCGCGCTTGGACAGCTTGCCCTTGCCGTCGGGCTTGAGCAGCAGCGGCAGATGCACGAAGGCGGGGGCCGTGTCGCTCCAGCCGAAAGCTTCATAGAGCAGCACATGCAGCGGTGCCGAGGGGAGCCATTCCTCGCCGCGGATCACATGCGACACCTCCATGAGGTGGTCGTCGACGATATTGGCCAGGTGGTAGGTGGGCAGATCGTCGGCGCTCTTGTAGAGCACCTTGTCATCGAGAATGTCGCTCTTGATGGTGACCTTGCCGCGGAGCAGATCGTCGACAACGACATCGCGGCCGGGTTCGATCTTGAAGCGCACCACATACTTCTCACCTGCGTCCATGAGCCTTTTCACCTCCTCCTCCGGCATGGTGAGCGAGTTGCGCATCATGTGGCGGGTGTGCGAGTCATACTGGAAGTTGGGGATTTCGGCACGCTTTGCCTCGAGCTCTTCAGGGGTGTCGAAAGCGATATAGGCGCGGCCGCGGTCGAGGAGCATCTTTACGTGCTCGCGGTAGATGTCGCGCCGTTCGCTCTGCTTATATGGGCCGAAGGGGCCACCCTCGCGTACGCCCTCGTCGATACCGATGCCGAGCCATGCGAGGGCTTCGTTGATATAATCCTCGGCTCCCGGCACAAAGCGCTGAGAGTCGGTGTCCTCGATACGAAGGATCATTGTGCCGCCATGCTGGCGTGCGAAAAGGTAGTTATATAGGGCTGTGCGCACGCCTCCGATGTGGAGGGGGCCCGTAGGCGATGGCGCAAAACGTACTCTTACCGGTCGTGACATTACAGATTATATGTTGATTCAGACCGCAAAGTTAGCAAAAAAACGCCGAGCAGACAAGGCGGACGCCGAAAAAGTCCCGGCACATTCAACCTTCAACATTCCGTAGGAGGGGAGTGTCAGGCGCGGACGGTGAGGACAAATGTGGCGCTGAGCGAGTGGTCGGGGTCGAGCTCGAGCTTGCCGTTGAGTTTCTCGGCGCGGAGAGCGCAGATGGGCAGGCCGAGGCCGTCGCCCTGCGAGAGGTCGTCGGTGGTGCTGAAAGCGGTGAAAATCGTCGAGCGGCGGTTCTTGGGGATGCCGGGACCGCTGTCGGCCACGATGAACTGGTGCACGCGGGCCCCGCGCTTCTTGTAGGTGAGGGAGATGCGGCCGTTTTCGGGAGTATACTTGGCGGCGTTCATGAGCAAGTGGAGCAGTATCTTGCGCACCTCGGGGGCGTCAATGCATACGGTGGTGCGGGCGATGTCCATGTGGAATTTCACGCCGGGAGCCATCAGGGGCCTCACCTCATCGGCGATGCCGGCGCAGAATTTCTCGACATCGACCGAGTCGAGATTGTCGGGGCAGCGGGGTGTGCGGCTGCCGACGTCCGAGAGCTCGCCTACGCGCTTCATGTATCCGCGGAGATTCTGCACGGCGGGATTCGACTGATCGAGACGTTCGAGGGTGGGCTCGAGCTGCGACGACATGTTGCGCAGAATGGCGCTCTTGGCGGCGCTCTCCTGGTTGGCTTCCTCAACGTTGCGGCGCATACGGCGGTTCTTGGCCATTATACGGAGGTAAAACAGAATGGTGACGGCGACGGCGGCAAGGGCTATGATGAACAGTGCCACGAAAGTGGCGATGACGCCGGTTTTGCCGGCGATAGTCTTGTCTTTCTGCTCGATAGTCTTTTGCGAGGCAGCGTATTCGTTCTGCACGCGGGCGAGCTCCGAGTCGGCATTGATGGCCTCGATGGAGTCGGACCAGTGCATGTAGCTATCGTATGTGTGCTCGACGAGGCGTGCATCGTTGGCCGAGACGGCCTTGTCGATAATCTTCTTGTATGCGGCATCGGCGCCCTTATAATCGTTGGCACTGTCGTATTGCTTGATCAGGCGTGCGATGCACTGATCACCTTTGGCGGTCTGGTTGATCGAGTAGTAGAACTGTGCCGATGAGAACAGCATACTGCTCATAACCTCCTTGTTGTCGGAGCGGTTGGCATAATCAACCATCTTTTGCAGCTGGGCCTGGGCGGCATTCTGATTTTTCAATGTATGATAAATATCAAAGCGGGCCTTGGCAAGTACGTAGAACACGCGCGGCAGCGAGTCGGGAGTGACGTGGCGCGAGGCGAGAGTCCTCTCGGCATTGTTGATAATATTGAAAGCGCCTTCATAATTCTTTACACCCGTACATGCCTCAGCGGCGCGCGATATCGAACGGGCGGCTTCAAGATACTGTCCCCGAGAAATCTGGGCATTGTACGATGAAATATTTTTTGCGAAATCAGCCTGATTGTCGGCCCATATTGCAACGGCAGTCAGCAGGGTGAGGACGGCCATAAAAATCAGTTTTTTCATAATGCGCTGTCTTACGGATTAGTAAATCTTTTTTGAATAATAAACACGCCAAAGGATGAAAATGTTAAGTCGCCTCGTATAATTTTGTAACAGAATTGTTACTTGTTATAGCATCAATAATGATTAGAAGATTTAAATGTCGAAATGTTTGTGAAAATGCCGCTGAATGATTAAATTTGCAACCATAATCACATAATTTGATGCTTATGAAGAAAATTTACTCAATTATTGTATTGCTTTTTGCGCTGGCGCTGCCGATGTACGGGCAGGATATCAAGGCCAGGCTTGTGATCGATGATGTTGACCGTGTAAAGGTAGAGGTCAATTATAAGGACTATCCCGGCATAGTCAATGGCCTGAATATCATACCTGTGGAGCCGGGTACCACCGTCGGTATCGTGGCCCGGGAGGGGTGTGTGCTCAAGTCGGTCGTTTGCAGCGATGAAAGCGGGTATACAAGCGAAGAGTTCATACAGGAGAATGTACGTTGTGAGATACGGTTTTACAGTGATTACAACGAGACATATACAGTAGTGTCGGCGAGCACGGCCGATGCCCGTTCGGGCAAATGTACGCTTACGGTCGACGACGCCTCGAAGATAAAGGTGGAGCGCAGCGGCAGCCACAGCCTTGTGGAGCTTGCCGACGGCAGCAACACCGTGGCCTTTGACCCCGCCACCGAGTCGGAGCTTACTATCACACCGCTCGACAAACCTATATATAAAATATGTGTCGACGGCGAAGACATCACGGCAAGCTCCGACTACAATTATGTGGTCAAGGTGAGTGAGGGCACAGAAATCAATGTCGAGGCCAATTATCCCGACAAGAAGTATAACCTTACCTTCAACCTCAACGGCCACGGCGCGGAGGACTTTATCCGCGGTGTGGACATCGACGGCAAGCCGGTATTCGATTACATGGAGCCCGACTTCATGGTGCAGGCCGGCGCCGAGGTGAAGATATATGGCCGTACCGACGAGTATGAGGTTGACAGTTTCACGGTAAACGGCAAGACGGCCACGTTCTTCAATCCGTTCGCGTTCATAATGACGACGGATGCCGAGATCGACATTACGGTGCACCGCTTCGACTCGTTTGTGATGACGCTGTGTGTCGACAATCCTGCCCGTGTGAAGGCCTACCGCGGCTATAGCTACAACGGCGATGAACTTGAGCTTGTGGCCGGAGAAAACGAGGTTGAGATCCGCCGCGACATTCCCATCATCAGTTTTGTGCCGGCCGAGATGTGCTATATTGCTACGGCCGAGGTCGACGGCTATGTGTATGAAGCCGACGAGCTGAAGGTGTCGCCATTCATGATCGGACTCCTTACCGACGGCTCGCGCATCGACATCACTACCGGCGACATCGTCCGCGACAAGAAGGCTCTCGTATATATCAACGACCTGTCGGTGGCCGAGGGGTACTTCTCGCTCCTGCGCAGCGACCGCACAGCCATCGACGGCCTGACCGAGGGATATAACACCATTGAATTCTACGACGGCGACAACGCCTTCACGCTACAGACCGGCGCTCCCGTGGACTCGTATGTATATCTCAACGATGAGGTCTGCGACGCGATATTCCCCGACAGCAATGACTACAGCGTCAGCCTTGCCGACGGCGATGTGGTGAAGGTGTTCTATGGTGAGATACCATACACCCGTCTCGTGAATGTCGAGATCGAGGATGGCCTTGAAGTGACACTGATGGCCGACCATATCCGGCCGGTGGATGTCGCCGCAGGCAGCTTCCGCGCGCTCGACCGTACACATGTGACAGTGTCGGCTCCCGAAGGCTCTGTAGTTGCTCTCGACGGCACAGTCATGCAGGCCGAGGCCGATGGTGTGCACAGCTTCACCGTGACGGGCGATCATAGCCTCAAGGTATCGCGACCGATGGGTATCGGTGATGTCGAGACCGATTGTGATGCACCTGCCGTATGGTATAATCTGCAGGGAATCAGGGTGGAGAATCCTACAGCCCCCGGCCTGTATATCGTAAACGGTAAAAAAGTACGCAAATAATTTGGAAAACCGGCCAAGTATTCATAACTTTGCGCCATGACGTGACCATAATCCATACCGCATAAACAGAATGTAATCTTTTCCACCGCTGCCGTCCGCGGCAGATACGGAAGGATTACATTCTTTTTTGTGTAATCTGTGGCGGCCCCGGCGGTGGAAAATTAGTACATTAACATACTTAAAATCCACTGATTATGGTACATTATCCCTATCAGCGCATCCTGCGCGCCTGCCCCGACGGCAGCATCACCCGCCTCGATGCCCGCGCCATGACCGCCATGGCCGACAATGCCCGCAACGAAGCCGACCGGACAGGCAAGGCCGTCGACGCGGCAAAAATCCTGATGGGCGCGGCCCGCGAGTGCAGGGCCAACGGCTACGCCGGGACAGCGCGCGAGCTGTATCTTGAGGCAATCGGCCGGCTGACCGACTATGCCGGCAACACCTACAGCCATGCAGGGCGCGACTTGCACTACACTTGTGCGAGAATGATCGACGGCATCGAGCGCCGTGTGTATGGCCGCGAGCCGGAACCGTCGCATCTTATCCTGGCGCGTGAGTTCTACATGTCGCTCGCCCTCGACTATGAGTACGTGGTGCTCAACTGCGACAACTATGTCCGCTACCGCGAGTACATAGAATTCTGCCGCCGCCACGGGCTGGATCAGTAAACCTTTTTCGGAAATTGCGGGTTATAAATAATATTCAACAGATTATTTATGACCCGCAATTTTCTAATCATAGCTATATTGCTGTTGCCGGTATGCATGCCCGCGACGGATGCCCGCACACCCGGTCTTGACCGGCCTATGCCCGAACAATGGACATACAGCGAGACATTCGGGCAGTCGCTGCCGTCGCAGGACCGATGGTGGACAAGCCTCGACGATGCCGTGCTCGACTCGCTTATCAGTATGGGCGAGGATGCCAACTACAACCTGGCCATAGCCTGCCGGCGCATGGATGCGGCGTCGCGCCAGATGGCAGTCGCCCGCGCGGCCTATTACCCGCAGATCGGGCTGAATGCCGGCTATAGCCGTTCGCATCAGGAGCGGGTGTCGGCCAACCACTGGGAGGCCGGTGCGACCGTGAACTGGGAGATCGACCTCTTCGGCAAGATCACCTCGCAGGTCAGACAAAAGAAAGCCCAATACCGAGCCTCGCGTGCCGACTGGGTAGGCGCGATGGTGAGTATGGCGGCCGGCATAGCCGATACATACGTGCAGCTGCGCGTGTGGGAGGCCGAATTGCAGGTCGCCCGGGAGCAGACCAAGACTCAGGACTCGATAGCACAGCTCGTCACGGCGCGCTATGAGAGCGGCCTCGGCGCCAAGCCGCAGGTCGACCAGGCAATGGCATTGCTGTATACCACCCGTGCCACGATTCCTACGCTCGTCAGCTCCATATCCTCGGCCAAGAGCTCGCTGGCATTGCTCGTAGGCCGCTATCCCGCCGAGATAGAGCCGCTCCTCGAGTCGGGAGCCGGCTTGCCGCAATATATGCAGCCCGTGTCGGCCGGTATTCCGTCGGAGCTGCTGCGCCGGCGGCCCGATATAGTAGCGGCCGAGCAGACCCTTGCGGCAGCGGCAGCGTCGGTAGGCATCGCCAAGAAGGATTTCCTGCCTACGCTGAGTCTGCAAGGCTCGGTCGGAGTGGGTGCGGCGCGGCCGGGCGACATGTTCACCCGCGACGGATTTACCTATTCGGTAGCGCCCACACTGTCGTGGACATTGTTCGACGGTATGGCCAGGTCGGCATCGGTGGCTGCGGCACGCGATGAGATGGAGGCACAGCTCGCCAATTATAATTATACGGTAATGAATGCATACAACGAGGTGGAGAACGCCATGACGTCGTATGTCAATTACACCCGGCAGATTACCGACTACGAATCGGCAGTGCGCTCGTCGACCGAGTTTCTCGATCTTGAGCTCGACCTGTATACTCAAGGCCTGGCGCCATACTCCGACGTGGCAACGGCCCAGCAGAACGTGCTCGCCAACACCAATTCGCTGATAATGGCCCGCGGAAATGCCCTCGGCGCGCTCATCAGCCTGTACAAAGCCCTCGGCGGCGGATTTTCACAATACGAAGAATAAAAGTTACAGCCATGACTTCCAGAATAATACTCTCCTCGGTGGCCGTAGTGGCCCTGTTATCGGCCACAGGATGCCATAAAAACAAAGACAACGACGCAGCCGGCGCGGCAGCGCTCCCCGTCGAGGTCACAAGGCCCGTAATCGACTCAGTGACACTATACAAGGAATACCCGGGCTCACTTATAGCCGACAGAACCGTAAATGTAGTGGCACGGGTCAACGGTACGGTGTCGCCGCCGCTCTATACTCCCGGTGACAAGGTGAAGAAGGGTCAGGTGCTGTTTACAATCCGCTCCACCACCTATCCCGATGCCTTAAAGGAGGCCGAGGCCGCCCTCGCCACCGCCATCAGCAACAACAAATATGCCGAGACACACTATGTGGCTGTGAGCAAGGCGTATGAGAAGAATGCCGTGTCGCAGATGGAATTGGAGCAGGCACTCAATGCCCGCGACCAGAGCCGCGCGGCTATCAAGACCGCCGAGTCGCAGCTGTCGATCGCCCGCAATAACCTCGACAAATGCACGGTGCGGGCCGAGGTCGACGGCCATATATCGGTGAACGAATATTCGGGCGGCAACTATGTGTCGGGCGAGGGTGCGCCGGTGACACTCGCCACCATATACGCCGACGCCACCGTCATCGCGAATTTCTCGATCGAGGACGCATCGTTCCTGCGGGCTTTCGAGAATCCCAACAACAGGCAGCTGATCGACTACTCGGCCGTGCCTATAAACTTCTCGGAGAAGCTGCCCCACAGCTATACGGGCGATCTCAACTACATGGCGCCCAATGTTGATGCGTCGACAGGCACGATATCGCTGCAGGCCGAGATCGACAATCCGTACAGTGAACTCAAGGCCGGCATGTACTGCACCATCCGTATGCCGTATATGGTTGACCCCAAGGCGATATTGGTGCGCGATGCGTCGCTGTCGAGCGATCAGTTGGGCAAGTATCTCTATGTGGTTAATGATTCTGACAAGGTCGTCTATACCCCGGTAAAGACCGGCGACCTGGTTAACGACAGTATGCGCGTGGTGACCGACGGACTCAAGGCCGGCGACCGCTATGTGACTACGGCGATGCTCAAGGTGCGCGACGGCATGACTGTGAAGCCCGTCGAAACAAAGTAAGTCTCTCCTACATCATATACAAACATCATGTTCTCAAAATTCTTTATCGAGCGCCCGATATTTGCGATCGTCATAGCGGTGGCTATGGTGCTTGCCGGCGCACTTACATACAGCAGCCTGCCGGTGGCCCAGTATCCCGACATCACTCCGCCGACCGTGATGGTGTCGGCAATGTATCCGGGCGCCGATGCGCAGACCGTGGCCGAGACGGTGGGCGTACCCATCGAGCAGCAGGTCAACGGTGTGGAGGGCATGATGTACATGAACTCGACCTCGGGCTCCGACGGCTCGTATATGCTCACCATCACATTTGAGGAAGGCACCGACCTCGATATCGCCACCGTGAAGGTGCAGAACCGCATATCGCAGGCCGAAGCCACCCTGCCCACATCGGTGAAGCAGCAGGGTGTGTCGGTGATGTCGCGCTCGTCCAACCAGATACTGTTCATCGCCCTGCAGAGCGACGATCCCGAGCGGTACGATGCGCTGTATCTCACCAACTATGCCAACCTCAACATTACCGATGAACTCGCCCGTGTCGACGGCGTGGGCCAGGTGGAGGCATTCGGCGGCGGCAACTACTCGATGCGTATATGGCTCGATCCGGCCGTGATGCGCGAGCGCGGCATCACCCCGGCCGATGTGGAAGCGGCCATACAGTCGCAGAACATGGAAGTCAGCGCCGGCAGTGTGGGGCAGCGTCCCGGCCAGGGCGACGAGGCATTTACCTATACCCTCACCACGCAGGGGCGCCTGATTACGGCCGAGGAATTCGGCAATATCATCCTGCGGTCTGACGGGGACGGCAATATCCTCCATCTCAAGGATATCGCTAAGATTGATCTCGGATCCAACTCATATACGCAGATAGCACGTGTCAATGGCCAACAGAGCGCCATGATAGGCATCAGCCAGCTGCCGGGTGCCAACGCCCTGCATGTGGCCAAGGGTTGCGAGGCCAAGCTAAAGGAACTGGCCCAATACTTCCCGCCGGGTGTCAACTATCAGATAATGCTCAATACCACCGAGTTTGTGACGGCGTCGATCGACGAACTGCTGATAACATTCCTCGAGACTACCATACTGGTGATGATCGTGATAATGCTGTTCCTGCAGAACTGGCGCGCCGTCATCATCCCGATGCTCACGATACCGGTATCGTTGATCGCCACGCTCGCCGTGATGAAGTGGATGGGCTTCACGCTCAACACACTTACCCTCTTCGGTTTGGTGCTTGCCATCGCCATTGTGGTGGATGATGCGATAGTGGTGGTGGAGGACTGTGCGCGATTGCTGTCGGAGGGCAAGCTCAATCCGCGGCAGGCCGCCGAGAAGGCCATGACGGAGCTGCAGGGGCCTGTGATCGGCGAGGTGCTTGTGTTGCTGGCTGTGTTTATCCCCACGGCCATGGTGAGCGGCATCACCGGGCAGCTATACAAGCAATTTGCGCTAACCATCGCCGTGTCAACGGCATTCTCGGGCTTCAACGCGCTTACGTTCACTCCGGCGATGTGCGCCTTATTTCTCAAGCCTCACAAGCCGAGCAATTTCTTCCTGTTCCGCTGGTGGAACAAGGGCTTTGCCGCCACGCTGGCCGCATATATGAAGATCGTGGGCCAGTTCCTGAAACGACCTGTTGTGGCGATAATCGCATATTTTCTCATTACAGGTATGGCATTCTGGGGATTCCTCAAGTGGCCGACATCCTATGTGCCGGGCGAGGATATGGGCTACTTCATGTCGTCGGTGCAGCTGCCGACCGGTGCGTCACTCGAGCGTACCGACAAGGTGGTGAGCGACTTCTCGGCATCGCTGCTCAAGGTGCCCGGTGTGCGCGACGTGATGGCCGTGAGCGGTATGTCGTTCATGGGCGGCGGCTCGAGCAGCAATCTCGGCTCGCTGTTTGTGATGCTTGAGCCTTGGAAGGAGCGCAAGGCCAAGGCTGAAGGTGTCGATGCCATTATCGACAGCGCCAATATCATCGGCGCACGTATGCAGGAGCCGATCGCCTTCTCGCTCAATCCCCCCGCTATCCCCGGTCTGGGCATGACATCGGGCCTCGAGATGCAGCTCCTTGACATCAACAGTCACGGCACGCAGCAGCTCAAGCAGGCCATCGACGCAATCAGCGCCGAGGCAGAGAAGGATCCGCGCATCAAGTCGGTGACCTCGCTGTTTGAAGGCGCTGTGCCGCAGTATGCCATTAAGATTGACCGCGACCGCGCCAAGATGCAGGGCCTCACGCTCGAAAGCATATATTCTACCCTGTCGGCTTTCATGGGCGGCTCGTATGTCAACGATTTTGTGGAATTTGGCCGCGTGTATCAGGTCAACATAGCCGCCGAGGGCGCCGCCCGTGCACATATCGGCGATGTGCTGAATCTGAGCGTGCGCAATGCGTCGGGACAGATGGTGCCATTCTCGACATTCGCCACGGTGGAGCCGTCGATGGGTGCACCCACCGTGTCGCGCTATAACATGTACAACACGGCATCGCTCACCGCCACACCTGCCGAGGGCGTCAGCTCGGCCGACGGTATAAAGGCCATGGAGGAGATCGTGCGCAAGGCTGTAGGCGACAACTACGGCTATGCCTGGACCGGCGAGGCATATCAGGAAACTCAGTCGGGCACAACCATCACCTTTGTGCTGATACTTGCCGTGATAGTGACCCTGCTCGTGCTCGCGGCTCAGTATGAGAGTCTTACGGACCCTGTGGCGGTCATCATCGCCATGCCTACGGCCATCCTCGGCACAGTAGTGGGCTGCATATTCATGAATCAGAGCATATCGGTATACACACAGATAGGTATCGTGCTGCTGCTGGGCCTGTCGGCCAAGAATGCCATCCTTATAGTGGAGTATGCGATGGACTACCGCAAGGCCGGGCAGTCGATACGTCAGGCCGCCATTGATGCCGGGAGGGTGCGCTTCCGTCCCATCATGATGACGGCGCTCGCCTTTGTGTTCGGCGTGATGCCGATGCTCTTTGCCACCGGAGCCGGCGCGGCCTCACGCATATCGCTCGGCACGGCCGTGGTATTCGGCATGGCGGTCAACGCCGTGGTCGGGACACTGTTTGTGCCCAATTTCTGGGAGCTGATGCAGCGCTTCGGCGAGAAATATATCAGCCCGTTCTTCCATGCCGATAAAGGCCTCCCCGACGGCACGGACGATACCGGCGGAGTGTAACATCTAATTGCAATAAGCCGCAGCGAATCGCATCGCCGCGGCTTATTGTATCATGGAGTTTCGTTTCTCAGGAGTTCAGCGCATTGATTATCTCAGTGGCATCGTAGGTGCGCAGGCAGTCTTCCTCCTCGTCTATCACGTATAGCCGCTTTTTGTTGAAGTCAATGTCGATCGACCGTACTTTGTAAGGCAATACGGCCTTGCACTTGGGATTTCCGTCCCAGTCAAAAAACTGAAGGTCGGAATCGGTATTGGTCCCCATCTGATACGACATCCTGGTAGCTCCGGCATATACGGCGCCGAATCCCGTCGGCCAAGCTGCCGCAGACTTATAGGCTTCGGGGCACATGGGACGCGAGGTATTCGCGACATCAATGGCGTTGTCGAGTTTTTTGCCGACGCATATAGTCTTCATGCGGCTGCCGTCAGGAGCATACACGTGCAGTTGATTGAACGAGCACATGGCTTCTACCATCATATCTGCATCTGGATTGTACACCTGAGTTTTGGCAAGCATATTGATTTTGCTCTCGTCCTCTACTGTAAATTCGCTGAGAGTCTCCGTACCCGGGATTTCTTTCAGTTCTCCGTTGGCAAACAGCTGACGTGTGAAGCCGGTATACAATTTGTTGGGCATAGCCAGGATAAAACGGCTGCTGTCGCACGGCGTCACCTGCCAGCTGATCGACTTCAGCACATCCGTCTCCAGTTGTGTGGCGACATCTTCGATGCCGTCATTGACAAGTTTTGTAACATTCAGCCGCATAATTTTACCGCGAGGACAATTATTCAGATATGAGTAAAGAGTATCGCCATAAGTGATGAATGCCGATGCGGTGCTCGTCGGGATGTAGTTGAATTCAGCAGGCCCCTGTCCGATACCAAGACACTTGCCATAGCTCTTGCCGGTATCTGAATGAATAGTCCAAAACGAAGAATGTGCCAGGACAATCAGACTATCTACAACTTTAACGGAGCGCAGCCCAATTTCATCAATGGTGAAATCGAGTTCCTTAAGGTCAACATCGGTCGGAAATTCATCAACGAAGACAACATCACCAGCCGAGATATTGCGCACCTCTTTACTGCCGCAGCTGCCGCACATAAGCAGCAGGGCGAATATGGCTAAGAATTTATTCATGTTCGTAACAGGATAATTGTTGATTTATGGTTTGCTATTTTTATAGATTGTTTTATTCTATTGCGTGCAAAGTTAAGAATAATACTTGAATTTTATAAATAATGCTATAACTTTTTCTTTTTTTTGTTGAATTTTGTCATTTATAGATGCCCGCGCCGACCTGTCGTTAACTGAGAGCATACTGCAGTGTAGGCTTGGGGAGTATGTAGATCACGCCAGTTTGTAAAAAAATATGAAAATAGCGGAGTGCTGCGCGGAGCGGTTTGTAGAATCGCAAAAATGTAGTAACTTTGCAAAAATATCATAAACACGTCACGAACAATGAAAAAGGTTGAACGTCTCTTAGCAGAGAAACTTCTCAAAATCAGCGCAATTATCCTTCAGGTCGATAATCCTTTTACCTGGGCTTCGGGTTGGAATTCACCAATCTATACCGATAACCGCAAGACGCTGTCGTATCCCGAGATACGCTCGTTTATCAAGGTGGAACTCGCACGCGCAATTTTTGAGACGTTCAAGGATGTGGACGTGATAGCCGGCGTGGCTACCGGAGCAATCGCCCAGGGCGCACTTGTGGCCGACGAGCTCGGTCTGCCCTTTGTATACATCCGCTCGACGCCCAAGGATCATGGCCTCGAGAACCTTATCGAGGGCAACCTCAAGCCCGGACAGAATGTGGTGGTAGTCGAGGATCTTATCTCCACCGGCAAGTCGTCGCTCAAGGCCGTCGAGGCCGTGCGTGCCGCCGGCGCCAATGTAGTAGGCATGGTAGCTCTGTTCACCTATGGTTTCCCCGTGGCCGAGGAAAATTTCCGCAAGGCCGGCGTGAAGCTCGTCACCCTGAGCAACTACAACGCCATGATCGAAGCTGCCCTGGCCACACACTATATTCAGGAATCGGACGTGGAAACCTTGCAGGAGTGGCGCAAGGATCCGGCCAACTGGGTGCCCGGCATAGGCTGATTGCGCCCGGCGGCATCATTACCATAAAGAAACAAAAATGGCAACATTCACTTCAAAACCCGCAATAGTAGAAGCATCGGCACAGGCTGTGGCCGATAAATTCGCCGACCTGTCGCGTCTGCAGGAACTCATCGACAAGATGCCTGCCGAGGACCGTGCCAAGGTAGGTGAGGTATCGTTCACCACCGATTCGATAGTGATGAAGACCCCGCAGGTGGGCGAGATCACCCTCAAAGTAGTGGAGCGCACGCCCGCCAAGGTAGTCTTTACGGCGCTTGGCTCGCCGGTGCCCATGCACCTCGCCGTCAATATCCGTCCCGAGAGCGACGACAAGTCGGAGATCGTGACCGCAATGGATGTCGAGATCCCCGCCTTCCTCAAGGCAATGGTCGGCGGCACGATGCAGAAGGCTGTGGATCAGTTCGGCCAGCTGATGCAGAAGATAGTATAAAGCAGCGGTGATGACTCGTATTCTCTCCTTAGTCACAGCCGTTGTGCTTGCCCTTTCGCTTGGCTCATGCCACCATATCGACAACCACCGGCTGCATGTGGGCTATGTTAACCTTACGTTCAGCACTCAGGCCGTGTGGGACTTCTACGGCGTGTCGGGCGCCGGGCAGTACAAGACATACATTCGCGAGGATCGTGTGCCGGCCGACTTTCCCTATACGGCCATGATGTCGACCGGAGTAGGGGGCATATTGCTGTGCACAACCTATCTGGGCAATCCTGTGGCCTATGACCTTGCCTGCCCCGTGGAGTGCAACGCCAAGATAAGGGTACATATCAACGAACATAACGAGGCTGAGTGCGCCAAATGCGGCAGCCGCTATGATGTGTTCGAGCAGCTCGGCCGACCGATATCGGGTCGTGCCGCCGAGCAGGGCTGGGGCCTGCAACTGTATCATGTGGGAAAAGGTCCGCAGAATGAATACATGATGGTATCGTTATGAAACGCCGCCGCAATTATCTGCCCCTTTGGGCTCTTCTCGTCGCCGCACTCGTCGCGATAGCGTGTGTGTCGGCATTCGGGCCGGTGCGGATAGGCGGTTATGAAATGAAGGACAGCGGGCTTGCCCGGGCTCTTATTATAGGACAGCAGACCGGTCCGGAGCTGGTGACGGCAGGAAACGATACGCTTGCACAGGCCATCGTGACAGCGGCTCCCGAGCCGGTGCCGGTCGATACGGCTGACAAGACAATCCTGTTTATCGGCGATTCGATGCTCGACGGCCTGTATCCGCGCCTGGCGGCCTATGCCTCGCACAACGGGCATACCCTCTATGCCGTGATATGGTACAGCTCCACCTCCGAAAAATGGGGCGCGTCGGGGCGTCTGAAAAGCTATATCAACAGGCTGTCGCCCGACTATATCTTTATATGCCTGGGCGCCAACGAGCTGTTTGTGAAGAATATCGCCGATAAACGCGACGCTTATGTCAAGACCATTATCGACGAGGCCGGCGACATACCTTATCTGTGGATAGGGCCGCCCAACTGGAAGCCCGATACCGGCATCAATGATCTTATCGCCGCCAATGCCGCGCCGGGAACTTTCTTCCTGAGCGACGGCATGAGTTTTGAGCGCGGCAAGGACGGCGCACATCCCACGCGCACGTCGGCCGCACAGTGGATGGACTCGGTGGTACGCTGGATGCCGGCACATCATCCTCATCCCATACGCCTTGACGTGCCGGATGCCTCATCGGGCCGCGCACGGCGCGTATTCGTCCACCAGCCCAACGAGTAAGGGTGCCATGCTTCAGGATATATTGCATAATATCGGACATTTCCTGACGTATACGCCCGGAGAGCCCATGCTGTTCTCGTCGGGTACATTCTGGGTGCTGTTTCTTGTCTTTTTGCCACTGTATTCGCTGTTGCGCTCGCGCGGATGGCAGATGCTGCTGTTTGTGGTGGCGTTCAGCCTGTATTTCTATTATAAATCGAGCGGTTTCTTTGTATTTCTGCTTTTAGGCACTTCGGCTGTCGACTGGGGGCTGTCGCGGCTGCTGGTGCGGCTGCGGCGCCGCGGAGCCCGCAGGCTGTGTGTGGCCGCGTCGCTGTGCACCTCGCTCGGCATACTGGCTTACTTCAAATATGCCAACTTCTTCCTGTGGAACATCAATGCGCTTGTCGGTGGCAACTTCCAGCCGCTCGATCTGATATTGCCGGTAGGCATATCGTTCTACACATTCCAGTCGGTGTCGTATATCGTCGATGTGTACAAGGGGCGTGTGCAGCCTACGGGCACGTGGCTTGAATATGCCTTTTTCCTGTCATTCTTTCCGGCACTCGTCGCCGGACCGATAGTGCGTGCCGACTATTTTCTGCCGCAGATTGCCGGAGCGCATCATGCCACGCGGCGCGAGGTGTGGTATGGCCTGTGGCTCATCATACTCGGTGTGGCGAAAAAGGCTATAATCGCCGACTACATAGCGCAGTACAATGATCTGATATTCGATGCCCCGGGCGCATATTCGGGCTTCGAGACCCTGATGGGTGTAATCGGGTATACCATGCAGATTTACTGCGACTTCTCGGGCTACTCCGACATGGCTATCGGCATAGCGCTGATAATGGGATTCAGGCTGGCGCAGAACTTCAACTTTCCCTACAAGTCGCGCAATCTCACCGACTTCTGGCGCCGGTGGCATATATCGCTGTCGAGCTGGCTCCGCGATTATATCTACATTCCTCTCGGCGGCAACCGTCACGGCACGGCGCGTACATATATCAATAATTTCGCAACGATGCTTATCGGCGGTCTGTGGCATGGTGCGGCATGGCGCTTTGTGTTCTGGGGCGCGATGCACGGAGCCGGTCTTGCGATACACAAGGCATCGAAGCCCTGGCTGGGACGGTTGGGCGACGCGTGGTGGATAAAGGTACTGTCGTGGCTGCTCACCATGAGTTTTGTGGCGGCGCTATGGGTATTTTTCCGGGCCGATTCGTGGACTGATGCCGGGGTGATACTGGCGCGGGTGGTTACCGACATGAATCTGTCGTATGCGGTGCCCTTTGCCTCGGCGCGTATGCTGTGGCTTGTGCTGATGCTGACGATCGTAGTGAGCCATTGCCTGCCTACGCGGTTCTGGAACCGCGCCGCGGCATGGTTTGTGCGCTCGCCGTGGCTTGTGAAGCTGCTGATATTCCTCATAGTGGTGCAGGCTGTGGTGGAACTTCGATCGGAGGATGTGACGCCGTTCATCTACTTCCAGTTCTGAAATAATATTATGTTTTTTTTGGACATTTGAAACATTGTTGCTACTTTTGCCAATGTTTCGACGTGAAGGTGCCAGTGTCAGTCGGGCACCGACAACCTTTATCAAGTTTGAAATTGCGTGATGTCCAACGAGATGAATCCATATACAGTCATTGAGCGCCTGTTCGAGTCGCGTCGCAGATTCGAACGGTTTGCCATGCTGTACATACACACACCACAGCACGCCCAGGATATAGTGATGGAAAGTTTCGCATATCTGTGGGAGCATCGCGCCGACCTCGACACCACCCGCAATCCCGAGTCGTATCTGCTTGGCATCATCAAGGGTAAGTGTATCGATTATCTGCGGCATCAGCAGGTGAAACGCAATGCCGAGGCCGACATGCTGAGCGATGCCCAGTGGGAACTTGAGATGAGCATCGCCACCCTGCAGGCTTTTGACCCCGACTGGCTTTACGACAAGGAGATGCAGCGCCGCTTCAAGGCCGCCATTGACGATCTGCCCGAGGCCACCAGGCGGATTTTTGTAATGAACCGTATAGAGCGGAAGACCTATGCAGAGATAGCGGTCGAACTGGGCGTGTCGGTCAAGACTGTGGAATACCGCATGTCGTCGGCGCTGAGACTGATGCGCGACCGTTTCGGAGATATTTATATCATACTTGCAATATTGTTTATCAACTGATTCTTACTGAGGAGCAGCTTTTTTCTTAAAAAGTTGAAAATTTTTTCAAAATTCGTTTAGGGTATCCGGGATTTGAAACGAACATAGTATAGGACGCCATAAAACAGGCCCCCTATACTCGACCATGGAAAAGGATCACCTATACCGATATTTCAGCGGCGCGGCCAGCGATGAAGAGCGCAGCCGTATCCGCCGCTGGGTAGAAGCTTCGGACGAGAATCGCAGCCGGTTCATGTCTGAGCGCAAATTCTATGATATAGTAAGCATGCTCGATGCCGATGAGACGGTATCGGGCTGCGCGCGTATACAGCAGGCACGCCGCAGCAGCATCCGTATATGGGTTAGTCGGATGGCCGCTGCGGCTGTTGCCGTGCTCATCACGCTGGGTGTGCAGCTGTATATGAAGACCGATGCCGTGCAGGAACTTCCCATGCAGCAGATCTCCGTTCCGGCGGGGCAGCGTCTCAATATCGTACTGGCCGACGGCACTTCCGTATGGCTAAATTCAAATTCCACCATGCGCTTTCCGGGTGCCTTTACCGGCAAGGGCCGCCGGGTAGAGATCGATGGCGAGGCATATTTTGCCGTGGCCAAGGATCCGGCACATCCTTTTACAGTAGGCACCGGTCATGGTGATGTGCGCGTCACGGGTACGGAATTCAATGTCGATGCCTATAAGGCGAGCGCCGACTTTTCGGTAAGCCTCGTCAAGGGCTCGGTTGACTTTGCCGGCGGTGACAACCATGTATATAGTCTTACCCCCGGCAAGTGCCTGTCGCTGACTGATGGCGGAGCCTTCGCGATAAGCGATGTGGAGCCCGAGACCCTCGAATGGGTGAGCGGCATAATAAGCTTCAGGCAGCTGCCGCTGTCGAGCATCATAGCCCGCTTTGAGAAGTATTACGGAGTGAGCGTGGAGATGCGTCGCCCCGATATCGCCGATGTGCGCTTCAGCGGCAAGTTCTATCTCGACGAGGGCATCGAGCAGGCCCTCAACACCCTCCGACACGACATCCGCTTTGAATATGAGAGCGATAAGGACCGCCGCCATATCATCATAAAATGACAAAAGGACAACAATAAACAATAATATATTAAAACAACCTTAAACTCAACCCCTCGACAGAAAGAAAAACAACTTATCCCATTTACCACACTATGAACCGCCCGCCGCAAGATGTGGCCGGCCATTGTTTCAAGCACAATTCCATCAATCATTAATCGAAAAGTATTGTATTTATGAATCCAAAGCATGAGGGCCTGTATGCGCCCTCTCACACAGCCAAGTCTCTGATGAGATGCCTTATGCTGGGGCTGCTGATGCTTATAGCCGGGGCCATCGGCCTGTCGGCGGCACCGGCCCCGTCGGGCAAGGTGAAGTCAGACAAAGTGACTCTTACCGTAAACCAGCAACCGCTCAGGAATGTCATTGAACAGATCGAGGGCCAGACCGGCTATCTCTTTGTGATCAACAACAATGTCGACACCGGGACAAAGGTAAGCGTCAGCGCCAACAACGAACCCCTGCGCAACGTGCTCGACAAGATGCTTAGCGGCAAGAATATATTCTATGCCATCGAAGGCACCAACGTAGTGCTGTCGCGCAATCATCTCGACGGCAGTCACCGAGCCGGCGCCGATCAGGACGCTTCGGTCGACGACAAGGGCATCACCACAGTCACCGGCACCGTGCTCGATGCCGAGGGCGAGCCTGCAATCGGCGCCAGCGTGCGTCTCAAGGGCCAGAAGACCGGTGTGGCCACCGACATCGACGGCCACTTCACGCTGAAGGGCAACTTCTCCCCCTCGTCCAAGATCGAGATCTCGTATGTAGGCATGAAGCCGATGACGGTATCGGTGGGCAGCGGCAGTGATCTTACAATCCACATGAGCAACGACGAGAATCTGCTGCAGGAAGTCGTGGCCGTGGGCTATGGCACACAGAAGCGTGTCAACCTCACCGGCGCCGTCAGTACTGTCGATGTAGGCAAGCAGCTCGAAGGCCGGCCCATCACCAACGTGACCAGCGGCCTGCAGGGTGCGGTCCCCGGCCTTAACGTAACCTCATCGAACGGCAAGCCCGGCAACAACGCCTCTATGCAGATCCGCGGTGTGATCGGCTCGATTCAGGGTTCCACCAACCCCCTGATCCTCGTCGACAACGTGGAGGTGAACGACCTGAGCGTAGTGAGCCCCGATGACATTGAGAGTATATCGGTGCTCAAGGATGCCGCCTCGGCCTCGATCTATGGTATCAAGGGCGCATTCGGCGTAGTGCTCATCACCACCAAGAAAGCCAAGCTCGGCGAGAAATTCACCGTGAGCTACAGCGACAACTTCGCATGGAAGAAGCCGACCGTGAAGCCCGAGCTCGCCATCGGCTCGGAGGGCGCCACACTGGCACTGCTCGGTGCCGAGCGCTCCAAGGGCGTGAGCTCGGTGACCAACGACATCAACATGTACTGGGACTGGAACACCATCGAGCGCATGAAGGAATGGGAGCGCGTGTACGGCGGATACAATCTGTCGCCCGAGCTCGTCTATGGCCGCGACTACGAGAAGATCAACGGCAACCTGCAGTTTTACCGCTCGTGGGATCCTTACGACATGATGACAAAGAGCAGCTCGTTCATGCAGACCCACAACTTCAGCATCAACGGCTCGTCGGGCAAGACATCATATAATGTAGGCCTCGGCTATATGGGCAACACCGGCATGATGAAGGTGAACAACGACAAGCAGGAGCGCTACAACATATCGTTCGGCACCCGCAGCCAGCTCAGCAAGTGGTTTGAATTCCACACCAAGCTCATGTACACCCGTACCGACACCCGCAATCCCTACGAGTTCAACTCCAACTACGACCAGTTCTATTATCTGTACCGCTGGCCCGCAACCTTCCCCTACGGCACCCTTAACGGCGAGCCTCTGCACAACTCGATTTCCGAGCGCGCACAGGCAAACATGAACAAGATACGCAGCAACTGGATGCGCGTCAACCTCGGCACGATAATCGACATCTACAAGGGGATCACCCTCGAGGCTGATTATACATTCACCCATGTGAACCGCTACACCGAGACAAACGGCGGCGAAGCCAGCGGCTATGACTTCTGGAGCCTCAACGACTTTGTGTACAAGACATGGACAACGGCATCCAACAACATGTCGAGCAAGGCCAGCGCCTTCTCCGATTACCACGTGTTCAACGCCCTGCTCCGCTACAAATGGGAGAACGAGAAGATCGGTAACATCGGCGCATTTGTCGGCACCAACATCGAGAGCTACAACGACTACGGCCAGACCGGCAAAAAACTTGACCTCGTGCTTGCCGACCGTCCCGAGATCTCGCTCGGTACCGGCGAGATGACAGCCACATCCTACAATAACAAGAATACACTGACAGGCTTCTTCGCCCGCGTCAACTACGACTACGACGGCCGTTATCTCCTTGAGGCCAACCTGCGCTACGACGGCTCAAGCCGCTTCCCGCGCGGCAAGCACTGGGGCTTCTTCCCCTCGTTCTCGGCCGGCTGGATCGTGTCCAATGAGAAATTCATGGAAAGCCTCAATCCCGTATGGTCGTTCTTCAAGATCCGCGGCAGCTGGGGTAAGATCGGTTCGCAGCAGGTATCCAACTCGATGTTCCTGCCTGTGATGTCGATGAGCGAAAGCTCCTGGATCATCGGCGACAACGGCGTGTATACCTTCGGTATGCCTAAGGCCCTGGCCGACGGCTTCACATGGGAGAAGGTGGCCACGACCGATATCGGTGTCGACCTGCGATTCTTCAACAACCGCTTCGGCGCATCGTTCGACTGGTTCAGCCGCAAGACCACCGATCTCATCAACACCGGCGCATCACTGCCTTCTACCTTCGGCCAGGCAGCTCCTATGACTAATTACGGTCACCTTACCACCCGCGGCTGGGAACTTGCCGTGGACTATCACCACAGCTTCCCCTTCGGTCTCAACATGACCGTATCGGCCAACATAAGCGACGCTACCGGCAAGTTCAACAATGTCGACCCCAACGAGCGCCGCTGCGACTACCGCTACAACGGCAAGACCTACGGCGAGATCTGGGGCTATGAGACCGACCGTCTCTTCACCGCCGCCGACTTCACTTACGACGCCGACGGCCGCATCACAGGCTATGCCGACGGCGTGGCATCGCAGCAGTATCTTGTCGACCAGTACGGACAGACAAGCTTCCAATTCCTCCCCGGCGACGTGAAATATGTCGACCAGGACGGCGACGGCCAGATCGACGACGGCCGCACCAACGGCGTGCCCACCATCGACAATCACGGCGACATGAAGGTGATAGGCAACACCACACCCCGCTACCAGTACGGCGCGCGTCTCGACCTGCAGTACAAGGGCTTCGACCTGAGCGTATTCTTCCAGGGCGTAGGCAAGCGCGATCTGTGGGGCACGGGCCAGCTCGTGATTCCCGGCTGGCACTATGGCGAGGCATACTACCAGCACCACATGGACTACTGGACCGAGGACAATACCGACGCTTTCTATCCCCGTCCATGGGCCCTCAACTACCAGAGCGCCAACCCCAACTTCCGCAAGCAGACGCGCTACCTGCTCAACATGGCCTACTGCCGCTGGAAGAACCTCACTTTCGGCTACACGCTGCCCGAGAAGATCACCCGCAAGGCTCTCATCTCCAAGCTGCGCATATACGCATCATTCGAGAACCTCCTCACATGGGATCATCTCAACGGTGTGCCCATCGATCCCGAGACCCGTACCGCCACAGGCGACGGCGGCTATATCGGCCGTTCATATCCCTTCAGCAAGGAATATTCATTCGGTCTGCAAGTCACATTCTAACCCACCAATCATCCGTACAACATGAAATCCTCAAGAATAATACTCTGTGCAATGGCACTCGGCGCAGGTCTTGCATCGTGCAACGACTACCTCGAGGTGTCGCCGGTTGACCAGGTAGACGAGAACGACTACTGGAAGACCGAGTCGCACATCCGCACGTTTGCCAACGGCTCATACCCGTCATATTTCACGGGCTTCGGCGGCAACTTCGGCTATAACGAGAAGCTTACCGACAACACCAGCGACGTGACCCAGACCACCTGGCCCTATCTGGTGGTGAGCGGCACCGACGGCAACTACACCTACTCGTATGTGCGCCGTGCCAACTATCTGCTCGAAGGCGTGGAGAAGGTTCCCGGCCTCGACGATGCAACCCGCAACCACTGGCGCGGCATCGGCCGCCTGCTCCGCGGCATCGAGTATTGCGACCTGTCGTTCTACTACGGCGACACGCAGTGGTATACCACCCGCATCAGCAGCACCCAGCTTGACTCGCTTTACAAGCCCCGCGACAGCCGCGACAAGTTCGTGATGCCGCGCGTGCTGGCCGACCTGCGTTTCGCACTCGAGAATATCCGTGAAAACGACGGCGAGCTTCAGATCAACAAGTATGTGGCTGCCGCCATGATATCTCAGCGTCTGCTGCGCGAAGGCACATTCCTCAAGTATCACGGCATCAACGCCGATATGGCCCGTCAGTGCCTTGAACTGGCCAAGGAAGCCTGCCTCACAGTGATGAACTCGGGCAAATACAGTCTGGCTCCCGACTATGCGTCGCTCTTTGCCAGCGAGGACCTCTCGGGCAATCCCGAGGTAATCCTCTACAAGCGCTATATCGACACCAAGAACGGCCACAGTGTGCTCAACTACAACTATCTGCAGCCGCAGACAGGCCCCAGCCGCGACTTCGCCGACGCATTCCTCGCATCTGACGGTATGCCTGTCTATGCCAAGGACATCACGTTCTGCCCCAAGACCGCTGCTGAATACTTTGCCGACCGTGATCCGCGTCTGAGCCTCATCATCCGCCCCGACAAGTATTATATCGCCGGCGAGGATGTGACAGGCGCTGCCTACTCGCGCTCGGGCTTCTCGCTGTGCAAATACATGGACCGCAGCAAGGAGGGCAGCAGCGACCTCATCTATACCGCCAATGCCAAGAACACCACCGATTGCCCGCAGTATCGCCTCGGTCAGATCCTTGTCGACTATGCCGAGATATGCTATGAACTTGGCTCGCTGTCTCAGGCCGATCTCGACAAGTCGATCAACGTGCTGCGCGACCGTCCGGACGTGAAGATGCCCCACCTGCAGGTGATCGGCGGCCAGCCTGCTGTCGGCGGTCAGGTGTACGATGATCCCAACCGCGATCCCGATGTGCCCTCGCTGCTGTGGGAGATCCGTCGCGAACGCCGCGTGGAGCTTGCCTTCGAGGGCTCGCGCCTCGATGACCTCAAGCGCTGGAAGAAGCTCATATACCTGTGGAGCGAATACAATCCCGCCATCAGCACCGGCGCATGGATCTCGTACAGCGACTTTGAGAAGGCCGACAAGACCAAGGCAGTGCTGCCCGCCGGCGCCACCGAGGGCTATCTGGTGGTGACCCCCGCCGCCCAGCAGCGTCCCGCTCCTCAGGCCCGCGATTATATACGTCCCATCCCCACCGACCAGATACAGCTCTTCGAGCAAAACGGATATGTGCTCGAGCAGAATCCGCAGTGGAAATGATTTTGTTAAATAAGTTTATACTCCCGATACATGAAACGATATAAATCAGTCGCCCTCAGCCTGTGTGCAGCTGTTGCGCTCGCCGGTATCACCTCGGCCTGCGACGATGACGACACCAACTACGACAACCCCTCGGGCGAAACGTTCATATATAATATCGCCGTGGCAAACGGCGGCTTTACCGGCGCCGAGAATATCCCCGGCGAACTCGACGAGGAGAACAAGACCATCCAGTTTGTGATCCCAGCCGAGACGGATATTCAGGCCGTGCGCTTTACCGCCAAGCTGTCGCTCGGCGCCAAGCTCGATCAGGACACCTACGACGTGAGCAGCGGCACCGCCGACATCACCGTGCAGAACAATCAGAACTCGAGTGTGTATCACGCCCGCTTCGTGATGCTCGATCCCAAGGAGACTCCCGTGCTCACTGCCATCCGGTGCAAGGATGCCTCGGGCGAGCTGTGCACCGGCTTTGTAAGCGATGCTACCGGCACGGTATTCCTCAACTGTGAGGGGTCGGCTACGGCCGAGCCGATGAGCGTGAGCACTCTTCCCCGCCGTGCCACCTATACATTCACCAACATGCAGGACGGCGTGATCAGCGCCGACGACCCCGGTCAGCTGGTGATCGACTTCATGGGCCTCACAATGACCTACGACATATCATTTGCCGGTGTGCCCGTCTTCGGCGGCGACTTTGCCGATGCCACTGTATTCGATCATTCGGCCCACGAGGGCAGCATGATATATGCCGACTATGAGGGCGAGAACACCCGTTGGTCGCAGTTCGACGGCGAGCAGCTGCTGATTGTGTCGCGTCAGGGCGGTACCAATCCCAAGGTGCTGCTGTGGGACGAGGTAGCCGCAGGCGCTCCGCTTGATCACATGCTCGACAAGACCGGTATCGCCGGCGGTACATTCGAGGTTAGCTCGGGTACACTGGCTCACGGTCATATCTATATATGTAATCTGTCGACCGGTCTGGCCGATGCCGCTCCGCTCAAGATTTACCACTGGGCTGACCGCGATGCAGTATGCGAGACAGTTGTCACATTCCCCGGCAGCGATGCAGTGAAGGGCCGCTGGGGCGACAACATGAGCGCCACTATCGACGAACAGGGCAACGGCTACCTGTGGTTCTTCGACCATGCGGCCGGCGGTATGGCCATCCGCTTCAAGGTCGAGGGCTTCAACACCGTATCGCCCGAGCCGGAGGTGATCACTCCTCCCTACAGCGTTGCCTACTACGGCGCAATCAATCCGGTGATCGGCGAGGAGGGCGTATATACCCTCACATCGACCTATCAGCGCGCTATTCTGCTCGTTGACCGGGATCTCAATGTCATCAACATCATTGATGCCAAGGAGGGTTGCGACTATCCCGGCACCGCCGAGAACGATGCCCGCGTAGTCAACTTCAATGGCGAACGCTATCTGCTCACCACCAACTGCTTCGGCTGGAGCAACCGCTTCGCACAGACCCTGCGCGTCTACGATCTTTCGGCCGGCCTGAACACCTCGCTCGCGTTCACCAACTTCAGCGAGGGCGACCGTCCCGTGCTGTGGGAATATAGCCTCAACGGCTCCAACTGCTCGGCATTCTCGGCTAACACAGGCGCCGGAATCGGCCCTGACGGAAAGCTACGCCTTATGGCTGCCGCCCCGCGTGCCGGCTTCATCATGGTGGAGGTAGGCAAGAAGCTCTGATCCTCCTATATATAAATATATAGAAAAAAGCCGGCAGTCTGCCGACTACAGCCTTAAAAAGTGATTCATGAAATGGAATGGATATATGGACAAAACAATCCGAGGCAGGCTGCCGGCTATTTTTTCTCACCAACACTCAATCATTACCTTATTTACCATACAATGAAAAAAATTCTACTGTCGGCCCTTATAGCCGTGCTGGCCATCCCTGTGGCAGGCGCGCAGTCGCTTGAGGGCAAAAAAATCTACATCAATCCCGGACACGGCGGTTATGAGGCTTCGCAGGGGGCCCGTATCCCGGGTGAATTTGCAAATGGCTATCGCTCCGATGGCTCAAACTCCACCGACCGTTGGAATCCTACCATCCCCTTCCCCTCGGTATGCGAAGAAGGCTGCTGGGAATCGAAGCACAACCTGTGGCGCGGACTGGAACTGCAGCGCCTGCTCGAAGCCGCCGGTGCCGATGTGATGATGTCGCGCACGCAGAACCGTCCCGAGGACGACCGCATCCTCGTTACAATCGGTGAAGAGGCCACCGACTGGGCCGCCGACATGTTTGTATCCATACACTCCAACGGCAATGGCTCCAACCACCTGATGGTGATGTATCGCGGCGCCGATCCTGTGCCCGGACAGCCATTCAATATCAACGATCCCGCCATACCGGCATCCAAGGATATGGGTACTGTGGCGTGGCGCCATCTGCACGACAACGGCCTCACATGCTGGCAGTCGATGAAGAGTGCCGCCTCACCCTACGTCGTGTCGGACTCGGCATTCTATTCATCGTGGACCGAGGGCTACCATCTGGGCGTGTTCCGCCACATGTGGCGTCCCGGCTTCCTGGCCGAGATAGCCTTCCACGACTATAAGCCCGAGGCTCACCGTATGCTCAGCCGGGATTACAGCAATATCGTGGCTTATCAGCTATATACCGGTATCTGCGACTATTTTCAGGCTCCGCAGCCCGCGACAGGCATCATCGCCGGCGCCGCCAAGGATGCCAAGCGTATCTTCCGCGATCCGCTGTATCTGGGCGCATCGTTCGGCGATCACGACCAGTACAAGCCCATCAACGGGGCCAAGGTGACTCTCACCGGCAACGGCGTGAACCTCACCTATACCACCGACAACAACTATAACGGTCTGTTCTACTTCCCCGACCTCGTCCCCGGCACATACCACCTCGCCATCGAGGCAGACGGCTACACAAAGTATGAGGAAGATGTAGTGTGCGAGGCTGCCAAGGTACGCGGCCCCATCGCCATGATGGACGACCCCTCCTACGATCCTTCCACGGCTTCGGGCCATGCCAACGTGTATGCCTCGGCTCTTGAACCCGTGCAGGCCAACTCAGTGCGCTTCACCCTCAACGACGATGCCACCGCTGTCACTCTCAATCTTATCAAGGACGGCAAGGTGGTGAAGACGATCGATCTGGGCCCGCAGGCACGCGGCACCAATACCGTAGGTTTTGAGTCCGACGGTGTAGCCGACGGCGATTACATGTGGAGCATCACCGCATCGGCTGATCCCATCACCGGCGAGCCCGTGCAGTTCTCGGTCAACGGCGACCCTCTGCTCGAGATTGCCAACGCCCGCTCGGTAGCTGTCGATGCCAATCCCGCCAGCCCGTGGTTTGGCCGCGTATACGCTACCTCGATTGCCGCCAACGGAAAGAAAGGCCAGCGTCAGGGTACCGGCGTCTATGTGCTCGACGCAGCTCTCACCGATGTTACCGGTCAGGGCGACACTCCCTTCCAGGGCGGACAGAAGTGGAGCGGCAACTCATCGCCCATGCGCCTTGATGTGGCCGACGACGGCAATGTATATATCTGCGACTGGAGCGACGGACATTCAGGCGTGTGGGTAATGGATCCCGCCAATCCTGCCGAGTTCCGCGAAGTATTCGGCGGCGCGCGCAACGGCGATGGCCTTGCAAGCGAAGGTGATGCCAAGATCCACGGATCGATAGTCGACCTCTGCGTCACTGGTTCGGGTGCTGGTCTTAAACTCTATACTTCCGACGAAGATCTCTATCCCGGCGGTACGGCCGAGATTCCTACTATCGACAAGTCGTACATCACCCGCTACGACCTGGGCGAATCCACCGACCTGTGGACTGCCGCACCGTCGTATATCTATCCCCTGTTCATGAACAATGGTGTGAACAAACTGCGCAACCAGAGCGACTGCATCGAGCCTGACGGCCATGGCGGCCTTTGGGTGGGCCAGAACCGCGATACCAACAGTGATGGTGTACCCTCGCTGCTCCACCTTAATGCCAATGGCGAGTTTGACTACTACTGCGGCGATGCCAATATGATCAAGACCTCGGGCCCGATGGGTGCAATGGGCGTCAGTGTCGACGGCTCGCTCATCGCAGTGGCCGGCAAGAGCGACATCCGTGTGCTCGCAGCCACCTACGACGAGAACGGCAAGCCATCGCTCACCCTCAAGTATACGATGGGTTCGACCTACGGCTCGCGTCCCTTCGACTGCGACTTCGATGCCGCCGGCAACCTCTACATTGCCTACAACGACAATCAGGGCGGTATAGCAGTATGGGGCCTGCCTAAAGACAATAACGAGTTCACCACCATGGCCAACGCACCTCTCAAGATGACATCGGGCGTATTCTCGGCAGTGGCAGATGCCACCGAGATCACCCTGCACGACGGTGTGGTCAGCGCCGCCGGCGCCCTTGTCGAGCTCTACGACGTGGCCGGTCACAAGGTAGCACAGGGCTATGCCATCGACCTCGGCGACTTTGCCGCCGGTGTGTATGTGGCCCGCTCAGGCTCCAAGACTCTCAAAGTAGTTAAATAAAAAATAATCGACCAATGCCTGCGGGATGCACCCCGCATCCCGCAGGCCTCTTAAAACTAACAACACAATCTATAAACCATGAACAAACTGATTCTGTCGTTTGCAGCTCTGCTCCTCGGAGGCCTCACCGCCTCCGCCGGCGCAAATGTGTATGCGACCGGTCTTAAATATGATAAGGCTGAGAATGGTGACTACACATTCTCGTACACTCTCAATGTTGCTGCAACTGCCGTAGATATTCTGATTTACGATGCAGACGGCAATGTGGCAAAGACTATAACATCTGATGGCCTTGCTCAGGGAGCAAATACATTTACTACTCAACTTCCGCTCGGATTTGGAAATTATAGCTGGGCCGTCAAGGCAACTGCCGAGTCAACCGAAGGACAAATTACGGCAGTGGCTACGCCCAAAGACATGGCCGCATATCCGGGCACTGATTTGGTTTGGGGTCGTCTTAGAGGAGTTGATGTGAACAATGATCCGGAAAGCGAATGGTTTGGCAATGTTTATATAACAGGAACGCCAAGTTCAAGCGGTACTTATGCCGGAGTACTGGTGTTAAACAGTAATATGCTTGATGCTATTACAAACAAGACTCCCGGTGTGCCCTATGCAGGTGGAATAACGTGGCCCGGACAATCATCGCCGAATGACGCTTGTGTGGCCGAGAGCGGAAATGTGTTCCTTGCCGATTGGTCTGATAAAAACTCCGGCGTTTTTGTAATGGATGCTGCAGATCCATCGACCGATTTTACAGCTGTTTTCTCCGGTGTACGCGCTGCAGACGGTCTGATCAGCGATAATGGTTTGGCTGTAGGCGGCTCTACTCCTACTGCATGCGTTATAGGTAAGGACGAGGATATGCACCTGTATACATGGGATGAAGACTATCCCGATGGTGGCGCTATTCTTCGTTATAATCTCGGTGCTTCGGATCTTCCCTGGAAAGTTGCTCCGTCTAAGGTACTTGGTAAGACATTCAAACTCGATGGAGCCGATGTGAAGGTCCGGGTCACTCGAAACGCACGTATACGTCCCGACCGCAATGGCGGCATTTGGATGTGTCAGCGTATTGATAAAGATTTCCCGAATGACGGCGGTTATGCATCACTGCTTCACTTTAACGCCGAGGATGAATTGGATTTCTGGACTGATGAATTTACCACGACCAATACCGGCGCACTTGCAGTAAACCATGACGGCTCAATGATAGCTGTTGCTACCCCTGACGGAATTAAAATCTTTGATGTTACCTTTAATGAAGGTAACGTCCCTTCGATAAAAGCGCAAGGCTCGGTATTCGCATTGTCAAATTCAAATATTTTTGGTATTGGTTTTGATTATGCTATGAATATCTATGCCGCATTAAGTGGTTCGGGCATTTATGTATATGCTTTACCCAAAGCTGACAACTCATGTGAAGTCCCGGCCAACAGTTTTATTGAGATTAAAGAAACTTCCGCCATCGCTGATGTGGCTGCCGAGGGCGCTCTGATATATCGCGACGGCGTGATACGCTCGGCTGTACCGGCGGTTGTATACACCGCTGCCGGTGTGAAGGTGGCCGAGGGCACTGAAATAGCTGCCGACGCCCTTGCCGGCGGTGTCTATATCGTGCGTGCAGGCTCCGAAACCCTTAAAATCGTGAGATAATATAGTAATGCTATGGCGACGCCTATGCATTATAACACATACCAATCAACTAATTAACAAACCTATCAACCATGAAGAAGATTTTACTTCCTCTTGCAGCTCTGCTGCTTGGCGCAGGCTCGGCCTACGCAGGTGCCAATGTGTATGCATCGGCACTCAAAGTCAACGACGGCAAACTGTCGTTCGTACTCAATGATGCGGCTACCAAGGTAGTTCTCAACGTGATCAAGAATGGCGAGACTGTCGCTACCGCCGACCTCGGCGCAGGCGTAAAGGGCGTCAACACAGTCGATATGCCCTCGCTGAATGTCGAGCCCGGCACATATCAGTGGAGCCTCACAGCATCGGCTGCCGCCAACACCGAGGTGGTACAGCTCACCGACGGTACCGACCTTAATCTACAGACAAGCTCGGCTCGCGGTATCGCTGTTGATATGTTCCCCACAAGCCCCGCATTCGGCAATGTGTATGTTGTTACGCCGGCCACTCCCAGCAAGGAGGGCGCACGTGTGGAAACAGGCCTTTATGCCTTCGACTCAGCCCTCAAGCCGATAAATGAGACCGCATACACCGGTGGCATCGAATGGGCTGCATCGCCTTCCAACCCCAATAATGTTGCGGTGGCTGAAAATGGTCAGGTGTTCATCTGCTCGTGGGCTGACAACGCACAGTCGGGTGTGTTTGTAGCCGAGCCCGATGACCTGGGCGGCAAATGGGAATCGGTGTTTACTGAGAGCGAACGCGACGATAATGGCCTCGTTACTGTCGACGGTGTGAAGATCCACGGTTCCGTACAGGACATTGCTCTCTATGGCAACGGCGACAAGCGCATACTCTATACTGACGATGAGGATATCAACGGCGGCAACGGCGACATATTCCTCTACAACATCGGCACTCTCGCATCACCGTGGGACAAAGCTCCGTCGGCAACATGGGGTGGCAATACCACAGGCAATGTCGCCAACGGCAACCATCGTCTTAGCTCCGACGGTCGCGGCGGTCTGTGGGTGAGCCAGTATCGCTGGGAAGAAAGCGATACTTATCCCAACCTCTTCCACGTCAACGCCAACGGTGTATGGGATTTCAAGACCGGCGACAAGAGTATTTTTGCCGGAAGCACACCTGTCGGTGCGATGGCTGCGAATGCCGACGGCTCGCTGGTCGCTGTTGCTGATGCCGCTCACGGTAATGTGATTGTTGTTGCCAAGGCTACATACGATGAAAACGGCCTGCCCACACTCGAGAAGGCTTACGAGGTAAGCGCTTCGGGTTACGGCAACCGTCCGTTTGATCTCGCCTTTGACGCTGTCAACAATATCTATGCAGTATATAATAACGACAACGAGGCAGGCGGCGTGGCAGCCTGGGCTCTTCCCACCGAGAATAACGAGTTCACCACTCCCGCTCTTGTTGATCTTGAGGTAAGCGCCTCGGGCATTGCCGATGCTGCTGTTGCTGAATACACCCTCAAGGGCGGTGTCCTCACAGCCGAGGCCGGCGCCGCTGTCTATACAGTTGCCGGTGTCAAGATTGCCGAAGGCACTGTTATCGATACCAACGCTCTCGCAGCCGGCGTATACGTGGTACGCACGGTCAAGGGCGCGTTCAAGATTGTCAAGTAATACGCGCTAATATGTGAAGAGTGACGGCCTGCGGGCCTCACTCTTCACTCTCTGAACAATTCATATATCCTCAGCACATGAATATCAAGAAACTATTGCTCTTAGGCTCGATGCTGCTTATGGCCGCTGCAGCCCTGCCGGCATGCGGCGACGACGAGCCTGCTCCCACACCCATTCCTCCCGATAATCCCACACCCAAACCGGATGATCCCGATACGCCCACTCCTCCCGATCCTCAGATAGTGACCTACAACCTGCCCGACCGCGAGATACGCGGTGTGTGGGTGGCTACCGTAGGCCGCATGGACTGGCCTAAGGCCAATGTTGAGTCCTTGCAGAAAGACGAGTTCATTAAGTATCTCGATGCATTTGAAAAATATAACGTCAACGCAGTGATAATGCAGGTACGCCCCTGCGCCGACGCATTCTATAATTCGCCACTCGAACCCTGGAGCGAATATCTGTGCGGCACTCAGGGCCGCGACCCCGGCTACGACGTGCTCGGCTGGATGATCGAGCAGGTACACGCCCGCGGCATGGAATTCCACGCATGGATGAATCCCTACCGCATCAGCAACAGCGCAAGTGCCTTCGCGCAGAACGGTGCTGCCGACCATCCCGCAAAGAAGCATCCTGAATGGACTATGAAATATGACAACCTGCTCATGTATCGACCGGCCTGCCCTGAGGTGAAGCAACTGCTGATAGATGTCGTCGATGATCTTATCACCAGGTATGATGTCGACGGCATACACTTCGACGACTACTTCTATCCCTATCCCAAGAGCGGGGTCGAGATCGATGATGCGGCCGATTACAAGACATACGGCGCGGCCTACAAGACCGTGGGCGACTTCCGCCGCGCTCAGGTCGACGAGGTCATCGAGAAGATACACAATCTGCTTGTCGCCAAAAAGCCGGGTTGCATATTTTCTATCGCTCCCTTCGGCATCTGGCGCAACAAGGCCAGCGATCCTACTTATGGCTCCGATTCCAACGGACTGCAGAACTACGACGACCTCTATGCCGACGTACGTAAATGGTGTCAGGAAGGGTGGATCGATCTCATCGTGCCGCAGCTCTACAACTCCACCTCCAATATCGCTATGAATTTCACCAAGATGTGCAAGTGGTGGAACGACAATTCTTTCAAAGCTACCCTCGCCATCGGACATGCCCTGTACCGCTTTGGCGTTCCGGCCGAGGGTGCTCCTTATCAGGATCTCAATCAGCTTAACGAGCAGTTCCGCATTTCGCGCGGCAACTCCAACACCCGCGGCAGTTTCCTGTTCAATGCCACATGCTTCAAGGAGAACAAGATCAATATTCTCAGTCACCTGGCTCAGGTTTATGCCGATAAGATGCTTATCCCCGAGATGGGGCCGCTTACCGAGCCCGAACCCAATGCCGTGGGCGATGTAACGGTCGACGGCCGCACTCTGGTGTGGAAATCGGCCGGCGACGGCATGCGCTACGCCGTTTATCGCGTGAAACCTTCGTCGGCCGATGGCGTGTACGATGCCAAACTCGTTGAGGTGACATCCAAAAACAGCTACACGGCCTTGCTCGATGGTTCGTACGCAATCGCGACTCTCAACCGCGACAATGTCCAAAGCGAACTCACACAACCCATAAAAATACAATAGTCAAAGGTTTGGATTTAGGTTTGTAAAAATAGCGGTATCCGCAGGGAACCGCTATTTTTTTGCATAAAACCTATCCAATTCTTTCCAATATTGCAAACATTGGAAAGAATTGGATAGGTCAGCATGTTATTTCTGAATCAAATTTCGGTCCCTTTACATAGCCTTTCTTTACTTTGTTGAACGATATTTCTTTTAAAATACCTCTCTCAACCAGCCCTTTGATGTCCGATTTCGCGGTTGTGGGGCTGATAAGAAATTTTATCTGCAGGTCTTTTACCGTGATGACTTCATCGGGATTAAGGCAGAACATTCTAATGATGTTGGCCTGTCGCTCGTTGATATTGCCAATACTCAAATAGCTGTTGGCTGCGTTCTTTTCTGCTTGTTTTTTACGGATATATGATTGTAACTGGCGGAACGATAATTCAAGCACTCTTAGGTTATATGAAACGAAATATCCCACATCCATACCATCAGCCTCGGTATACATAAAAGCTTTTTCGTAAGCCCTTTTCGATCGGGCAATTACTCTCGAGATAGAAAGATACTCTGTAAGCCAATACCCCTGTTTGAGCATATACCAGTAAAACATGGCTCTGGCCGTGCGTCCATTTCCGTCAACAAACGGATGCATGTATGCGATCATAAAGTGAATAATGATTCCGCGTATTATGGGGTGGATAAATATTTTGGGGTTTTCCTCGTTGAAAAAATCGCACAGCGATTCAACAAATTCGGGTATGTCTTCAAATGGTGGAGGTGTGTGTACAACCTCATGCGAGATGGCATTTTCTACCACCACATCGTCATCGCCGTTGCGCAGCCTACCGGCATCCTCGGGATTGGCAAGAGTATTTTCGGTCATCAGCCGATGAACCTGCAGCAGTAACTCGCGGGTGAGAGGGGCGCTTTTATGCTCTAACACAAATCTGATTGTCTGATAATTGTTGGCAATCATCTGCTGCGATTTATCGCGAGGCGATATTTTCTTTTTGAGCATTTCTTTAGCGACTTTTCGTGTCGTGACCGCTCCTTCCATCTGGCTTGAATATATTGCTTCCTCCATCAGCGAACTCACAAGATATCGTTCCTTCGATTCTCTCGGAACTATCGAGTCATCGCCCCATGAGCCTCCGAAATTCATATCAAACTCGTGGCACATGCGTTGCATCTTGTTAGTTATAGGCAAAGAGATCCCATATTTATTCCATATATGCATATATTTCGAGATTCTCGATGCCTTTACATGGCACCACAGTTCATTGGCACTTATACCGGCTTCTTCTGCAGCGCGATATTTTATTGTGTCCCAGTATTCGTAGCTGTCGTTAATCTTTTCAACGAGCGACGAAATCCGGTTATCAGGCTTGATAATCATGGCACTCAACAAGTCGGTGTCTTTGATATCGGGGGCTTTTTCAATCATATACAATCAAAAATATATCGCAAAGATATCAAATTCTTTCCAATCTTGCAAACATTGGAAAGAATTGGATAAAACAAGCCCCCGCCGGTATATGGGAAACATACTCGCGGGGGCTTGTGATGTATGGGGGTGGCTCGATCAGTCGCGGCGGAAGATGTCTCGGGTGTAGACTTTCTGGGCGACGTCGTCGAGGCAGGGGTCGTATCGGTTGGCGACGATGGCGCGGGAGAGCTGTTTGAAGCGGTCGAGGTCGTTGACGACGAGACTGCCGAAGAAT
>JAGANS010000085.1 GCA_017624155.1 Muribaculaceae bacterium | reverse complement strand
CCAGATTGTGCTTCACCTCGACCATGGTGACAGCTTCGAGCTCTGCAAGAGCTGCATCGACTTCGGCTTCTCGTCGGTTATGATCGACGGCTCGCACCTCCCCTACGAGGAGAATGTCGCCCTCACCAAGAAAGTAGTTGACTACGCACACCAGTTTGACGTAACAGTCGAAGGTGAACTCGGCGTACTCGCCGGCGTTGAAGACGAAGTATCGTCTGACCACCACACCTACACCGACCCCGAAGAAGTAATTGACTTTGCCACCCGCACAGGCTGCGACTCCCTCGCTATCTCGATCGGTACCTCGCACGGCGCTTACAAGTTCACTCCCGCTCAGTGCACACGCAATGCCGATGGCAAGCTCGTTCCCCCGCCACTGGCATTCGACGTTCTCGACGCTGTTATGGAGAAACTTCCCGGCTTCCCCATCGTGCTCCACGGCTCATCATCGGTTCCTCAGGAAGAAGTCGACACAATCAACATGTTCGGCGGCAAGCTCCCCGATGCTATCGGTATCCCCGAAGAGCAGCTCCGCAAGGCTGCCAAGAGCGCTGTCTGCAAGATTAACATCGACTCCGACAGCCGCCTTGCCATGACCGCAGCTGTTCGCCGCGTATTCGCCGAAAAGCCCGCTGAATTCGATCCCCGCAAGTATCTCGGCCCGGCCCGCGACAACATGGAGAAACTCTACAAGCACAAGATCGTTAATGTGCTTGGTTCCGCCGGCAAAGCCGAATAATACATAATTATACGATTCACAGGGGATATGCCCAGCAGGGTGTATCCCTTGATTTTTGTATACCCACAAAATTAAAGAGCGTGACTTCGATGAATTATCAACGTCACGCTCTTTGTAGGGGCCACACCAAAGGATGCGATGAAACTCCGATATGACAGGATTTGAGTTCTCGCCGTCCTTTGTAATCCTCCGGCATAAAGCATCAGGACAAGTCCTGATCGAGGCCCGCCATTGTCCGGCTAAGATTGTCTCGGTATTTCATTATAATTTGAAGAGTTTCCCAATCAACTTTGATGCGGCAATATTTTCAATGTACTTGTGGATTATCATCCGTTTGTTTTAATAACACAAAGGTAGGCACGATAGTTTAAATATGCAAGAGCGTTCATTAAAAATTTGGCAAGAAATCAAATTTTGTCGTAAACGCTTTGTAAATATGTGAAAAAAACTTATCTTTGCCCAATAATACATGTTGTAAAGCATAAACCGATAGCACACCCACTATATGATAAAGTCAGCAATCGAAAAGGTTATTCATGAAGACATGGCTGAGATATGGTCGATACTTGACGGCGATGAAAAGCGCCTGATTGTCGACAATTTCAACATTCAGACCTTTAAGAAAAACCAATTCATATATGCCGAAGGCGAAGAGCCTGAATTTCTGTGGTACCTTCTCAAGGGCAAGGTAAAGAAGTTCAAGGAAGGAGTCGGCGGGCGTGTGCAGATATTGCGGCTTATCCGCCCGGTGCAATATTTCGGTTACCGTGCTTATTTCGCCCATGAGCCGTATGTATCGAGTGCAGCTGCGTTCGAGCCCTCTACCCTTGGTGCAATTCCGCTGGAACTTGTGCGCTCGATGATTGATAAAAACCGTCAGCTGGCATGGTTCTTTATTCGCGAACTGTCGCGCAATCTCGGCGGCTCGGACACACGTATTGTCAACCTCACTCAGAAACATATCCGCGGCCGGCTTGCCGAGGCATTGATGGTATTGCGCGAAAATTACGGTTATGAGGACGATGAGGCTACATTGAAAATATATATGTCGCGTGAGGATCTGGCGAATCTGTCAAACATGACTACAGCCAATGCTATCCGAACTTTATCGACCTTTGTCGATGAGCATCTGATCACTGTCGACGGCCGGCGCATACGCATTATCAACGAGGGCCAGCTGCGCAAGATCAGCAAATTCGGCTGATCACGTTTCACTCATGAATTATACGCCTCAGTTTGCCATTGGCCGCCTGAGGCAATTTTTTTACGTAAATGATTCTCTTGGGCAATTTGCGGCGGTCGATGTCACAGCGTCCGAGCATCTCCGTCACATGGCCAGCGGTTGCCTCGGTTACCATAACAAGGCGGGCGCCCCACTTCTCATCGGACTCTCCGACCAGATAAAAGGGCGGGAAGTCGGGTATCTGCTTCCGTATATCTTCTTCGATTGCCTCGGGGTGTAGCTTCAGCCCACCCGAAATGATGACATTGTCATATCGCCCGAGCCATTTGAATGTGGTTGGCGTCAGGACTTCTGCGACGTCGTTAGTCGGGAGACGTTTCCATGAATACTTGTCAGAAACTATCACAAGGCATCCCCGGTCGTCGGTATCGAAAGTTACACCGGGCATGGCGTGGTAGCAGCTATCATGTCCTATGCGCCGCAATGCCACATGGCTGCATGTCTCCGTCATGCCATAGCCCAAATAGGAAGGGATACCCGATGCAGCGAGAGCTGCTGTCCGCAACGCGGACAGCGGACCACCGCCCACAAGTATATTTCTCACCTTGTCGGTTATGTCCGGGTCAGAGAGTACACTTTCGACCTGCGGCGGCACTATCGCAAGTAAGTCTACGGTCGTATCTACAACGACAGTGTTGGAAACAGGCATTGCAATAAGGCGGCATCCCGCCACGTCAGCTCTTACTGCCATCATTTTTCCCGCGATATAATCCATCGACAAAGGAATGGCAAGGACCGAGTCTTTCGCAATGCCGAAAAAGCGGTTTGTAGCCTCGGCCGACACGCGCATATCGGCTTTGGGCAGTAGTATGGTCTTAGGGGTCCCTGTCGAGCCGCTCGTATGCGCTTCGATATATGGCCGGTCAGACTGCCACGAAGCCATGAATTCACTTATTGACGCCATTCGAGGTCAGGGATTATTAGCTTCTTTGCCGGATTGTAGTACATGCGTTCGCCCTGAAGGTAAAGCGGGCCGTCGAAGTTGTTGTGATACAGTTGTCCTGTGCCGAGTCCCTGCGGCAGTTCACAGCCTCTTGAGGCGATATGCAGTGCGATTGCCTCAAGACCGATATTCGACTCAAGCGCCGATGTAAACCAATAGCCTATACCGAGCCGACGCGCCTCTCTGATCCAGCGGTCGGCGCCGCTGAAGCCTCCGCAGAGAGCAGGCTTTAGGATAATGTATTGCGGCCTGATCTGTTCAAGTAGTTCACGCGATTCTTCAAGTGTACGTGTTCCTATAAGTTCCTCGTCCAGGACGATCGGAATAGGACTCTCGCTACAGATACGCGCCATCTGTTCAGGTTGGCCGGCCTGTATCGGCTGTTCAATGGAATGGATTCCGAGGCTTGACAGTGTCTCGAGTTTTTCCTTTGCAGTTCCGGGTGAAAAGCTACCGTTGGCATCCAGCCGCAATTCCAGTATGTCAGGGGGATACATGTCACGGATATATCGCAGCAGGTCGAGTTCGTCATCGAAGTTTATCCCGCCGATCTTGAGTTTGAGAACCTTGAAGCCGGCGGCGATTTTTTCATCGATACGTTGCTTCATCGTGGCCTTGTCGCCCATCCATATCAGTCCGTTGATTGGGATAGAGGACGCGCCGCGGGTAAAGTCATTGACCGGAGTGCCGGAGAGATTCCTGATAGCTGTCTCAAAGCCGAAGCGGATTGATGACTCAAGCGGTAGATTGTCGGGATCAAAACTGCGGCATGCCTCGGCAAGTGAATCCTCAAATTTCGGCGAATCTTCGGCGCTCAGCCCGCGGAACATGGCACATTCCCCCACCCCTTCCCGGCCGCTATGCTCGTCAAGTATGCGTACAAGCCACGTATCCTTGACGAGCATGGATTGCCGCGAGGTGCGCGCCTCAAAGCGGAAACGCAGGGTATACGGACACCAGTATGCCTTCATCATCCCGGAAATTGCGGAAACTTGCCGAAGTCAGGATCGCGCTTCTCAAGGAAGGCGTCTTTTCCTTCCTGTGCCTCGTCCATAAGATAGTACATAAGAGTGGCATCGCCGGCAAATTCCATAAGGCCGTGCTGGCCGTTAAGCTCGGCATTGAGCGCGCGCTTGATCATGCGGATTGCGAAGGGGCTGCGTTTCATGATAGTCATGCACCAATCCACTACTTCGTCCTCAAGCTTGTCGAAAGGCACCACTTTGTTGATCATACCCATTTCGAGGGCCTCCTGAGCTGTGTACTGACGGCACAGATACCAAATCTCGCGGGCTTTCTTCTGACCGACACAGCGAGCCAGGTATGATGAGCCGAACCCGGCGTCGAAACTGCCGACTTTAGGGCCGGTCTGGCCAAAGCGTGCGTTTTCAGAGGCAATAGTGAGATCACACACGAGTTGCAATACGTTGCCGCCGCCGATTGAGTATCCGTTTACCATGGCTATCACCGGCTTGGTGATGCTCTGAATCGCCTTGTGGAGGTCAAGGACATTGAGACGGGGCACGCCGTCCTCGTCACGATATCCGCCACGGCTCTTGTAGTGCTGATCCCCTCCCGAGCAGAATGCCTTATCGCCTGCACCGGTAAGGACAATGACACGCACATCCTTGCTGTCGCGACAATAATCCATTGCGTCGAGCATCTGAGCGTTAGTCTGCGGTCGGAACGCGTTATACACCTCCGGTCGGTTGATGGTTATGCGGGCGATGCCTTCGTAAAAGTCGAACAAAATATCCGAATATTCCTTGATAGTAGTCCAGTTACGTTTCATTATATTGCAGTGAGTTTGTTTTTTAAGTAATCTGTGAATACGCCTGCCGATACCGTTCCGTCAGTCACAACTTCAAGTATGACCGGCGTCGTTGTGGAACTTGTGAGTCTTTTCATAGAGGCCTCAAGCTCAGCCGAGTCAGTAGCGCAATAATATCTAAATCCGAATGCCTGTGCCAGTTTCTTGAGAGGAAGTTTTATCTCGCAGGCCAGACAGCGGTCGAGTTCATCAAGATCGCGTGTCGTTTTGATAAATCTGAAGATACCGCCGCCGCCGTTGTTTATGACAATTATTTTAAGATTCGCAGGCATGTCAGCTGTGGCAAGAGCACCGATATCATATTGCATTGACATGTCGCCCGATATAAGAATCACAGGACGGCTGTCTCCACAGGCTGAGGCAACACCTATAGCTGTGGAGGTCGATCCGTCGATACCGCTGACACCCCGGTTACAGCTCACATTGCATGCTTTGCCATAGTCAAAGCATTGCAGATAGCGCACAGCCATCCCGTTGCCTATATGCAGCCACCAGTTTTTAGGGAGCGCAGCCATTATCCGGCCCATAGCCTTGAAATCACTCCAGGGAGCCATATACAGAGCTTCGGCTGTAAGCCTGCCGGCAGTAGCTGAGGCATCAAGCCACGAAGTCTTGAAAGTCGTTGCCACACCGTCTTTGCGTCTGGGGATATGTCGGCATATTCCATTAATGAATGTATGCTCGTCGCAAGCCACTATCCGTGTGAGCCTGCGGAAAGTATCCACACAGCGCTCACCTGCATTGATGCTCCAGTGCTCGGTCGTGGCAGGCAGTCGGCGCAAGTATGATTTCATCAAAGCAGATGTAAGCGAACCGCCGAGCGTAATCACGATGTCGGGTACGGGCAGATTGTCTTTGCCCGCACATCTTAGAGTGGAGTCGACATTAGTGATGAATGCGCCATATCCGTGCAGACAGCTTTGTGCCTCCTGCGTCACCACAATATTGGGGTGTCGGGATAACTCACAGAGCATCGGGCTTAGTCCGTTGTCAGGCTTCATATACCCTGCGACAATAAGTATACGGGCCGGGGGCGCCATACGCGCTCCGAGTTCTTCGAATAATGACGACATATCGTGCGGTACATAGCCTCGCTCAATATATCTTGAGTCAGCTCCAAATATATCAGGTTCTTCGATTTCGGCAGTCTCTCCAAGCGGATCGGAGAAATGCATATTAATGTGAACGGGGCCGGGAATACCTGATGTGGCAGTATTTATGGCATCATTAAGGCTGCGGTTGATATACCACATGCGGTCAGGATCATCGCTCTCGACCGGTATGTCAAATGTGCCTTTGGTGAAATTTTCAAAGATACCGGTCTGAATGATAGTCTGCGAGTCATCCTGGCCTATCCATTCCGATGGACGGTCGGCCGTTATGGCAATAAGCGGAATATGCTGGTAAAAAGCCTCGGCCAGTGCCGGGGCATAGTTGAGCGGAGCTGTGCCCGACGTACATACCATAGCCACCGGATTGCCCGATGCTATTGAAATGCCGAGCGCTATAAATGCTGCCGAACGCTCGTCGACAACGACTCTTGTCGCTATTCCGGGCTGACGTTCGAGCGCAACAATCAGAGGAACGTCGCGGCTGCCGGGTGACAATACAGCATCCGATATGCCGCTGCGCGCAAGCAGCGAAGCAATCATACGGGCTGACCGTTTAGTCGTATTATTCACCATTTTTAGTTAAAAATGTAAATTGAATAAACAAAGTTACGCATTTTATTTGTTAATTTGCAAAAGAAAAATTCTATGAAAACATACCGACTGTTGCTTTCGCCCCTGTTCATCCTTGTTTTCGCCCATTTCGCGTATGCTTTGGGGGACGGTGATGTTGTGTCCGACACAGCCGCAGTTCGGCCAGATCACGGTATTATCAACAGGATAATCAACTATTTCTCAGAATCCAACAAGAAACCTATTGGCCGTAAAATGGATTTCAGCCTTATCGGAGGGCCGTTTTACTCAAGCGATTCAAAATTCGGTATAGGTATCGTTGCCGCCGGAGCATATTCCACCGCGCCTGATGATTCATTGACCTGCCCATCGGATATGGCTCTGAGTTTCAAGGCCACAACCGCCGCCCACTTCGAGCTGTCGCTTGAAGGCGTGCATGTATTCCCTCACGACCGTTACAGGCTTGACTATAATGTGTCTTTTTCGTCGATTGACACCAAATACTGGGGCATTGGATATGAAATGTGCAGCAACAACAGCAATGAGTCGAAGTACAAATATCTCGCTTCGCATGCCGAGGCCCTGTTTGCCATCCGTTTCGGCAAGAATATATATATGGGTCCGCTGATGACCTTTGACTATGTGAATGCCCGAGCCTTTCACAAGCCTGAGTTGTGGTATGGTCTGCCTCACCGCACGTTCAACTACGGTATCGGGGCATCGTTGCGCTATGACACCCGCGACAATCTTACCGCAACGAAAAAAGGAGTCCTGATCCGCTTTGACCAGACATTCGACTTCGGATGGATGGGCAACAAATATCCGTTTAAGATTAATGAATGCACTGTTGCCTGGTTTCAGCCTGTATGGAAAGGCTGTACGCTGGCGTCGAGGCTGCATTGGCGCATAACCTGGGGTGAGACGCCCTGGGGCCTTATGTCGTATCTCGGCGGCAGCGAGACTATGCGCGGATACTTTGAAGGCCGTTACCGCGATAAGGGCGCGGCCGATCTGTGTGTGGAATTACGTCAGCATGTGTGGCGCCGCAACGGCGTCGTGGCATGGGCCGGTGTCGGTTCGATTTTTCCACGCATCACAAGTATACATTTCAACCGGCTGCTGCCAAACTTCGGTTTCGGCTATCGCTGGGAATTCAAGAGAAACGTAAATGTCCGCGTCGACATAGGCTTCGGCAAGCATGAGCGCGGCCTGTTCTTCGGTATAAATGAAGCATTTTGATAATACATTACGTCGGATTTTCTCGCCGGGGGTATTACTATGGTTTTATCCCCTGCTGCTTATTGTGCCTAATGTTGCCCTTGACATCACCGAGTATTCCACGGCATGGTCGAAGGCCACCAATATCCTGTTGCCATTCGGCTTCTATATCTTGATTATGGGAATATGGAAAAATGTGGGGCGAACTGCTCTATTGCTTTTTCCTTTCTTGTTTTACGGGGCGTTTCAGGTGGTATTGTTGTATCTCTATGGCGAATCAATAATTGCTGTGGATATGTTTCTCAACCTTGTTACAACTAATGTCAGCGAGGCTACGGAACTGCTCGGCAATCTCGTGGGCGCGATAATCACGCTGCTGATTGTATATGTACCGACATTGATATGGTGTGTCATATCGGCTATAAAGCGTATATATGCATCGCGGCCTTCATTACTCCGCGCCCGCTACTGCGGTGTGGTGTCAATTTTCATTGGCCTGACATGCATGTTCATGGCCTATGCCTTCGATGTCCGGTTTAGTATCAATAGTGATATATTTCCGGTTAATGTGATTCACAATACGATTATAGCTATACAGCGAACTAAAGCTACCGGCAACTATTACAAAACATCGGAAGGCTTCAGCTACAAGGCACACAGCAGCCGACCTGCCGATAAGAAGGAAGTATACGTTCTCGTTATCGGCGAGACTTCAAGGGCCGATGACTGGCAGCTTTTCGGTTATGGCCGGCCTACCAATCCACTGCTTACTAAACGCGACGGACTGATTGCCTATCCAAAGACATTGTCAGAAAGCAACACGACTCATAAAAGTGTGCCGCTGATGCTGTCGTGGGTATCGGCCGAGAATTTCGCTGATTCGATATATACGACAAAAAGTCTTATCTCAGCCTTTAACGAGGCAGGCTTCGCCACAGCATATCTGTCAAACCAGGGCCGCAACCATTCATTCATAGATTTCTTCGCACGCGAGGCTCAGAAAACGGTTTTCCTCACCGATAATGGCCATTCACACCATGACGAGGAACTGTTGCCGCTACTTCATGACTTCATCGAGCAGTCGACGAACAGCAAGATTATGGTAATACTGCATACTTATGGTTCACACTTTAATTACATGGACCGGTATCCGTCATCGTTCAGCGTTTTTTTACCTGACAAGACCGCCGATGCCGATGTATTCAATCGTAATGAACTTATTAATGCATACGACAACAGCATCAGATTTACAGATTATGTTCTCAATAGAGTTATCGATATGCTCGAGAACAGACAATGCCTGTCGGGCATGATATATCTGTCGGATCACGGAGAGGACATATTCGATGACAAGCGAAACCGTTTCCTGCATGCTTCGCCTGTCCCTACTTATTGGCAGATACATGTGCCGCTCATTATATGGATGTCTCCGCAATTCAAGGAGGCCTATCCTATGCTGTATGCCAATGCTAACAATAACAGTGGCAAGAATGTGTCATCATCGAGATCGGTTTTCGACACCATGATGCAGCTTGGAGGTATCATCACACCGTATGCCGATAAGACAAAGTCGCTTATCGACAGCGCATATACCGAAACTCCAAGATTATATCTCAACGATCACAACAAAGCCGTCAATCTTGAAAAAGCCGGCCTGCAAAATTACGACTATGAAATGCTGAAACAGAAAAATATCGCCCACTGACAATCGTCTAAAGTTATCCAAAATATAACGCCCAATGCTTGATATACAGCTGATTAAAAATTTTATATAGGCAGAAAGTTTTCCAAAAGAAAAAAATTATCGTAAAAATAGTTTGCTGTTTTTTGGAATACTTCGTACCTTTGCAAAGCTTTGTCGATACGACAGGCGACATACTACGCAAATATACTAAACCCTACCCTATAATAAAAGATGATACAGATTGTAGTAAAGCGCGACGGCCGTGTCGTGGGCTATAATGAAGAGAAGATTAAGGCAGCCATCCGCAAGGCCATGCTTGCTACCGAAATTGGCGAGGACGAGGGCCTGATTAATAAAATTGCCACCCGCATAGGAACCCGCGGTGATGAACGCATGACCGTGGAAGAGATTCAGGATCTTGTGGAACTTGAGCTGATGAAAAGCTCACGCAAGGAAGTCGCACGCCGCTACATCGCATACCGCGACCAGCGTTCACGTGCCCGCAAGGCCAAGACCCGCGATATGTTTGTCGAAATCATCTAAACAAAAAATAATGAGATCACACGCGAAAACGCCAACATGAATACCGACTCACCGGCCGGCATGATGATGAAATTCGCGTCGGAGACAACCAAGCCTTATGTAGACGATTATCTGCTGAGTGAAGAATCGCTCGACGCAGTTCGTCATAACTATATACATATCCACGACAAGGACTACTATCCTACCAAGAGTCTTACCTGCGTGCAGCATCCGCTCGACCGCATCCTTGAGTATGGTTTTATTGCAGGGCATGGCGAGAGCCGTCCGGCCAAGCGTATCGAAACTGCAAGTGTGATTGCATGTATATCGCTTGAGACGGCACAGAACGAGATGCACGGCGGCCAGGCAATACCGGCATTTGACTTCTATCTTGCGCCTTATGTGCGCGCGTCGTTTATCGAAGAAATCCAAAATCTTGAAAAGCTGTACGGCGAAGACTTCTCCGATATGTATGACGTTAAACTCAAGGACTTCGAGACTACCTGTCTCGACGGACTTACCGGCCGCGACCGTGTGCTCGCACATGCCGTCAACCGCACCGTCAGCCGTGTACATCAGGCTATGGAGGCCTTTATACACAATATGAACACCATCCACTCGCGTGGTGGCAATCAGGTAGTATTCAGCTCAATAAACTATGGCACCGACACCTCGGCCGAGGGCCGCTGCATCATCCGCGAACTGCTCCATTCGACGTATGAAGGCGTGGGCAACGGCGCTACTGCAATATTTCCGATACAGATATGGAAAAAGAAGCGTGGCGTAAGCTATCTGCCCGAAGATCCCAACTACGACCTTTATCAGTTGGCATGTAAAGTCACGGCGCGCCGCTTCTTCCCCAACTTTGTCAATCTCGACGCGACCTTCAATCAGCATGAAAAGTGGGATATCAATGACCCCAAGCACTACTTGTATGAAGTAGCCACTATGGGTTGTCGCACCCGGGTGTTCGAGGACCGATACGGCGAAAAGACATCTATCGGCCGCGGAAACCTGAGCTTCACCACAATCAATATTGTGCGCATCGCTATCGAGTGCATGAGCATACGCGACAAAGACGAACGCATACACAAGTTCTTCCAGGAACTCGACCGCGTGCTCGAAATCGCAGCCAGGCAACTATGCGACAGATATGATTTCCAAAAGACGGCACTCGCCAAGCAATTCCCGTTAGTGATGTCGAAGCTTTGGAACGGCTCTGACGCGCTCAAGCCAACCGATACAGTCGAGTCGGTAATCAACCACGGTACGCTCGGCATCGGATTCATAGGCCTTGCGGAGTGTCTTGTAGCCCTTATAGGCAAGCATCACGGCGAAAGCGACGAGGCCCAGAAACTCGGCCTTAAGATCGTAAGCCACATGCGCTCACGAGCCAACGAATTCTCGGAGCGTTACGACCACAACTTCTCGATTCTTGCCACCCCTGCAGAAGGCCTGTCAGGCAAATTCACAGCCAAGGACCGCAAGACTTTCGGCATCATCGAGGGTATCACCGACAAGATATACTACACTAATTCCAATCATGTGCCGGTCTACTACCACTGCTCGCCCAGACACAAGGCCGAGATTGAGGCCCCGTATCACGAACTCACCCGAGGCGGTCATATATTCTACGTGGAGATAGACGGCGACGCCACTCACAATCCTGAGGCCATAGCCAATATCGTCGATCTCATGGACAAGTACAACATAGGCTATTGCTCGGTAAACCACAACCGCAACCGATGCATGGACTGCGGCTATGAGGATGCGTCGGCCGACCTGAAGGAATGTCCGAAATGCCACTCGCACAATATTGACCGGCTCCAGCGCATCACAGGCTATCTCGTAGGTACCACCGACCGTTGGAATAATGCCAAACTGGCTGAACTCAACGACCGAGTTGTACATGAATAACGATCCTATATTGCGCGTAGTTGACATAATCGAAGGGACCTCGGTCGATGGACCGGGGCTCCGCACTTCGATCTATTTTGCCGGATGTGATCATCATTGTCCGGGATGCCATAATCCTTCTACATGGCCCCATGATGCAGGACGTGACATGACTGTCAGCGAACTGCTGAGATTTGTCGAGGAAGCGGATTTCAATGTCACTTTGACGGGCGGAGATCCTATTTATCAGGCACGCAATCTGCTGCCATTGGTAAAAGACCTTCGCGGCAACGGCCGTACAATATGGCTTTATACCGGCTTTACGATAGAACAACTGCGCGACATGCCCGAGGCGACAGCTCTGTTTCCTTATCTTGAAGCTATAGTTGACGGACCATTTATCGAGGCACTGCGGGATACGACGCTAAGATTCCGCGGGTCGTCAAATCAACAGATAATAACTGAATTCTAAAGTTTCTTGCGGCGGAATATAAAGTTGCTGCCAAGATACTTCTCACGCACTGTGGGATTTTCGGCGAGTTCTTCCGATGTACCCTGAAACAGTATGCGGCCTTCAAAAAGCAGGTATGCACGGTCGGTAATCGACAGTATTTCAGGCGCATTGTGGTCGGTGATAAGGATGCCTATGTTCTTCTCCTTGAGGTGATAAACAACTCGCTGAATATCCTCCACAGCGATCGGGTCGACACCGGCAAACGGCTCATCGAGCATGATGAATTTAGGATCGATGGCAAGGCATCGAGCGATCTCGGTACGGCGCCGCTCACCGCCCGACAACTGGTCACCGTAACTCTTGCGCAGGCGTTTCAGGCCAAATTCGTCAAGCAGACTCTCAAGTTTCTCTTTTTGGTATTCCTTGGGCTTACCGGTAAGTTGCAACACAGTGCGGATATTGTCTTCGACCGTCATCTTGCGAAATACAGATGCGTCCTGAGCAAGATAACCTATACCATGGCGTGCGCGCTTGTATACCGGGAACTTGGTAATCTCAAGATCATTCAGGAAAATGCGGCCCTCGTTCGGAGTGATTAATCCGGTTGTCATATAGAAAGTCGTGGTCTTGCCTGCGCCGTTAGGACCGAGCAGGCCGACGATTTCGCCCTGCTTAACATCTATCGACACATGATTGGCGACAGTGCGCTTGCCGTAGCGTTTCACAAGATTATCGGTACGGAGCACCATAGGAGCATCATCATCTTGCGATTCTGGAGCCGGCGTCGGTTCTTCGGCTATAGTTTCCTCTCCCACGAGCCGGATCTCGCGGGCATCATCGTGTTGCTGCAGGTCGAAGAGCGACGGAGTCTCATTGCCCTGCTCTTCCTTGTTTCTATCGAGTCGGAATGAAATACCCATTATGCTTTAGCTTTGCGGAGACGACTCTCGATATAATCGGTAAGAAGCGTGATGGCAACGATATTTGATCCACCCTGAGGCACAATCAGATCGGCGAAACGCTTCGACGGTTCAATGTACTGGCAGTGCATGGGCTTGAGCACATCCTGATAGCGGTCGATAACCATCTGCGGCGTACGTCCGCGCTCAATGCAGTCGCGGGCAATGACACGTATCAGGCGGTCATCGGCATCCGCATCTACAAACACCTTGATATCCATCATGTCGCGAAGCACAGGGTCATTGAGCACAAGGATACCTTCGACAATCACGACATCCGACGGGCGCACTTCTACCGTTTCTGGCTGGCGTGTGCATGTCAGATAAGAATATGTAGGCATCTGAATCGCCTTACCGTCGCGAAGCATTTGCAGCTGTCTTACAAGCAAAGGCCATTCGATTGCGTCGGGCTCATCGAAATTAATCTTGCTGCGCTCCTCCATCGGTATGTGGCTAAGGTCCTTATAATATGAATCCTGGGGAATCACAGCGACCTCGCCCTGCGGCAGGGAGTTTATAATCTTGTTAACAACAGTCGTCTTTCCTGAGCCGGTTCCACCGGCGATACCTATAATTATCATGGCGAATGAGATGTGCTTTGCGGGAGCGAAGTTACAAAAAATCGTCCATACTACCGCGAATACGGCTTAAAAAAACTATGAAATTGGAAATTTTGTAAATGAACTTGGGTAAAAAGTCATCGACCGGATGTTTTGATTAGACATGGAGTACGTCAAATTAAAATTAATGTGTAACTTTGTATCATAAAACATCACCGAAGTATGATATTAACATCGTCGTTGGCCACATTCGGCCGCTACTGCCTCTTCATGCGCCGGGTGTTTGCCTTGCCCGACCGCGGGCGTATCTTTCTGCGCCGCACCGTTCAGGAAATAAGCAAACTCGGCATTGATTCAATCCCGCTGGTAATCATCATTTCGATCTTTATCGGTGCCGTCATAGCGATACAGATGCAGCTGAATATCGCATCGCCTCTGATACCGGCATACTCAGTAGGTCTGGCTACCCGCGATATTGTGCTGCTCGAATTCTCCAATTCGATTTTGTGTCTTATACTCGCCGGCAAGGTGGGATCAAACATAGCGTCGGAAATAGGCACAATGAGAGTGACTGAGCAGATTGACGCGCTTGAAATCATGGGTGTCAACTCGGCCAACTATCTGGTGTTGCCCAAAATCATCGGTTTTGTTCTGTTCATGCCGGCTCTTGTAGTCATCTGTATGGCCACTTCACTGATAGGCGGTTATCTTGTGGCTGTTGTCACCGATCTGATCACCGTATCGCGATATGTATACGGCCTGCAGGCACTGTTTCAGGAATGGTATGTATGGTATGGCCTCATCAAGAGCGTAGTGTTTGCATTCATCATCGCATCGGTCGCATCGTTCTATGGCTACTATGTCAAGGGCGGCGCACTTGATGTAGGCAAAGCCTCCACCAACGGCGTTGTGGCCTCGAGTATTCTTATTCTGCTTTTTGATGTTATACTCACTAAACTCCTGCTGCAATGATTGAAGTTAAAGACGTTACCAAGTCGTTTGACGGTCGTACTGTACTGCATGGAGTAAGCGCGACATTCTACACCGGCAAGACCAATCTCATTATAGGCCAAAGCGGATCAGGCAAGACCGTGCTCATGAAGAGTCTTGTAGGTCTGATGCAGCCCGACAAGGGACAGATCCTGTTTGACGGACGAAATCTGCTTGACATGAATCAGGAACAGGTTAAGGAACTGCGCAAGGAAATCGGCATGCTGTTTCAGGGGTCGGCACTTTTTGATTCTGAAACGGTACTCGGCAATGTAATGTTCCCATTGCAGATGTTTACCCGCAAACCGTATGAGGAGATGCGAGAACGTGCGATGTTCTGTCTCGAGCGTGTAAATCTCAAAGGTGCAGAGGATAAATACCCGTCTGAGATTTCGGGCGGTATGCAGAAACGTGTTGCCATCGCCCGCGCCATCGCCCTCAATCCCAAATACCTGTTCTGCGATGAGCCAAATTCAGGCCTTGACCCCAAGACATCGATTGTCATTGACGAGCTGCTCAGCGACATTACACACGAATATAATATCACCACCGTAATAAATACTCACGACATGAACTCGGTGCTTGGAATAGGCGAAAATATCATTTTCATCAACAAGGGACACCGTGAATGGGTTGGTGACATGAGCCAGATTTATACTACAGCCAACGAGGCACTGAATGAATTTGTCTTTGCGACACGGCTGTTCCAGGAAGTCCGCAAATATGTGGTAAGCCACGAAAAGAGCAAGCCATGAGATTTGCCGACATACCGTTTCATGAAGAGGTAAAAAAGCGATTGCGCGAAATGGCTGACTCGGGCCGTTTGCCGCATGCGCTTCTGCTCGAAGGGCCGCAGGGTAGCGGAAAATTCAATCTTGCCAGAGCTATGGCGCAGTATATCCATTGCACTGCACGCACTGCCGGTGGCGATGCCTGCGGGCGTTGCCCGTCGTGCCTGCAACATGCGTCGCTCGGCCATATCGATACCTTCTTCTCATTTCCGGTATTGAAGCGTAAAAGTGGGCAGACAACTCTAAGCGATGATTATCTTCCGGAATTCAAACAATTTCTGACCGATTCACCTTATATGGACTTTGAGCAGTGGCTGTCGATGCTCGGCAACCCCAACGGGCAGCCGCTGATATATGTCGACGAGGCATCTGCCCTGCTCGAACGCATGAACCGCACAGCCCGCCAGTCGCAATATAAGATCGTGCTGATGTGGCTGCCCGAACGGTTGCAGGAAGCTGCGGCCAATAAGTTGCTGAAACTCGTTGAGGAGCCCTACCCCGACACATTGTTCATAATGGTATCGGACAATGCCAGGGAGATACTCCCTACTATACTGTCGCGCACTCAGCGCATATCTGTGCGACGATATACGGACGATGAAGTACGGCAAATTATGCAGTCGGCAGGAAGCTCTGAAGATGAGGCTGATTGTATTGCCGAAATGGCAGACGGTAATATTAATCTCGCCCTTAAGCTGAGGAACAATAATATTGCAAGTACCCGATATTTGGACCAGTTCATGGAGCTGATGCGCAAGGCATACCTGCGTAGGGTAAATGATCTGCGCAAATGGAGTACTGAGGTCGCCGACATGGGACGTGAAGGCTCAATACGCTTTTATGACTATTGCGCGCGCCTTGTCAGGGAAAATTTCATCCTCAATATCGGCGACACGCGTATCGTATCGATGTCGCCGGCAGAAATGGAATTCAGCCGACGGTTCTCGCCTTATATCAATGTGGTGAATGTCGAGCGTATATTCGATACAATCACCGCTGCACGCAACGACACCATGCTTAACGGTAATGGCAAAATAATAGCCTTCGACCTCGCCGTAAAGATGATTCTGCTCATCAAGCAAGGTCAGGAAGGCTAATTATCTTGTAAACCGGCAATTTCAGATGATACCGCGCAGCTCGCTGATATCAGCCACATTATGCCGACGGCAGTAATCTTCAATACCATCGACGACTTTGACACTGGCTGCAGGATCGATAAAATTGGCTGTACCTATCTGCACAGCTGTCGCACCGGCCATTATGAACTGAAGAGCATCTGATGCGTCCATAATACCGCCAAGCCCTACAACGGGGATTTTAACGGCCTGTGCCACCTGCCATACCATGCGTACTGCAATAGGACGTATAGCGGGTCCTGAGAGACCGCCTGTAACGGTTGAGAGACATGCCTTGCGTCGCTCGACGTCCACTACCATCGCAAGGAATGTGTTGACGAGCGACACGCTGTCGGCGCCTGCGGCCTCGACGGCTTTTGCGATCTGGACAACTGAGGTAACATTTGGTGTAAGCTTTACCATCATGTGGCGGGGCCATACTTTGCGCACCGCTGCGGTGACCTCGGCAGCCATTTCGGGCGATGTGCCGAACGACATGCCGCCACCCTTTACATTCGGACACGAAATATTAACCTCTATGGCACTGACCTTTTCAAGCGGAGCAAGAATCTCGGCTACCTTTACATAGTCCGAGACCTGAGCCCCCGAGATATTTACTATCACCTTGGATGTAAAGCCTGTAAGTGTAGGATAAATATACTTGGCGAAATCCTCCACACCGGGATTCTGCAGTCCCACGGCATTAATCATTCCCGAAGGTGTCTCAACAAGGCGTGGAGCGGGGTTGCCCTGCCTTGGCTCGAGTGTGGTGCCTTTCACAATAAAACCACCGAGACGGTTGAGATCGATAAATTCAGCATATTGGTGACCGAAGCCGAATGTTCCCGATGCTGTGAGAACGGGGTTGTCGAGCTTGAGCCCGGCTCCAAGATCTACTTTAAGATTTATTCCCATGATTGCAGACGGTTAATATTAAACACAGGGCCTTCCGTACACACACATACATTACCGCGGTCGGACGTATTCTCCACACAGCACAGACATGCGCCAATGCCGCATGCCATGTGATTCTCAAGCGAAACCTGGCACCAGATGTCTTTGGCGCGCGCGATGCGGGCTACAGCCTTCATCATCGGAGTCGGACCGCAGCAATAGATCCTGTCGTAATGCTCATCGAATCCGGGCAGAGAAGTCACGACGCCTTTATGCCCGCATGATCCGTCGTCAGTGGCAACAAGGACTTTTGAAGCATAAGGTTTATACAGCACATCGACACCGGCTACATCACGACGTGATCTGCCGCCGATTGCGACAGTAACGTCGGCTCCGCCGGCTGCAAGGTTTTTGCATAAAGCTACAAGCGGAGCAGCGCCCACACCGCCGCCGACAAGCAGAACTTTATGGCCGTTGCACTCGTCGCAGCTAAAACCGCGACCGAGGGGCAGCATGATATTTACGACCGAATTTTCAGGCAGTTCAACAAGGCATCTTGTACCCTCGCCCTGCGGCTTTACAAACAGAACGAGTTCCGTTTCATACCGTACATCACATACCGAAATCGGGCGCCGTAAAAACGCTTTCGGAGAATTATCGACCTTGACCTGCACGAACTGTCCAGGCTCGATTGCCGGCAGTTTGGCGCCATCAGCCGGCACAAACGTCATCAGGTGACAGCCCGATGGCAGGGTACGGTTTCCGGTCAGTATAAAATCTTTTACTTGCTTCATAAGATTATTTGGAATTCGAGTAGAAGTTTCTTGCTCGTTGGAGTGTCTCAGGTTTCCCTACATCAAACCAGTGGTCATCATCAGGCAGCGACATTGATATTATCTTCCAGTCGGGACACATGGCGAGATAAAAATCAATGATGGAAAACGGCTTGCCGGCCCCACGAAACTTTTTCAGCGAATCATACATAGACGAATCGACTATATGTATGCCATCAAAAGATTCGAGTTTCATGCCGGCTGTAATCGCAAGTCCTGCCGGCTTCACTTCTCCGGTATTAAGGTTTGTCCATCCGCGCAGACGGTCGTCACGGTCGAACACAAGGCGACGCGAACTGTCGCGTTCCTGTGTGAGCAAGGTGGCATCCGCACCGCTGCGTGCCTGCCGGTAGATAATCTTTTTAAGGTCGAATGTCGTGAGTATGTCGGCGTTATGGATCAGCACCGGTTCGTTTCCGAGCATAGTAAGGACCTTGCGCAACCCTCCGCCTGTATCAAGCAGCAAATCAGTTTCGTCGCTTATTGTGATACGTGCCTTGAACTCAGTATTGTTGATATAATCCACAATCTGGCCGGCGAAATGATGGACATTGATAATAATGTCGGAAATCCCTGCAGCAATAATATTGTCAATCACCCTGCCGAGCATAGGCTTGCCACCGACTTCGACAAGTGCTTTGGGGTGCGAGTCGGTCCATGGCTTCAGGCGGCTGCCGATGCCGGCGGCGAATATCAGGGCTTTCATCGGCGCGGAAACAACTGTTCTATATCCTGCTCACGGTGGATGAGTTCTACCTTGACATTGAAGAGCTTGTTAAGATGCTCGGCCATGTGCTGGGCGCAATAGACCGAGCGGTGCTGGCCACCTGTGCAGCCAAAGGCCACATATAGGTTTGTGAAGCCGCGGTCGATATATCGACGTGTGGCAGCATCCACGAGGGCATAACAGTGCTCAAGGAAATCGAAGACCTCTCCGTCAGCTTCAAGAAAATCGATGACCTGACGGTCGAGCCCGGTAAACGGTTTGTAGCGGTCGTATTTGCCGGGATTGTTCACTGCTCTGCAATCGAATACAAAGCCGCCGCCGTTGCCCGTCGGATCGTATGGAATACCTTTCTTGTAAGCGAAGCTGATTACGCGCACTGTGAGCTGACGCTTCTCAAGGTCGGATGTAAATTGCTTAAGGTCGACAAGCCGCTGCAGCAGTTCCTGTAGATAAGGATATTCATAAAATGGCTTTTCGGCAAGCAGCGCCCGCAGATTGGCGATCGCAAAGGGTACGCTCTGCATGAAGTGCGGCTTCTTTTCAAAATACCCTCTGAAGCCGTATGCACCCAGCACCTGCATCGTCCGGAACAGGACAAACTGCCGCAATGTGTCCATGAAATGAGCTTTGTCTATGTCGCGATAACGCCGGGCCGAGCGGATATATTCATCTATCAGTTCCTTGCGCAACTCCGATGAGAAATTGGCCTTGGCCTGCCACAGGAAGGATGCTACATCATATTGGCACGGGCCCTTGCGTCCGCCCTGGAAATCAATGAACCACGGCTCGCCGTTGTGGATCATTACATTGCGCGACTGGAAATCGCGATACATGAATGTGTCGCAGTCGGCTTTAAGCAGTGTATCGGCAAGGCGGTTGAAATCATCCTCAAGCAGGTTTTCCTCAAATTCAAGCCCGGTTGCTTTCAGGAAGCAATATTTGAAATAGTTGAGGTCCCACATAATGGACCGACGGTCAAATTCCTTGGCCGGGAAACACTTCGAGAAATCGAATTGATCGTTGGAAGCGGCAAACTGGAAATCCGGCAACCGGCGCATCGTCTGTTCGAGCAGCTGCTTCTCCATGGGTGAAAACACATGGGTAAGTCTGCCCTTTTCTATTGCATTGAACAGGAGGGTATCACCAAGGTCAACCTGCAGATATGCCATGTGGTCAGGACTTACAGCAAGCACCTCAGGGACCGGCAGCGCTTTTTCCATGAACTGGCGGTCGAAATCAAGAAAAGCCTCATTTTCCTGAAGATTGTTGCCAAGCACGCCGATAATGCTGCCGCCATCTCCGGTAATACGGAAATAACGACGGTTGCTGCCCGAAGATGGCAACTCGTCGATTTTTTCAGGTTCCGAGCCGCAATAATTTGTGTAAAGCTCCTTTAATACTGTTGTTTCCATAGTGGTCAATTACCGAGTTCGGAAAGGAACTTGATTCGTACCAGGCGTATTTCCTCCTCGTTATATGCGGGACATAATTCGCGGTATGCATCGTCAAGCGAACCCGATTCAGCCTGCTTGAAGTAATCGAAAATTTCTTCCTGCTCGTCTTCGTCGAGTTTGTCGTCTATGAAGTACGAGATATTAATTTTATTACCCGAGTTGACAATCGATTCTATCTCGTCGAGCAGTTGGTCAAAGTCAAGGCCGGTGCTTATGGCAACTTCTTCCAGGTCAATTTTACGGTCGATGGCCTGGATAATGGCGATCTTGCGCTTAGACTTGTTGGCGACCGAACGCACCCTGAGATCCTCAGGACGCTCAATCTCATTTTCCTCAACATAAGTCTTGATTACCTTGAGGAACTCCTCACCATAGCGTTTGGCTTTTCCTTCGCCAACACCGGGGATGTTCTGAAGTTCTTCCAGGGTAATGGGATATGTAGTTGCCATTGCCTCGAGCGACGGGTCCTGGAAAATCACATAGGGCGGCAGGCTCAGATGCTGAGATATTTTTTTGCGCAGGGCCGAGAGTATGGCATATAACTCGGGGTCGGCGGCGCAAGCCGAGCCGCCCTTCATGGGCGTGATCTCCTCCTCGTCATTAAACTCCGAATCTTCTACGACTTTGAATGATGCGGGCTTCTTCATGAAATCATTGCCCTTGGCAGTGATATGCAGAGTGCCGTAATTCTCTATATCCTTGCTGAGATAGCCGGCAAGGACAGCCTGACGGAGAACTGCATTGAGGAAACGGCGATCGCCCGATTCCTCGCAGCCGAATACATCAAGCTGGTCGTGCTGATAGTTTTTTACATCACCGGTAGCCTTACCGGTCATAACGTCAAGTATGTAGTCTGCTTTGAATTTTTCTTTAAGGGCGGCAATCGTTTCAAGAGCCGCCAAGAGTTCTTCTTTTGCTTCCACTTTCTTTTTAGAATTATTGCAATTATCACAGTTGCCGCAGTTGTCCGCATCAAACTCCTCACCGAAATAGTGAAGGAGTGTGCGGCGGCGGCACACCGACGACTCGGCGTATGCGGCAGTCTCGGCCAGCAACTGGCGGCCGATTTCCTGCTCGGCAAGAGGTTTGCCCTGCATGAACTTTTCCATCTTCTGCAAGTCACGATAGGCATAGAAAGTAAGGCAGTAGCCTTCCCCTCCGTCTCTGCCTGCCCGACCTGTTTCCTGATAGTAGCCTTCAAGCGACTTTGGCATGTCGTAGTGGATCACAAAGCGCACATCGGGCTTGTCGATCCCCATACCAAACGCTATTGTAGCCACGATGACGTCGATCTTTTCAAGCAGGAATGCGTCCTGATTGGCTGAGCGTGTGGCTGCGTCCATGCCGGCATGATATGCCAGCGCCCTGATGTTGTTCACCCGCAGTAATTCTGCAAGCTCTTCAACTTTCTTTCGGCTCAGGCAGTAGATTATGCCGGATCTGGACGGATGCTGACGGATAAACCGTATAATGTCGTGGTCGGTGTTCTTGGTTTTAGGGCGCACCTCATAATAGAGGTTCGGGCGGTTGAATGACGATTTGAACACCGCTGCACCCTGTTGCATGCCAAGATTTTTCTGGATGTCGTGTTGTACCTTTGGAGTGGCCGTAGCCGTAAGAGCTATTACCGGCCGGTTGCCTATCTCATTTATTATCGGACGTATACGACGGTATTCGGGCCGGAAGTCGTGACCCCATTCCGATATACAGTGCGCTTCGTCGATGGCATAAAATGAGATTCGGACTGTTTTTAAAAATTCTATATTTTCCTCTTTAGTAAGGGATTCCGGCGCAACGTACAGCAACTTTGTGTGGCCGTCGATGACATCGGCCTTCACCTTGTCGATCTGTGCCCGTGTAAGGGAAGAGTTCAGATAGTGTGCCACAGTATCGGCCGAGCTGAAATTGCGCATGGCATCCACCTGATTTTTCATAAGCGCTATCAACGGCGACACCACAATGGCCGTACCGTCCATAAGCAGCGCGGGCAGCTGATAGCACAGCGACTTGCCTCCGCCTGTCGGCATCAGCACAAAGACGTCGTTGCCGTCGAGAAGACTGCGGATGATTGCTTCTTGGTTGCCTTTAAAGGTTCCAAAGCCAAAGTTGCGGCGTAGGGCATCGGTAAGGCTGACGGTGGTTTCCATTGAGTGCAGTGAAAAATGAGGTGGATATTAGGATATGTCTTATGAATTGAAATATGGGTTATACTGAGGCAGCCTCGAAGTGCGCAGCCTCGAATTTTTTCTTGGCATAATCAAGTGTTACCTCGAATTCCTTGACCTTCATTGACGGAATATCAAACATGGCGTCAACCATGATTGCCTCTACTATTGAGCGCAGGCCACGGGCGCCGAGCTTGTATTCAATAGCCTTGTCAACTACGAAGTCGAGTACCTCGGGAGCGAATGTCAGTTTTACACCATCCATCGCAAACAATTTTTCATACTGACGGGTGATGGCGTTTTTAGGCTCGGTAAGTACCTTGAGCAGTGCATTACGGTCGAGGGGGGTAAGGTGCGTAAGGATTGGCAGACGACCGATGATTTCGGGGATAAGCCCATACGACCGCAGATCCTGAGGGGCCACGTAGCGCAGATAATCCTGCTTGTCTTTCAGGCGGTTGCGGGTAGCATCGGTGGCATAGCCCACTACGTGCGAGTTCATGCGCTGTGCAATCTTGCTTTCTATGCCCTCGAATGCTCCGCCACAGATAAAGAGTATATCCTTGGTGTCGACCGGAATCATTTTCTGCTCGGGATGCTTGCGACCGCCCTGCGGGGGTACATTCACGATGGAACCTTCGAGCAGTTTAAGCAGTCCCTGCTGGACGCCCTCGCCCGATACATCGCGGGTGATTGAGGGGTTATCGCCTTTTCGGGCTATTTTGTCGATCTCATCGATAAATACAATTCCGCGCTGCGCCTTGTCCACATCATAGTCAGCGGCCTGAAGCAGGCGTGTGAGCAGACTCTCGATATCCTCGCCAACGTAGCCGGCCTGGGTGAGGACGGTTGCGTCGACGATAGTGAACGGCACGTCGAGCTGCCGGGCGATAGTCTTGGCAAGGAGAGTCTTGCCCGTACCTGTCGGACCTACGATTATGATATTGCTTTTCTCGATATCAACGTCATCGGCATCCTTGGGCTGCATCAGGCGTTTGTAGTGATTGTAGACCGCAACCGAGAGATACTTCTTGGCATCATCCTGTCCTATGACATACTGATCGAGGAATTCCTTTATCTGATGTGGTGTAGGAACATTATCCTTCATCTTTTTACGGAAATCGGAATCCGCCTTTTTGCGCATTTTGGGGAACTGATCGGCAATCATCTCGTGCATTGCCTCCACACACTCGGTGCAGATGAATTCATGCTGATCGCCCGAGGGGATGAGCAGGCGTTGCTGCGAGGCGTCGCCGGGACGCCCGCACCATGCGCACACTTCTTCGTATTCGTTCTTACGCTTTGCCATTACTTTTCAGCGGCAGGTTTGTCAGATTTTACAAGCACATGATCGATCATGCCATATTCAAGAGCTTCCTGAGCCGTCATCCAATAATCGCGGTCGGAATCGCGCTCCACACGATCGAATGGCTGGCCTGAATGGTCGGCTATGATGGTATAAAGCTCATGCTTGAGTTTTTTTATCTCGCGTGCCGTGATCTCGATATCCGATGCCTGGCCCTGGGCGCCCCCCATAGGCTGGTGAATCATAACACGCGAATGAGGCAGGGCGAAGCGCTTGCCTTTCTGGCCGGAGACGAGCAGCACGGCTGCCATCGAAGCCGCCATACCGGTGCAGATGGTGGCGACATCGCTCGAAATATACTGCATGGTGTCGTAGATACCGAGGCCGGCGTATACCGAGCCGCCGGGCGAGTTTATATATATCGACACATCCTTGCCGGGGTCCGACGAGTCGAGATAAAGCAACTGTGCCTGTATCACATTTGCAGTATAGTCGTTTACCTCAGTGCCGAGGAATATGATGCGATCCATCATCAGGCGCGAGAACACGTCCATCTGCGCCACGTTGAGCTGACGCTCCTCGATGATGCTGGGATTGATGTAGTTTGAGGTAATCCCGGCGTTTACGGCAGCGCTGTACTGGTCGAGCGCAAGCCCGTTCATGCCGAGGCCTTTTACGGCGAAATTACGAAAATCGGAATGTTGCATATTTGTTATAATAGTTTTTCTTTTCTTGTCTGTTGAAATTCTTTTTCAAAGTTAGTGTTTTTTTTTGAATTATACACATAAAGTTCACGTTTTTTTCTTCGGCGTGTAATATCTGAACCCGCCGCGCAAGGTTTGTGTTATATTTTTTGCATTTATACGGTTTATCACGTATATTTGCCGTCGCTAATCATAGAAGCTGCATAATGACTGAATCCTTACCCGCCATACCTGATTTCACACCCGAGAAGGTCGAGATCGACCGCCGTGTGCTCGAACTGCTCTCCAATACCTTTCCCAATGTAGGTTCTGCGTCTACCGAAATAATTAATCTTGAGGCTATCCTGAATCTGCCCAAGGGTACCGAGCATTTTGTAGCCGACCTCCACGGTGAGAATGAAGCTTTTGTACATATATTGCGCAACGCCTCGGGCAATATTAAGCGCAAGGTTACTGAAATTTTCGGCACCTCTCTGAGCGAGCGCGACATACGAGAGCTATGCTCATTAATATATTATCCGGCACAGAAACTCGAATACATAACCGATGACCCGTCGATCGATCTTACCGACTTCTATAATATCACTCTGCACCGGTTGGTACGCGTGGTACAATCAGTGTCATCCAAATACACACGCTCCAAGGTGCGCAAGGCTCTGCCGCGTGAATTTGCCTACATCATCGAAGAACTGCTGCACGAATCACCGGGCGACGAGAACAAGCAGGCGTATTACAACCGTATCATAGAGACAATAATCTCCACCGGACGCGCCGATGCCTTTATCGTCGCCATGTGCGACGTGATTCAGAGTCTCAGTATCGATCGGCTGCATATTCTCGGCGATGTATACGACCGTGGCCCCGGATCTCATATAATCATGGATGTGCTCGAGCGCTACGACAAGTTTGACTTCCAGTGGGGCAACCATGATGCATTATGGATGGGTGCCGCGGCCGGCAACGAGGCCTGTATTGCCAATGTGCTGCGCATATCCCTGCGCTATGCCAATCTCACGACACTCGAGGACGGTTACGGTATCAACCTTGTTCCTCTTGCGACATTCGCCATGGAGGTCTATGGCAATGATCCCTGTCACGGCTATGAACCGCATCTTGATTCCGAAGCCACGCAGGACATTCCTGACAAAACACGTACGCTCATCGCCAGAATGCACAAAGCCGTCACAGTGTTGCAGTTCAAACTCGAAGCCGCTATTATCGGGCGCCATCCGGAGTGGAATATGGACGACAGGTGTCTGTTGCACCGCATCGACCATACGACCGGTACCGTGACTCTGCCCGATGGCTCCGTTCATCAGCTTACCGATATATCCCTGCCGACTGTCGACCCGGCTGACCCATACCGGCTCAGCCCCGAAGAATCCGAACTAATTGCCAAATTGCGACATTCATTCCGAGTCAGCGACAAACTCGCCCGCCACATGCGGCTGCTTCTGAGCCATGGTTCAATGTACGGGGTGTATAACTCCAATCTGCTGTTTCATGCCTCTCTGCCGCTCAATGCCGACGGTACACCTCGAAGTGTAAATGTCGAAGGGCGAATGTGCAGTGGCCGCAAACTGATGGATGCGGTCGGCACAGTAATGCGCGCGGCCTTCAACTATGATACGCCGCCGGCACGCCGCGCTTATGCCTGCGACTTTTACTGGTACCTGTGGTGTGGTCCGGACTCACCGCTATTCGACAAGTCGCGCATGGCGACATTCGAGCGCTACTTCATAGCCGACCGTGCGACATGGCACGAGGCGAAAGGCCATTATTACGAGCTGCGCGACAATCCCGCCGTATGCGACATGATACTTGACCTGTTTGGCGTTACCGGTACTCACTGCCATATAATCAACGGTCATGTGCCTGTGCGTGAAGGCAAAGGCGAAAGTCCGATCAGAGCCGGCGGCAGACTCATGGTAATCGACGGCGGTTTTGCCAAGGCTTACCATGCCACGACCGGTATGGCCGGCTATACACTGGTATATCACTCACGCGGTTTTCAGCTGGTGAAGCACAGGCCCTTTACATCGGCCGAGCAGGCTATACGCGATGGGAGCGACATCGAATCAACTACCGAGATAGTAGAAATGTCGAGCCGCCGCATGCGCGTACGTGATACTGACAAGGGAGTCGAACTTCAGGGACAGATCGACGAATTGCGAGAACTGCTGTTCGCATATCGCCACGGTCTGATCAAAGAACGCAGATTCTGACTTACACCGACTTTTTCGCCTTAGATATAGTAACGAGATACACGCCGGCAAATATAAATACTATTGCCACAACCTTGAGCGGTGTAAATTTGTCAAATCCGAGCACAACCCCGACTGCCATCGCCACAACAGGCTGCATATAATTATACATGCCCACAATGGTAGGACGCAGGCGCTTCTGTCCGGCCATCACGCATATATATGCCACGTATGTGCCTATTACAACGACATAGGCTATGCCGGCCCATTGCAGTTTGTCGACCTGCTCCCAAAAGGTATCAAGAGCCGACGGCAGTGCGACAGGGATTACAGCCAGCGTAGCGAATGTGAACATCCACTTCATGAGCGTCACGAGGCTGTAGCGTCGTATAAAATCACGGTACAAGGTGAGATACAGGGCATAGCACAGTTGGGCCGCGAGCACAAGCATGTCTCCGACAGCCGGATTTTCGCCGGTTGCTGACATCCTTGAAGTTGAGCTATATACAAGCGTGATAGCCCCGGCCGCGCCCAAGGCTATGCCCGCAGCCTTTTTAAGGCTGACAGGTTCGTGCAGGATCAGCCATGCAAGCAGCATTACCCACATAGGCATCGTAGTAGTGATGACCGAAGCCTCGCCCGGTGATGTAAGCCCGACACCGACAATAAAACAGCCCTGATTGAGAAGCACGCCCAGCATGCCTGCGCCAGCGAGCAGCAGCAGATCGCGGGGCGGCACATGCTCAGCCGGCCGGGACAGAGAAGACAGCCAGAAAAGCGCCGCGGCACCGGCCATACGCATGCCTGCCATCAGCAACGGCGATACGACAGCCGCTGCCATCACATATTTGGCAATGGGCGACATAAGTCCCCATGCGGTATTCGCACCAAGAAGGGCCAGATGCCCTTTCATATCAAACTTATTTTTCACGCCACAAAGTTAGGCATTTTTGCAGGAATATGAAATAATCGCTCCGTGAGGCTCCGAGTGTCAAAAATATTTTGTAACTTCGCATGATTAATGAAACGACATTTCTGATTATGGGATTCTTCAAAAGCATATTCTCGCGAGAAAAGAAGCAGACACTCGACCGTGGCCTTGAAAAGACCAAGGAAGGTGTGCTCGGCCGTATAAAACGGGCCCTTGTGGGACGCAGCACCATTGATGATGATTTCCTTGACGAACTCGAGGAAATATTCATTACTGCCGACGTCGGCGCCGAGACTACTCTGCGTATAATCGAACGGATACAGCAGCGTGCCGCCCGCGACAAATACGTAGGAAGCGACGAGCTAAACGACATGCTCGTGGAGGAAATCACCGCCTTGCTGGCCGAGAACAATGCCGCCGGCAGCAGTGACGGATCGTTCAGGTTGCCTGAAAATGCGCCGCGCCCCTATGTTATTATGGTAGTCGGCGTCAATGGTGTAGGCAAGACGACTACCATAGGCAAGCTCGCATACCAATACCGTCAGGCCGGATATAAAGTGATGCTCGGGGCTGCCGATACATTCCGCGCGGCCGCAGTAGAACAAATTGACGAATGGGGGCGCCGCGCCGACGTGCCGGTAGTTAAGCAACAGCTTGGCAGCGACGCCGCAGCTGTGGCATACGACACGCTATCATCAGCCGTTGCCCAGGGGACCGACGTTGTGATAATAGACACAGCAGGACGCCTGCACAACAAAAAGGGTCTGATGGACGAGCTCAGCAAGATTAAGCGTGTGATGGACCGTGTCGTTCCAGGAGCACCCCACGAGGTACTTCTCGTCCTTGACGGCTCTACCGGACAAAATGCCTATGAGCAGGCCCGGCAGTTCTCGGCTGCTACGCAAGTGACCGCTCTGGCAGTGACGAAACTCGACGGTACGGCCCGAGGAGGTGTCGTGATCGGTATCAGCGACCAGCTGAAGATACCTGTGAAGTATATCGGACTTGGCGAAGGCATCGGAGATCTGCAGGTCTTTGACAAGCGTGAATTCGTTGAAAGCCTTTTCGGACGCCGTTGACATGAAGCCCCGGGTAAACCTTATAACGATGGGGTGCTCAAAGAACCTTGTCGACAGTGAACGTGTGCTGCACATGCTCGCCGACGCTGGTGTCGAGGCTGTGCACAACGCCCCCATGAATGGCGGAGGCACTGTGGTGATCAACACCTGCGGCTTTATAGGCGATGCTAAGGAGGAATCCATCAATACCATTCTCGATGCCTGCCGTTGCAAAGCCGACGGTGACATTGACCGTGTGATTGTGATGGGTTGTCTATCAGAGCGCTATCGCGAGGAGCTGCCCCGCGAAATACCCGAGGTGGATGCATGGTATGGCAAATACGACTGGGAAGCGGTAGCAGCCGAAGCGACTCGCAGTCCCCGCAGGAACCCGAAACATGATTGGGAGCGCACACTCACCACTCCGCCACATCATGCATACATAAAAATAGCTGAGGGCTGCAACCGTATGTGCGCCTTCTGTGCCATTCCTATAATCACAGGCCGCTATCATTCGCGTCCCATTGCAGAAATTCTCGATGAGGTACGCTCGCTTGTAGCACGAGGTGTCAAGGAATTCAATATTATTGCTCAGGATCTGTCGAATTATGGTCGCGATCTTGGCGGACGTCAGGAGCTCTCGCCTCTCGCACAGTTACTTGAAGCCATGGCCGACGTTCCGGGCGTGAAATGGATACGTCTGCACTATGCATATCCCGCTGATTTCCCGTATGACATCCTGCCTGTCATGGCATCGCGTCCCAATATATGCAAATACCTTGACATTGCTCTTCAGCATATCGACGACACCGTCCTTGCCAACATGCACCGGCATATCGATGCGGCCGGTACCCGTGAGCTGCTGGCCACGCTGCGCCGCGAGGTACCCGGAATTCATATCCGTACCACACTGATGGTGGGTTTCCCCGGCGAGACAGAGGAGGCATTCGAGCGACTGATGCAGTTTGTGGCCGAGCAACGCTTCGACCGCATGGGCGCTTTTGCCTATTGCGAGGAAGAGGATACACGCGCTGCCCGCGAGTTTGCCGATGACATTACCGAGGAAGTGAAGCAGGCCCGTCTCGACCGGCTTATGGAACTTCAGGAGAAAATTGCGCTCGAACTGAACGAGGCCAAAATCGGCAGCACGCTCAGGGTGATAGTCGACAGTGAAGACGAAGACTATTATATATGTCGGTCTCAGTTTGATTCGCCGGAAGTTGATCCTGAAGTGCTTGTCAAAAAGTCCATGCCGTTGATTCCAGGCAACATGTATGACGTGCAGGTGACCGATTGCCTGCCATTTGAACTCATTGCTGTACCCTTACACGAATCATGACCCAACTTATTAAAAACAGTATACGCAGCCGCGCCATTCACAGCCTGGCCGCGGGCAGAGCTTTCGCCATATATCGTCTGCCCGGCAAGGCACCACACTATATCGATACATGCGACGATGAGATACGTGTAAGCGTAACACCATGGCTGGGCTTATATGCCGACAGCTACGTGATAGGCCAGGGTGCTCCGGCTGCGGTCGAGGCGTCAATCCCCTATGCCACGCGCAAGGCTACGTATATCAGCCGGCTTGAAAAACTGATTTCCGAGTTACGGCGGCGCGGTATCGCCAAAACTGTGATTTCACGTGTTATTACCGGCAAAAATCCCTCACTCGACATACTTGGTGCTGCCGAACGTCTATGGACTGCCCTGCCCGACTCTATGGGCTATCTGTTCTATATTCCCGGCATGAACGTATGGCTTGGCGCAACTCCCGAGAAGTTGCTCACCATAACCCCGCCCGACCTCTTTGCCACTGAAGCTCTTGCAGGTACATTGCCCGCAGGCAGCCCATGGAATGTAAAGAACTACGAAGAGCAAACGATGGTAGCAAGTTTCATAGAGGATGTGCTCGTCACAGCCGGATATAAATTCAATGAAATCGGTCCTAAAACAGTAAAATACGGTAATATTCAGCACCTGTGCACTGCTTTTACCGGCCATATTCCAGATGCCGCCGACAAGGCGGGACATTTGCGCGACGTTCTGGCTCCTACCCCGGCGCTCAGCGGCCTGCCGCGTGAACTTGCCTTGAGCGATATCGCACATATCGAGAGCCACCAGCGCCTATGCTATGGCGGATACATCACTGTTAAGCACGGAGATGCTGAGGCAAGCTATGTCACTATCCGCTGCGCGCAATACGACCCGTCAAGCGGCCGATGGGCCATCTATGCAGGCGGTGGCATCACGCCCAAATCAGTGCCTGAATCGGAATGGAGTGAAACCGAGGCCAAGGCAAGCCTGCTGCTGTCGGTATTATCAAACTGACGTACTGCAATGCGCAATCCTCTAAGACTGTTCATTATCATATTCTCGGCACTGGCTTTCCTGACAGTGCTGTCGGTGTGTCCCTGGAGCAAGTGGACCGGCGGTCGTCTCAAGGATTTCAACCTCCTGGGCGATGTATTACCGGCTACGCATACCTATGATAATGCGACGTCCGACAATCTCGACCCGGAGCTGGTGGCTCTTTTATCGGAGCCGCAGACCGATACAGTGAGCGAGCATGCCGAAAAAGCCGACACACTGCCGCCTGTACCTTACGACTTTACTGCGCCTGTTCGCGATGGCAGCGTTCTGATAGAGGATTATGACCCCTCCGGAAAAGGGATAACCCGTCTCTCGGAGATTCTAAGCCAGAGTGGAAATCGGAAAGTCCGTATCGCCATGGTCGGTGATTCATATATCGAAGGCGATATTCTGGCTCAGGACATACGTGCCGGCTTGCAGGAACGGTTCGGCGGCTCCGGTGTTGGATATATCGGTGCATTCAGCCAATTCCCCGGCTTCCGAGGGTCGGTGAATCAGTCGTGTTCCGGCTGGGAGGAAACAGAGATACGTAAAATGGAGGCTTCGGATCCGCTGCGCACAATCCTTGGGCACTACCATACTGCCGGCGAAGGCGCCATGACACGCTACAAGGGCAGCGCCAAGCCTGCGCATGTCACATCATGGACAAGTACAACCGTCTTGTTCAAATCTGCCTCGCAGGGTACAATCACCCTCTCCGGCTCTGACACACAGGCACGGAGTTTCCCGGTCGGAGCATCGGACGACCTGCAAGCCGTCAGCCTTGACGCACCCACAGCGGATATCAGCATAACGACCGATGTTCCCGATCTTAAGGTGTTGGGCGTATGGCTTGAAGGTAACGCCGGAATTGTGCTTGACGACATATCGCTGCGCGGAAACAGCGGACTGAGCCACCGCCGTCTCGACGCCACAACAACCGCGCAGATGCGTCGGTGGATCGATTACGACGTGATAATTCTTGAATTCGGGCTGAATGTGGTATCAGTCGAACAGACAGACTATACTGCCTATGGCCGCGCCATGACCGACGTAGTCAATAATATCAAGACACTCTATCCACAAGCCGTGATACTCCTGCTCGGTGTCGGAGACCGTGCTATAAAACAAGGTACACAATACCTGTCCATGCCCACATTACCGGCGCTTATCAAAGCACAGCGTGAGACTGCCCGGATCACCGGTTCCCTCTTCTATGATACGCGTGCCGCAATGGGCGGCGACGGCGCGGCTGTCGACTGGCATGCCCGCAAGCTCGTCAATGCCGATTACGTTCATTTGAATCATCACGGCGGCAAAGAACTTGCCGACATCTTCCTCAAATCATTATATACCACCCTGCAATGAAACACTCAATCGCAATAATCGCCTTGCTGGCGTTCTCAGCAGCCTCGGCCCAAGATAATTCACAATCGCAATTACGCGAAAATCCCGATATGGAGACTACCAAACGCGAGGTATATGTCGCTCCTAAAATCGACTATCCGCGCTACGTTAATCTCCGCGCCAACCACATCGATATGAACGGTGATGACTGGAGCGATCTCGCAAAAAAACTCAACGGCTCTGATACCTCGCGTGTCACCATTGTCCATATAGGCGACTCCCACCTGCAGGCCGACATGGGGACTGCCGTCACACGTACACGACTTGGCGAGCACTATGGTTCGGCCGGCCGATCGCTGATAGTCCCCTTCAAGCTCGCCGGCACCAATGAACCGGTCGACTATACAATCACATCGTCTGTTCCCATGACTCAGGCACGACTGCTCAAGACCCCCTGGCCTATCGAGATGGGCTTTACAGGCATCGGCATCAGCCCGCAGGCCAATGATTTCGATCTGTGCATCAGCGCGGGTGAACCGTTCGATTCGCTGGCTATATATTATTCAGGTAATACCCCCGAGATAGTCGGCGATGCTAATGATATAAGCGACTATTCCTTACCCGGTATTGTACAACTCAAGCTCAACGGGCCCGCTATACAGACATCTATCAACCTTACCAACGGCGACAACTGTGTTGTTCACGGGATCAATCTTATAAACGGACATACAGGACTTGCATATCACGTTATCGGCAACAACGGAGCCACGTATGGCACATATAACGGAGTTGATGGTTTTGCGAATGATATCGCCCTCTTCGATCCGGCACTGATCATCCTGTCGCTGGGTACCAACGAGGCATTCAACACTACTACAAACGATGAAATGCGCACCTCGATGAAGATCCTCGTCGATGACCTGCGCCGCGCTTGTCCCGGAGCGAAACTTCTTATTACCACTCCGTCGGAATGTCAGCGTCGCCGCACACGCCGTCGCCGCCGCAGAGCATCATTCAGTGTCAATCAGAATGTAAAGCGTCTGCGCGATGTGATCGAGGGATTTGCCCGTACCGAGGGGATTCCATGCTACGACTTCTATGAAGTAGCAGGCGGAACCGGCAGCTCGAACAAATGGCTGCGCGACAAGTATCTCAACACCGACCGCATTCACCTCACACGGTCCGGCTACACCCTTCAGGGCCATCTCATCACCGAAGCTATTGAGGAGGCTCTTAATAATTCAGAAAAATGACTTTGCCCGATCTCTCCGAAATAAGCAGTCAACTGCTCTATGACCCCAAGGCGCCGCTATTGTTCAATACGGGCTTGTTCCTTATCCTTTTTGTGCTCTTCATGGCCTTATATGAGGGGCTGCGAAACCGTCATACGCTCAAAATGGCGGTGACAATCCTGTTCTCGCTCTATTTTTATTACAAGTCGAGTGCTGAATGTTGTTTTATCCTACTGGGGGTATGCATAAGTGATTATCTGCTCGGCCTGTGGATGCAACATTCAACGAATAATATGGTACGACGAATGATCGTTGCACTGAATGTATGCGTCAACATCGGGATGCTTGTCTATTTCAAGTATTTCAACCTGCTCGCAAGCACCTGGGCCGAACTCACTCACCACGATTTCGACACTCTCGACATCATATTACCGGCGGGCATATCGTTTTTCACATTCCGATCTATAAGCTATATTGTCGATATTTATCGCAGAGAAATAGAGGCCGAGAGGAATTTGCTTCATTACACGTTCTTTCTCACCTTCTTCCCGCCCCTGCTCGCAGGTCCGGTAGTCAGGGCAAAAGACATGCTCCCCCAAATCAAGTGCTATCCGTCGGCAAGCAAGGAAATGGTAGGAGAAGGACTGTTCCTGATCATGACCGGCCTTATCAAAAAGGTAATAGTAGCAGATTACATCTCCGGCAACTTTGTCAACCGAGTGTTCGATAATCCGGCGCTCTACTCAGGCTTCGAAAATGTGATGGGCTGCATAGGATTTACCATACAGCTATACTGCGACTTCTCAGGATATTCCGACATGGCTATCGGCATAGCCTTGCTGATGGGTTATCGCTTCAAGGATAATTTCCGGGCTCCGTTCAAGGCTCAGAATCCTCAGGAATTCTGGCGCCGCTGGCATATCTCGCTGTCAACATGGCTTCGCGATTACCTATACATACCACTGGGAGGCTCGCGCCATGGCAAGGCCCGAACATACCTCAACAACTTCCTTACCATGGTCATCGGCGGCCTGTGGCACGGCGCCGGATGGATGTATCTGCTGTGGGGTGCCTACCACGGACTGCTGCTTGCAGTGCATAAAGCATTTAAAGGCATCTGGCGCATACCCGAGCCTATCAGGGGCACATTCGGATTGCGAGTGATTAACACTGCCGTCACCTTCACGCTCGTGGTTATCGGCTTCGCCATATTCCGTGCCGATTCGCTCGATACTTTGCAGGCTATTGGCACACAGATATTCAACGATTTCCATGCTTCGGTCGCCCCGCAGTTCATAGAAAGCTATATGATGATAGTTGTGGCCATCGCAGCCGCTCTGCTCATGCACTATACCCCGCGCAGCTGGTCAACAGGACTCACCGAGGCATATATCGCCACCCCGATGATATTCCAGGGGATGCTCCTTGCTATCGTACTGTTTTTTGTGATTCAGGCAAGATCATCCGATCTGGTGCCGTTCATTTATCTGCAATATTGATTCCACAGTCTTTCAATGCAAGATACAAGGCATGTACAGGCAGCCCCATTACATTATAAAAACTGCCGCGGATACCGATAATTGCAGCAGCCCCTATCCATTCCTGTATGCCGTAGGCGCCTGCCTTATCATAGGGCTTGTATGTGTCGACGTAATATTCAATCTCCTTCTCGCTGAGGCTGTCAAAATCCACCTCGGTCTTTTGGGAGAATGAAACCGAGCGGCCGTCTGCAAAACTGAGCGTGACGCCGGTGACGACCGTATGTGTGCGAGCCTGCATCTTGCCGAGCATCGTAAGGGCATCCTCACGGCTGTGCGGCTTGCCGAGAATTTCCCGGCCAAGAATCACAACGGTATCGGCGGTAATAAGAATATCGTCAGATTTCAGATCGTCAAGATATGCCGCAGCCTTAAGTCGCGACAGAAATTCGGGGACTTTTTCAGGCTCGAGATCGGCAGGATAAATCTCTTCGACATCTTTTCCAGAAGCGATTGTAAATTCCGGGATAATCATTTTAAGCAATTCGCGCCTCCGCGGCGAATTGGATGCAAGTATTACCATAGCCTATATTATTGATTGGCGATAATCGATGTATCTGAATCCTTTTGTGTGGGCCACAGTCTTTTGGCCCGCATTATCTCTTCGATCAGCTCACGGGCCACTCCGTGACCGCCTGAGGCGTCGGTAACGTATACAGCAGCCTCAATGGCGTCGCGCGAGCCATCGGCCGGCGACACAGGAAGTCCGACATAGTTCATTGCAGGAATGTCGGGCACGTCGTCGCCGACATAAGCTATTTCCTCAGGCTGATAGCCGTTGTCCTTCATCCATCGTTTCAAAACCGGCAATTTATCGAGGGTATTTAGGAATATGTCAGTCATGCCGATATTCTGCAACCGTTCTCTGACACCGGGCGACTCCGCCCCTGAGATAACGGCGAGATGCAGCCCGGCCCGTACAGCCAGCACCATCGAATAGCCGTCTTTAAGATTGGCCATTCGGCGCGGCACACCATCGTCGCCCAACGGTATCACGGTTGGCGACAGCACACCGTCCACATCAAATACGACTGCTTTAATCTTGTCAAGCTGATAAGGTATCTTACTCATGTCAGTTATTGAATTCCTTATAGATTGCCTGAGAAATGAGGCTATAGATTTCTTTTTCCAAAGGATCGCCGATCTGTGACATCTGTTTCTCGACCGTGGCAATATCGCCACGCCTGGCGGGACCGGTCATAGCCTTCATAGGTCCAAGGTTGAATGCCTTGTCGACCGTGACATCGACAAGCGGCCGCACGGTATCAAGTGGCAATCCGGCTTCGGCGAGTGCCTTACGCGCCATTTCAAACATATAAACCGAAAAATTACATGCAAACACGCCTGCAATATGAAGCCTGGCTCTTATATCAGAACCTGCATGAAATACATGATCGCCAAATGAGCCGGCAACTGCATCGGCAAGCTCAAGAGACTCATTGTCAGTCGCCTCGGTAAAGAACGGCACACGACTCATATCCACCTCTGAATTCTTAGAGAATGTCTGCAACGGGTATATGACTGCCGCATGCTCATGCCGTACGGAAAGGACATCGAGCGGTACACTGCCCGATGTGTGTGCCACCACGCCCCTAATATGTGGAAGCGTTCCGGCCACATCTTTCACGGCTGTATCTGTAGTAGAAATTATCGCAAGGTCGATGTCACTGTCTATATCACCGATATTTGCTGTTGGCACGGCACCGACACGCGATGCCAGCGCTGTAGCGGATTCGATATGCCGCGCAACTACCATGCAAATATTGAAACCTGCCTGATACAAATTTACAGCCAGATGTGTGGCGACATTGCCTGCACCGATAAGGGCAATCTTTATATTTTGCCGATCAGTTGGCTTCATCGCCGGGATTATGCCACTTTTCGACATGGACTTTTTCCCACAATAGTTTGGCTGTATCGACAGGCCTACGGTTTTCATCGGGATGACCGATCGTCACTATGCACTCTACTACCATATCGTCGGGAATTCCGAGGACATCGCGTACGATATTCTCGGCGTCCTCTCCGTCGGCAGCAAAACGGCCACGTACCTGAATCCAGCATGCGCCGAGACCGAGGGCTGTTGCCTGAAGCTGCATGTAGGCGGCTGCGATGGCCATATCCTCAAGATACATATCGCTCTTGGCCGGTGATGCACATACTGCCACGGCAAGCGAGCATGCGGCAATAGGACGAGCACCGGCAGCCTTGCACTCTGATAAACGGGCAAGGTCAGCCTTGTCGTCAACAAGCACAAACTGCCAGGGGCGTGCGCTCTTGGACGACGGAGCAAGCAGAGCAGCCTCCATTATAGTTTTAACATCTTCGGCTGAGACGGCCTCATCGGTGTAGCGCCTTATGGAATGGCGGCGCACAAGTAGTTCATGTAATGTTTCCATATCGTGGTAAGCTTATCGACGGCATACCCACGAATCAGGATAACGGGAAGAAATAGCTTCGGACTTGGCGGCTTCATATACCTGTGCTGATGTGGTGCCGCTTGCCGCATATACGCGATATCGCCCGTCTTTGGCGAGTATGCCAAGAGGAATTTCTATATGTTGTGATATATATTTCTCTGCCTCGTCCCTGGTATAGAACGAACCGACAATGAGATAATATAAATCGGACTGATTATCCAATCTGTTAACAACTTTCTTCGCCGGAATGTTTTCGATAACCTCATCCGCAGGTGCCTTTGCCAGAATGACAACCACAGGAGCGCTGTCAGCTACGTCAGATGTCGTATCGATATTTTCGGTATGAGCAGGGCCTATTGATGCAAGCTGCTCTCCTGAGACAAAGGCAAGATTCCTTGCAGCCACCCAACCGAGGCCAATCATCACAGCTATACATGCGGCTATCTGGGCTACACGACGTAAGATTACCGGCATACGACGGCGACGGATCTCAATGTCATAGGCATGTGTCACATCCGATGCCTTAGGCAGCAGAGCTACCGATGGCGACGGCAACCACATATGGCCGGGAGACAGCCATTCACATATTCCGGGGGTGAATGAAAGCAAGCCTTCGGACGTCATCTCAAGAGTCCCGACGGCGCCAAGTTCGAGCTTGTGATCCGACTCAAGTATTTTGCGCATTTTATCCACATCCCTGCGCACGACACTCGCCGCAGCTTCTTTGCCGATCTGCTCCTTACGGGCAACTGAATCGGCAATAAGGCCATCAGTGCGCGACAGTGCCGGATTGAACGACATCACACGGCGCGGAGCCATCCACCGGCCTTGTACGGCATCATAATACGGCGCAAGGCCGTGAGCGAGAATCGCCCCCAGACCCGGTATCACCACGCAATCGTGGCTTTGCAGAAGAAGCTCTATGTGAGTTATCAATTTATTCACCGTATGCGCATTTTCGTGCACAAATTTACAACTATTTTTTCATACTGCCTCACACTTTTTACGATTATTTATCAACATTAATCTGTATTTTTCACTTAACTTTGCGTCATATTTCAAATTGCGATGAGAAAATTTTTTCTGTTCATAATTCTTGCTGCCGCTGCTGTAAATGCCCTCGCCGAAGAGCCGGCAGATACAACTTTTGAGGCCGACCCTTATTTCATACTCATGGGCGAGGCCGACCGGGCCATTGCCGACAGCGCGTGGACTGAGGCGGCCGCCCGACTAAGGGACGCCATTGAGGTCAAACCTGACCACCCGTCAAACTCACTGCTGCTGAATAATCTCGCTAAAGTATACACATATCTCGGCATGGATTCTCTTGCCGTCGACGCCTATGACCGTGGCCTCGAGATAGCACCGCACATGACTACGCTGCTCAACGGACGCGGACGGCTGTTGCTGTCTATGGGACGCGACAAAGATGCCGCCGAGGATTTTGCCACAATTATTGAGGTAGATTCACTCAATACCGATGCCCGATATTATCATGGTATGCTGTCGCTTTATAGTGGCAATCTTGCGGAGGCTGAACGGGATTTCAATGTCCTTGCCGGCGTCATCCCCAAGTCGACAGACACTGCCATTGCCTTAGGCACTCTTTATGCCCTGTCGGGACGCGAAAGGCAGGCGATACCATACCTCGAACGCCTAATCAAAGATGAGCCGTCACCCGAATTTTTTGCAAGCCTTGCCGGTTGCCGTCTCGCTCTCGGCGATCTTACCGAGGCCTCGGAAGCCATTGGTGAGGGCCTGAGAAGGTATCCGTCCGACCCCGAGCTATATTATTACCGGGCGTGGCTCAACCGCGATCGCTTCCGCCTCGATGAAGCACATAAGGACGCTGAAAAAGCCGTCCGTCTCGGAGCAAATCCGCTCAAGGTAGCCGACCTTTTCAATAAGAGATAAAGCGCATTCAATGTATCCCGCGGCGATTGAGTGCCGCCTGATACTGACGTGCATTGGCCTGATGCGTCTTATAGTCCGTTGCAAAGCTGTGATATCCCGAGAAATCAGCTTTGGCGCACATATACAGATATGAGTTCTGCGGTGCATTCAGTACGGCATCGATTGTCTCTTTTTGTGGAACACGTATAGGGCCGGGCGGCAGACCGGTATTTTTATATGTGTTGTACGGCGAATCGATGCTAAGGTGCTTGCCTGTTATGCGACGCAGGCTGAAATTGCCCGCCGCGAACTTTACTGTCGGGTCGGCCTGCAGTTTCATGCCTTTATTGACACGATTCATATATAATCGCGCGATGATCGGCCGCTCGTCTTTCTTGTTCGATTCCTCCTCCACTATCGAGGCGATTGTCGCGACTTCTACAGGCGTAAGGCCAAGTTTGGCTGCCTTTTCAAGACGAGAGCTGTTCCAGAAGTTATCACGGGCCGCCACGAGCTTGCCAACAACATGTTCGGCACTGTCGCTCCAGTAAAATTCATAGGTATCAGGAAGCACGGCAGCCGGATATGTCTCCTTTCCGGCAAACTGTGGATGGTTGGCAAGTCTTTCGCCGAGTGCCTTGTATATTTCCGCAGGCGTCACTTCAAGCTTGGCGGCAATACGCTTGGTGAGGTCTGACAATGTCCGGACATTATTAATCGTTACCTTGACAGGTGTCTGACGCCCTGACGCTACAGTGCGTGCAGCAGACAAGGCCGTTGTGCCGGGCTCGATAAGATAGGAGCCGTGCGACGAAGCCGGATCGCCGGCAATTCTCCACAGATTGTATACAAGTTTGCCATAACTGTCGCCAAGAGAGCTTGTCATCGAGTCGCGCACTGATGCAGATGTCGCGTCGCGCGGTATGTTTACGCGCACGGCGGCTTCATTATCGAATGCTCTCATCATCATAGTGAGACATACGACACCGAGTATACCGGCAATGGCTAAGACTATTGCTATGATGCGTTTCATGCTGTATTCTTCTTTTTAGTGCAAAGTTACGTATAATTAAACCCCGTGACGAAATTTTTAGCCGAAAAAAATTAGTTAAATTTTTCAAATAATTATCCGAATACCGATTCTTTTGGTTACATTTGCGGTGTAAAAAACATCAACCAACTAATCATCCTTATTATGAAAAAGAAATTTATCTGCACAGTCTGCGGTTATGTATACGAAGGTACGGAAGCCCCCGAAGAATGCCCTATCTGCCATGCTCCCAAAAGCGCCTTCAAGGAAGTAGACGATGACGCAGAGCTCAAGTTCGTCACCGAACACGAAGTAGGCGTTGCCAAGACTACCGACGCTCAGATGATCGCCGACCTCACAGCCCACTTCAATGGCGAATGTGGCGAAGTAGGCATGTATCTCGCGATGTCGCGTCAGGCCGACCGTGAAGGCTATCCCGAAATCGCCGAGGCTTTCCGCCGCTACGCTTTCGAGGAAGCCGAGCATGCCGCCAAGTTTGCCGAACTTCTCGGCGAATGTGTATGGGATACCAAGACTAACCTCCACAAGCGTATGCTCGCCGAGGCCGGTGCCAACGAGGATAAGATGCGCATCGCACGCCGCGCCAAGGAACTCAACCTCGACGCCATCCACGACACCGTACACGAGATGGCCAAGGACGAAGCCCGTCATGGCAAAGGCTTTGAAGGTCTCTACAAGCGTTACTTCGGTAAATAAAAATACTGCTGACTAAAACTATATAAAGGCCGTGGTGTAATCGCCACGGCCTTTTGTATTTCTCAACGGCAGGCAATATTACCGTGCTTTTCGCGTTATGGAAATATGATGCGAAAATTCCTTCTTACCATATATCTCACATTTGCTTTTGCCATATTTGCAACCGCTGCAGGCATTAAAATCCAGGGCCTGGTGACTGACGAAAACAACGAACCGCTCGAATTTGTAAGCGTGCGTATAGGCGGCACTGCGATTGGCGCCACTACCGGCCTCGATGGCCGTTATACAATCTCGGCTCCGGCGCAGGACACGATCCGGGTAATATTCACCTGCATCGGCTATGAGGAATCAAAACGCCGCCTGATACAGCCACAGAGCGATGTTACGCTCAATGTGAAGATGCAGCCCAAGAGCTATGCGCTACAAGGTGTGGAAGTTACGGATATACAACGGCAGACAGGCTCGATGCAGAAAATCGACGCCAATACCTCGCGACTGGCACCGGATGCATCGGGAGGGTCGGTTGAATCGTTGCTGTCGACTATTGCCGGTGTTACCTCGGGTAATGAAATGTCGAGCCAATATAATGTGCGCGGCGGATCATACGACGAGAATCTTGTATATATCAACGGTATTGAGGTTTATCGTCCACAACTTGTAAGTTCAGGCCAGCAGGAAGGTCTCTCAATAATTAACCCCGACATGGTTGGCGCCATCGGCTTCTCGACGGGTGGCTTCTCGGCGATGTACGGCGACAAAATGTCGAGCGTGCTCGACATCACATACCGCCAGCCCGAAGCATTCGAGGGCGCTGTATCGGCGAGCCTCATGGGTGGCAGTGTCACGATAGGCTCGTCTTCCAGGCGTTTCAGCCAGCTCCACGGTATCCGCTACAAGAGCAATGCCTCGTTGCTGAGCTCCATGGAAGACAAGGGCGAGTATGATCCGAAATACTTCGACTATCAGACAAATATGACGTATAAGTTTTCCGACAAATTTCATGCGTCATTCCTTGGAAACATCGCGATAAACAACTACAGATTCATCCCTCATAACCGTACCACCAATTTCGGTACGTCGACCGATGCCAAGCAGTTCAAAGTGTATTTCGACGGCCAGGAAAAAGATCGGTTTGAGACATGGTTTGGCGCACTCACGCTCGGTTATCGTCCGTCCAAAAAGAGCGAATATTCACTGCTGGCATCGGGATTTCTCACCAATGAACTTGTAAGCTACGACATCTCGGGCGAATACTGGCTCGACCAGGCCGGCACATCGGGCGATGCTTCCAACGGTGGTGCCATCGGCGGCGAGCTTGGTGTAGGACGTTATCACGAGCATGCCCGCAACCGCTTGCGTGCCTCGGTATTGTCGCTCGCTCTGAAAGGCTCAAACGGCATCAGTAATCATACACTCGAATATGGAATACAGATGAATGCCGAGAAGATTCACGACCGTTCACGCGAGTATGAATTGCGCGACTCGGCCGGATATTCCCTACCCTTTGATCCCGACGCGCTTAAGATGATATACAACCTTGATTCGCGCCATGATATAAGTTCGACTCGATTCGCTGCTTATGCGCAGGACACATATCGGCTGTCGACCTCGGCCGGTTATCTCAACATCAACGGTGGCGTGCGACTTAGTTACTGGAGCCTCAACAAGGAGTTCCTGTTCAGCCCCCGCCTTTCGCTCGGTTTCGTTCCCGACAAAGCCCCGCGCTGGTCGTTCCGCTTTGCGACAGGCCTTTATTATCAATCGCCTTTCTATAAGGAGTACAGGCAGCCGGTAGCTGATGCCGACGGCAATACCATCATCGAGCTCAACAAGGATATCAAGTCGCAACGCTCGTTTCAGATAATCGGAGCCGCAGATTATACGTTCCGCACCTTCGGGCGCCCGTTCAAATTGTCCGGAGAACTGTATTATAAGGCACTGAGCAATATCATACCGTTTGAAGTCGACAACCTCAAGGTAGTCTACACAGGTAAAAACGCAGGAAACGGCTACGCGATGGGGATGGACTTCAAACTCTTTGGCCAGTTCGTACCCGGCAGCGACTCCTGGATCAGTTTTTCACTTATGAAGACTCAGGAGGACATCAACGGCGTGAAGGTACCCCGCCCCACCGACCGCAGATATTCGTTCGGTCTCTTTTTCACGGATTATTTTCCGAAATTTCCCCGTCTGAAGTTCAGCCTTAAAGGCCTGTTTTCCGATGGTCTGCCGACGACTGCGCCGCGTCATGGCCGCGAACAAGGTTACTTCCGTGCCCCGGCCTATAAGCGTGTCGACATCGGCCTTGCCTATGGACTTGTTACACCGGCCGACGCCGAAAAGCCACGCAGCGGATTCCTAAGCAAATTCAGGAGCGTGTGGATCGGTGCCGATGTCTTCAATTTGTTTGATATATCCAATGTAAGTTCATATTATTGGGTCACCGACGTCAACGACATACAGTATGCCGTGCCCAACTATCTTACCAGACGACAGTTCAATATACGATTATCAATAGAATTCTGACATGCAACGCGACATTATCATCACAGCAGCATCCGTAGGCGCCGAAAAAGCCGGGCGCACGACGGGCCGTCTTTTTGCGCTATCGGTTCTTGCCGGCGCTTTCGTATCTCTTGGCGGAGCACTGTCCATAATACTTGGTCAGGGAGTATCGCCAGGAGCCGGCCCCGGAGTGCAGAAACTGCTCAGTGCTATCGCCTTTCCGGTCGGCCTGTTTCTCATAGTATCGTTCGGAGCCGACTTGTTTACCGGCAATAACGCGCTGCTGATTCCGGCACTTCACAGTCAGAAAATCGGAAAATTTGATGTTGTGAAAAACTGGACGATGGTATGGATCGGAAATTTTATCGGCGCGCTGCTGTTCACAGTTCTGTTTGTGACGCTCAGCGGCATATTTGATGCAGAGCCATATCATACAGCCGTATGCAATATCGCGCAGACAAAGGTTGAACTGGCGCCCCATGTCATATTCCTGCGAGGAATCGGCGCCAACTGGTGCGTATGCCTGGCGGTGTGGCTTGCTCTTGGAGCAAAGACATTGGGCGGAAAAGCTCTCGCCTGCTGGATTCCTGTGGCTGCGTTCGTCGCTCTCGGCTACGAGCACTGCATAGCCAACATGTTTTTTATTCCATGCGGTATGCTTGCCGGTGCTGATGTGAATGTCGGCCAGTTAGGCGTCAATCTTGCCTTGTCGACCGCCGGAAATATCGTAGGCGGTGCATTCATGGTAGGTCATCTTTTTCATCGCCTCTACGGACGCCAATAAAAATTTTTGCATTCTGTTGTTACGTTTGAGCGAGTTGTGCGTCATTATAGTATATGAAGCACGATTCGCCTACATCGACATTCCTTACGCTCAGGCTGCATCTGCACAGTGTCGCTTCGGCGATACTGCATAGCGACGACGAGGCCGAAGACGCTTTACAGGAATTGTTTGTCAGGACCTGGCAACGCCCTGCGGACAAACCGGGATACTATTTAAACGCCCTGCGGAATATCTGCATCGACGCGCTGCGCCGTCGCCATGCGTCGGTCGAAGTTGACAATGTGCAGATAGCGCAGTCCGAGGACACTGTTGAACGCCGCGACACCATCGAGCATGTGCGCCGTATTGTGGAGAGTAATCTTAACGGCATTGTACGCAAGGTATTCGAGATGTATGTATATGACGAGCTTGATTATGACGAGATTTCGGTCCGGCTCGGCATATCGGTCGAGGCAGCACGCACAGCACTGAGCCGTGCACGCAAAACTATAAGGAACAAATGTGAATTATGAATAGGAATTACAATAATATGAATACCGAGGAACTCGAGAGGCTCGCCGACGCATTCTTTGAATGCAGCCTTGACAGGTACGAGGAGAACGATCTTGCCCGCATACTGGCTTTTTCGGATGTCCACACTCCCCTGCTTGACAGCTGCAGGCGTGCGATGGGGCTTGAGGTCGCCGTAAGGAGACTTCCACGAAAGCGCAGAGTTGCCCGCAGCGTGTGGCTATCGGCCGCAGCATCTGTCGCTGTCCTTACGGTAGTAGCTACTGCGGTAATCGTGAACGGCAAATCTGTTGACTCGCTCAATGCCGAGGTATACATGTCGGGTAAACGCATTTCCGATAAGAATCTTGCCCGCGATCTGGGGCGCCGCGACATGGAAAGCGAACTCAGTGCCTTTCATAAAGCAATAGAAGAGGCGCGAGTACAACAAACGGAATCGGCACGTGAAATAGAACGTACCCGTGAATTAATCGAATCCGTAAACAATAATAATATTCATTAAACAATAATACCATCAACCAATGAAAAGACTGATCTTAGCTATTATAATCGCTACATTGAGCCTTTCGTCGGTAAGTTGCGCCACTGCCATGGCCGGCATGCCGTCACCAAAGAGTGAATTGTCGATCTTCTCGGTTTTCAACGAGAAGAATTACCGTAACCCCAATGTCGATGCCACAATTATCACCGGTGAAAATACATTTATGAAAATGGAAATCACCAATGATAAGAAACTTGCAGACGAGGTGTGGCGAGTATTCGAGAGCGACATGCGCCGCCAAGGTTCAGTCGTGGGGGACAAGTG
>JAGANS010000084.1 GCA_017624155.1 Muribaculaceae bacterium | reverse complement strand
CGCAGCCCGGGCCAGCCATGCCTGTTGATGCGCAGATGCCGGGGGCCGGGGATCATCACCAGTGGCCCGGCAGCGGGGTCGATGCGCTCTGTGATCCACCGGGCGTAGGCCAGAAGCCAGGGGCCGAGACGGTAGCCGGGGTCGTTGACGAGCAGACGCACGTGGCGGTACTCGCTGCGCAGGCGCATCATCTCGAGGGTGAGGATGAGCAGCCGGGGCATGCCGCGGGCGCGCTCGTGACCGTAGGTGTGGACGTACCAGCGGTGGAAGGCGCGGGTGTATATGTGGTGGCGGATGGGTTTCATGCCGCAAAGGTACGTAGCTTTGCGGGGCGGGCGGTGCGTATTTGGGGCGGGTTACCAATTACGCGAAATTTATGGCGGGGGATTCGTATAAGGCGGATAATTTTTATAGGTGGAATTAAAAAAACGGCGTCCGACCGTGAGGGGGACGCCGTATTGGGTTGTAGGATTGTGGGTTATGAGTTGCGGAGGATCTGGAAGAATTCCATGCGGCTCTGGTGGAGGATGTTGAGCAGACGCTCGAAGTAATCCTCGACGTCGGGGGTGGAGTCGATGAAGATCTCGGTGGTGAGCCAGCAGTCTTCCTGATCGCATACGGCCTTGACTACCTTGTAGTCGGCGTTGATCTTGTTGAGAGCCTCAAGCACCTTGATGCGGGGAACATCGGGGTTGTCGCCGAAGTCGAAGATGCCGGGCATCACAATGTTGAAGTACTGCGAGTCCTTGGAGTTGTTGCCGATGATGAAGTAGCCGCCCTGATACTTGAAGGTGAGGCCGTAGTCTTTCTCCTCGTACTTTACGCCGTTTTCGGAGAGCCAGTTCTTGTAAATGTCCATGTTGTTGTATTATTTATTAAGGTGAATATTCAGGTGTATTGCATGAATCCTACGCGGGGACGTGCATCGGTGTCGCTGCGGTTCTCGAGCTTCTGCCGCGATGCCTGATAGTCGCGCAGCATCTTGTCGGTGAGGGAGGGGCGTGTCGACTTGATGGAGTCCTCGAGGCCGGTCTGTGTGATGGGCTCGTCGCGGAAGGCGGCATACATGGCGGCGTCGTTGACTATGAAAGCTATGTCGGAGGCGACATATTTCTCGGTAAGCTGTGCCAGGCGGACGGTGTCGATCTTGTCGCAGGGACGGTCCTTGAGATAGAGGTCGAACATAAGGCGGCGTGTCTGCTCGTCGGGCTCGGGGATGTATACTGATATGTCGAGGCGTCCCTTGCGCAGGATGGCGCGGTCGATCAGTTCGGGCTGGTTGGTGGTGCCGATGACAAATATGCCGTCCTTGGAGCAGTTGTTGAGCTGGGAGAGGAATTCGTTGACCTCGCCGGCGATATGCTCGGCACCGCGGCTGGAGCGGTCGGGCACCATGGCATCGAACTCGTCGAAGCATATTATCACGGGGGCCTGCTGACGTGCTTTGTCGAACAGCTCGGCTATCTTGCCCTGTCCGCCGTGCACGTAGATGCTGCCGAGGTCGGAGGCCTTGATAAACTTGTAGTTGAATCCGGATTCCTCGGCGAATTTCTCGGCGAAGTATGTCTTGCCGCATCCGGGAGGGCCGTAGAGGAGCATGCCGTTGGGGGGAGTGAGGCGGTAGCGCTCGGCCTTCTCGCGGTTCTTAAGGATAAAGAGCACCTTGCGCTGGAGCATGTCCTTTAGCTCGTCCATGCCTGCCACGTCGGCAAATCCGTTGCCTTTGCGCACCTTGGCGTCGCCGCCGTGGAGCTTCTGCTCGGGCTGGGCGCTTTTCTGCCTGACACCCTCGGCCTCGGGGGCTGCTTTGCCAAACTTTGCATCATCGGCACCGCCGGCAGGGGCGTCGTCGTCGGCCGGAGTGTCGAAGGGCGACTTGCGGCCGGCCAGACAGTCGCATACCTTATCGAAAGGCACACGGTCGGCTGGTTTGAGAGCCAGCGATGCGCGCAGCACGTCGATAAGCCAGGCGGGGGTATCGGACGGCGCGCCGTCGAATGTGAGCGGCTTCTTGCGTGCCAGGTGCACGGCGGTCTTAAGCCGGGCCTCGTCCTTCTCGGCGGCGAGCTCTCCGCTGTACCACGGGGCATGGCCTGTGAGGAGTGCGTATGCCACAGCGGCAGCCGAATAGTAATCGCCGGCCGGATCGTTGGCGTTGCGGTAGCCCTCGGGCGAGCGATACAGCGGCTCGAGGTCGGCGGTGGGATATTTGTGACCGTGGCTGCCGGCGCGTGCGATGTGGCCCATGTCGATAATCTGTATCGAGCGCGACTCGGGGTCGTACATCACATTGCGCGGGGTGACGTCGTTGTGGACCAGGCCGAGCGAGTGGAGGTGTGCCAGGCCTGTAAGCATGCGGCTGTAAATGTCCGTAATGTCGTCGACAGTGAAGGGTGTAGTGCCGCATCGGAGCATCTCGGAGAGCAGGCGTCCGTTGAAGTAGTTGGTGACAAGGTATGGATAGCGCTTGCCGTCGGGAGCCTCGTACACCCCGTCGTCGATATACGATACCACAAAGGGGTGGGCGAAACCGCGCATGAGCTCGATCTCGTCGACAAGGCCGTCGGGCGTCTTCATATCGGGAGTGAAACGCTCGGGCAGATACAGCTTCATAAACATCGAGCCGCGCGAGTCGCCGTTGCTCGACACGCGATAGGTCTCGTTGACCTCGCCGTCTTTCACGAAGGCATCGATCTCATAGTTTGCTATACGCGAATGCGGTGTTAACAGTGGCATTTTTATTGACAACTAATATTTAGAAAAGAGAGCTATATCACACAATCCAGTCAGATGATGGCGTGTATAAGGTCAATGGCGCCGCCGATGACAATGAGCACGCCGATGATTGTACACGCCAGATTGACAAAACGACGCGCAGAAGCCGAGGGATTAATCCATCCGGGGAGCAGCTGCCATACGACCAGCCCAACAAGAATGAGTATTATCGCAGAAATCATAAGAGCTTGTTTAAAAACAAATGTTGATATCGCAAAGTTAATGAATAAAGTGCCATCATGCAAATTTTTTAGGAGCTATTATGAATTTTGGCGGGCCATATTGCCAAAATTTGTAAAAAACTATGTAACTTTGTGCGCGACTTTTCACATTGTAAAGCTCCCAGCATCAACAACGATGAATTATACGATACTCGATTTCTTAGGTCTGCTCGGCGCCGTCGGTCTGTTCCTCTACGGCATGAAAGTGATGAGCGAAGGCCTTCAGAAAGCCGCCGGCGACCGCCTGCGCAATATCCTCTCGGCAATGACCCGCAACCGGTTTACCGGGCTTCTGACGGGGTGCGCCATTACCGCCCTGATACAAAGTTCGTCGGCGTCGACCGTGATGGTGGTGAGCTTTGTCAACGCCGGCCTGATGACGCTGGCCCAGTCGATGGCCGTGATATTCGGCGCCAACGTCGGCACGACTTTCACCGCCTGGGTTATAGCGCTGTTCGGCTTCAAGGTAGACGTTTCAGTAGCCGTGCTGCCTCTGATAGCCGTCGCAGTGGTGCTGCTGTTCACCAACAAGAGCAAGACCAAGAGTATGGGCGAATTCCTTATCGGCTTTGCCTTCCTGTTCATGGGCCTGAACATGATAAGCAGCTATGTTCCTGACCTACAGTCCAACCCGGAGATGTTTGCCGCGCTGCGCGACTACGCTTCGATGGGCATCGGGTCGATACTGCTGTTTGTGTTTGTGGGCCTCATCGTCACCGCGATCATACAAAGCTCGGCGGCGACATTCGCCATAGTGCTGATAATGTGTACCAAGGGCTGGATCACATTTGACCTTGCCTGCGCAGTGGTGCTCGGCTCCAACATCGGCACCACGGTAACACCGCTGCTCGCCTCGATGAGCGGTAATGTGGCGGCCAAGCGCACTGCGATGGGCCACCTGCTGTTCAACTTCCTGGGCACTGTATGGTGCCTGTGCATATTCGTGCCCTTCGCCGAGTTCAACGCATGGCTCACCGAGCTCATCGGGCAGGGCAATCCCGAGGCTCTCTACGGATTCGTCACCAACATCGAGCAGACGCAGCCCGACGTTTACGACCATCTCTTCGACAACTCACTGCCCGCCGGCCACGATGTGGTGCAGAAGATCGCCGCCATGCAGATGAGTGTGTCGTTCGGCCTGTCGATATTCCATACCACCTTCAATATCGTGAACGTATGTATCATGATATGGCTCACCAAGGTATATGTCAAGATAGTGGAATGGCTCGTGCCGCAGCGCAAGACCGACGACGAGTTCTCGCTCAAGTTTATCTCGCGCGGCCTGCTCAACGCATCGGAGCTCAACATAGCTCAGGCCGAGAAGGAGATGAGCGTATTTGCCGAGCGTGTCAACCGCATGATCGACATGGCCCAGCAGCTCATCCACACCAAGGAGAAGAGCGAGGACTTCAACAAGCTGTATTCGCGACTTGAGAAATACGAGGACATCAGCGACCGCATGGAGCTCGAGATAGCACGGTATCTGAACCGCTGCGCCGAGGGTCGGCTGTCCAACGAGGGCAAGGTGCGCATCGCCGCCATGCTGGGCATTATCTCAGAGATAGAGTCGATCGCCGACTGCTGCATGGGCATAGGCAAGATTCTGAGCCGAAAGATCGAGAGCAACGCGCAGTTCACCGACGAGGTATATCACAACATCGACACGATGTACGCCTACGTGCGCGATGCCATGACAATGATGATCGAGGAACTCAGGGATCCGGAGAACGTGGCCGAGCGCCCGCTTATCGCCTCGTACAATAAGGAGCGCGAAATCAACAATATGCGCAACTCTCTGCGCTCGCAGAACATCGAGAATATCAACGACGGCAAGTATCAGTATCAGGCCGGCATCTACTATATGGACATCATCAGCGACCTGGAGCGCACCGGCGACTACATCATCAATGTGGTCGACACCCTGAAGGAGCACTTCCGCCGCCGCGCATAATGCAGGCCACGCATACATACGCAGGGGCGTCCGTTCAAGCGGACGCCCCTGCGTGCCATAATCCCATAACAGGTCAATAATGCCCCCTGACGGAAATCACTATCACTACGATACGGTCTTCCTCGATTGCATATACAAGCCTGTTGGCTTTATCAATACGGCGACTCCATAAGCCGTTGAGGTTACCACGCAACTGTTCTACCTGACCGGTACCGGTCGCCGGATGCTCGATAAGCTCCTGCATAAGCTCCGCCAACTTTTGGAGCGCTTTCTTCCGGCCCGACTTTCGCCATAGATGCATCTGCCTCTCAGCGAGGTCGGTGAATTCCAGCCGATAGCTCATATATCCAGGAGTTTCTTGATTTCATCCATGCTGTAAGCACGTGTTTTGCCGGCCTGATACTGCGCCCGACCCTCCTCCACTACCGAGAGGTTTGCCTCATCGGCATACCATTCATCGCCTGAGGGAGACGGGTTATCGGAAACCTGAACGGATATCGAAGCCGCCTTGGATATAAGCACCGATTCGATATACGATTTGAGGCTTTTACCCTGAGCCACAGCCATTAACGAAAGTTTCTGCAGGGTGTCTGCCGGAAGATCGATATTTTTTCTTCTAAGATTTAAAGCACCTGTTGCCATATATAATATATTTAATATGCAAAGATATGAAATATATATTATATACACAAATTTCAGCCACAATGTTTATGGCGGAAATCGCCGGCGCGGCAGCGGGTCAGGTCTTCTGATACTCTGTCGGGGACATGCCGGTGAGGTGCTTGAAGTACTTGCCGAACGATGACTGGGTGGGGAAGTTGAGGGTATAGGCTATCTGCTGAATGTTCTTGCCGGAGAAGCGGAGCATCGTCTTGGCCTCCATAAGCACAAAATCGTCGATCCACTTTGCAGCCGAGCGGCCGGTGGCCTCTTTCACCAGCAGCGACAGGTATTTGGGCGATATAAAAAGCTTGTCGGCATAGAACGATACCGAGCGTTCGCGCACATAGTGACGGTGAACGAGCCGCACGAACTCGCGCACATAATCGTGGCGCCGCCCCTTTTCTTTTCCACGCGGATTCTCCACTATCTGTCCGGGAAGCCGCTTGTGGAAAAACTGTACGAGCTGGTAGAACATCGCTGAGGTAAGGCTCGACGCTATAGACTTGTTGAGCTGGATATTGGTGCGGTCGACGGTATTGGCCTTGAGCAGCTCGAAGAAACGCCGCAGCATATCCATCTCGTCTTCGTTGAGATCCAATACCGGCTTTGGTTTTTGGAGCATTGGCGGAATTTCGATCGATGAGAGGTTCACATTGATGCTTTGCAGGAATTTCAGATCGAAAAACAGCACGTACATGTCAACATCGTCGGGCACGGGACCGTCGAGCTTGCATACCGCGTTGGGGAATGCGTACATGAACGTTCCGGCCCCTACCTGATACCGTTCGAGGTTGATTTCGAAGCCCACCGGCGTTCCGCCGAATACCAGCACCAACAGCGCACCGTCGAGCTTGAGGGGCTCTGTATCCAGCAATGCTGCAAGCTTTCCGGAGCCCGGTGTTATATGGCTGAACAGGTAGCAATCCTCTATCTGGCTGTAATCGCTTGATACCTCCTGAAGGCGCATAAGATTCTTGAATTCGAGATTTTTTTCCATCGCCGATGTGTGTGTTGTGTCTTTGCCGACAAAGTTACAAATATTCTGGAAAATTATTCGCCCGTTTTCCGATTTATTCCAACCTTTGCGCCTATTTTTCTATTTTTGTGTATTCGGTTATCGGCCCCGATTTCGCAATGCTCACCCCCGCTGAGGCTATACCTTTGCTCTATAAAAACAAGTTCAAATCATCGCTTTATGGAAAAGACTCTTATCATCAAAAGCATCGTTGCAACACTCGGCGGATGGGCGTGGGCGACATTCGGGCCGGCGGTCCCCTTCGGCGCGGCATGCACCGGCATGGTACTGGCCGACGTGTACACAGCGCGCAGGCTCGCCCGGCGCCTCGGCCGCAAACGCCCTACCGCACGTCAGCGGCTCAAATTCAATTCGTCCCGTTTTGGCCGCGTGATACGTACTCTCGCGCGCATCTACGCGGCTCTGGCACTTGCCGCCATCGTCGAGCAGGTAGTGGTGGGCGAATGGATCCATCTGCTCAAACTTGTGGCCGCGGTAATCTGTTTCTGGCAGGGTGTGTCGATTCTCGAGAACGAGGCCACCGCCAATCCGCATCCCTGGGCGCGTGTGGCCGGGCGCTATCTCATCGACAAGACAGCCCGGCACATCGACCCGACCGACCTTCCCGACTTCAAATGACTACTTCCCGGGCCTTGCGGTCGCCCGGGGAGTGTATCCGATTTCCGAGGGATTCAGCACATCATAGCCAAGCGCGCCGTGCAGCACAGCTATCGCGACGACCTCGCCGGCATGCATACGGCGATAGCGGCTGTAATCGAGCGGAATGTCGCACTCGGCCCCGTTGCCAAAACGCAGTGTGGCAAAATACACCTGATATGCCTCGCCACGCACATAGCGGTTGCGCCCCACACGCCGGCTGTGGTGGCGCGTCTCGCTGTATACTTTTATCACTGTGGCATCGACCGTAGCGCCGTCATCGGCAGCCCAGATGCGGTTGGCGAGATACAGTCCGCAGCATATCACGAGCGACACCATCACCGTGTGCAGTGCATAGTTGAGCAGGCTGTTGCGGCTGCCGGTGATACGCTGCCACAGCCGGCGCCCCCACATGCCGGTGCCGAGCGCCGTAGCGACAGCTATCGTCCATGGAATCCAGGCAGGCATGAAGGTAAGGCCGGCGAGGCCGCTGATGCATCCGGCACACAGCACTGCGAGCACCAATGCCGACACAAATACCGCTATCTTCACGCTCCGCGCGCTGTTTCTGCTGCTCATAATGATGATTCTGTAATGGTTGCCGCTGCAAAGGTAAGAATAATTTTTTGATTAAATCTTTGTCATTTCGCGGATATTGCGTACCTTTGCAAAGTTTTTCACCAAACGCATGTATGGGAAAGTTCACAGCATATAAACTGCCGCTCAAGACACTGACCGAAGGCACGCACGAGTTTGACTACAAGCTCGACAAGCAGTTCTTTGTCAATATGGAGTATGCCGACGTCCGCGACGCCGACCTTGACGTGCATCTTACGGTGACATACCGCAACAACATATATGCCCTCGACTTCAAGATCACCGGTACCGTGACCCTGCTGTGCGACCGCTGCCTCGACGACCTCATTCTCCCCGTCGACACCACTTATAAGGTCAATGTCGAATATGGCGACGACTACAACGACGAGAGCGACGACCTCATCGTGATCCCCCACAGCGACAATTATATCAATGTGGCCTACATGCTGTATGATACGGTGGTGCTCGTCATACCCATGAAGCACGTGCATCCGCTGGGCAAATGCAACCGCGCCATGAGCGCCCTGCTCAAGAAACATCGTGCACACGGCACGGGCGAGGATGCCGAGCTCGAGGACGAGATGCTCGACTCCATCGACGACATGGACGACTCCGCCTCCCCCTCCGACCCCCGGTGGGACGCCCTCCGAGGCCTGGGAAACGATGACTCCGCCGACTGAAATCTCAAAGACTCCTCTTCTATCTTTTTCAAGAACAATAATAAATAACAATAAGCAACAATGGCACATCCTAAACGCAAACAATCCAAGACCCGCACCGCAAAACGTCGCACCCACGACAAGGCTCTCGAGCCCACCCTCGCTCTCTGCCCCAACTGCGGCGCATGGCACATCTACCACACCGTATGTGGCGAATGTGGCTACTATCGCGGCAAACAGGCCATCGTAAAAGACGCCGCCCTCTAATTGGCCCGTCAATCTGACCTACGGAGATGAAAAACCTCCTTTAACCCTCCCAAGCGGTCGCTCGAGCGACAAAGCGCGGAGCGTCGAAGGACCGGTTTTTCATTATCCTTTGTGTATCCGGCCCGCCCGTCTGCACTCATCCCTCTTATCAACCATACCAATTTCAAACAAAGCTCCCACTATGCTCAGCGCACGAATATCCGCCATCGCATCTTACGTCCCCGACGACATCCTCGACAACGAAATGCTGTCGAAGATGGTCGACACCAACGACGAATGGATCACCACCCGCGTAGGTATCAAGGAACGCCGCATCCTCCACAAGGAGGGCGCCGGCTCCTCATATATGGGCATCAAGGCCATCGAGAAGATGATGGCCCAATACAACATCGACCCCGCCACCGTCGACCTCCTCATCTGCGCCACGTCAAACCCCGACTACCGCTTTCCCTCCACGGCATCGGTAATACTCAACGGCACAGGCCTTAAAAATACATACGGATACGACATTCAGGCTGCCTGCGCCGGCTTTATCGTAGCTCTGCAGGACGCCAACGCATACATTCGCTCGGGCCTGTACAATAAGGTCATCGTTGTCTGCACCGAAAAGATGTCCTCGATGGTCAATTATCAGGACCGTGCCACATGCCCTCTCTTCGGCGACGGCGCCGCCTGCGTGCTCGTAGAGCCCACCGACGAAGCCGGCATGGGTGTCATCGACGCAGTGCTCCACGTCGACGGCCGCGGCCGCGACCACCTGCTCATGGAGGCCGGCGGCTCTGTGCTTCCCACATCGCAGGAGACTCTCGATGCCGGCAAGCACTTCCTCTTCCAGGACGGCCGCAACGTATACAAGAACGCTGTCACCGACATGCTCACATCGACTCTCGACGTGATGAAGCGCAACAACCTCACCGCCGATGATGTGAACTACCTCATACCCCATCAGGCCAACCTCCGCATCATCGAGGCCGTGGCCGACCGGGCCAAGTTCCCCCTCGACAAGGTGCTCGTCAACATACAGCACTACGGCAACACATCGGCTGCATCAATCCCCCTGTGCCTCGACGAATACAAGGACAAGCTTCACAAGGGCGACAAACTCGTCCTCACCGCATTCGGCGCCGGATTCACCTGGGGCGCAATGTACCTGGTGTGGGATATGTGATACAAAAATAGCTTCAACATACAAAGCAGAGCTGCCAGAATATCCCCCCGACAGTTCTGCTTTTTTATTAACCATCTGATCTTATTTCTTAAGCGTATGAAAAAACTAATACTCTCGATCGCTGCCTCAACCTTAGCGCTAAGCGCCATGGCTGAGGGCATCATCACTGAACAGCCCGAAGGGACCTATTATGACACCGTATCAGGTTCTACCGAGATCACCTATCTGCTCTACAACGGCACCTCGCCGGCACTCACTCGCTCGGACTGCGGCTTCAAGACCGATATGGTAGTAAACGGTAAAGATGTATACCTCCACAATGTTATCCATGACTATCCGATGGGCGACGCATGGATAAAAGGCACACAAGGAGAGGACGGCGTGGTAGTTTTCAACTTTCCACAGACTGTCTACGTGGATGATGCCACCGGCATGGAGGTAACAATAAATCTTCTCCACCGCGAAAGCTCTGTTTCAGGCGCCACTTATGTACCCTATGAGGCCGACAACACCATGCGCATGATCTGGGACAACTGGACTCTCAGACAGATCAAGCCGGAGGCAGACAACGAGGACGAGTTCCGCATCGGTCTGGCCAACACTGCCGGCAGCTATATGGGCTACGCATTCGTGGGACTTGAACTCTCGGTTGTGGACACCGCTCCGGTATCACTTCCCATCGATGCCGATCTCACCGAAACCGAATACTCCTGCTCCTACGTTGATAAAAACGGTGATAGCAAAACAGTCCTCGTAACCCTTTATCGCGATGCTGAAGGAGCCGACGTATGGCTTGTCGGCCTCAATGAAAACGAAAACAAGCAGGTAGTACACGGCGAAATAAATCCTCAGGGTGATATCGAACTCGCTTCAGGGCAGTTCATGGGTTTCACTCAGGATTATTTCACATACTTTTACGGTGGAAAAGGCGACAACAAGAATCTCTCGTGGACTGAAAAAGCCACACTCCACTACGACGGCGAATTGCTTAAAACCGATGATATCCTTATCATAAATCAGGGTAACAGCCGTCCCATTTTAGGATTCAGCCTCACAGATATGGTAATGACACCTGTCGATGCCATTGTCCGCACACCTTCCGCCCCCGAAATTCCACTTGACAACGATCTGGGTCCCGAGCCATATAACGACAGCGAGGGTATGGGCTTGGCAACATACAACATATTCGCCACAGATATAGACGGACAAGCGCTCAACACCGACAGACTGTTCTATAATCTATACTTCGACGGCGTATTGCAGGAATTCGAAATCGACGGCACCGTTACATCCGACATCCCCTATCAGTATTCCGACCCCGATTACATGATTATCAATGCCGAAGAATATAATCTTGCCCTTTTCTTCGAACCGATAAAGACATACTCCATTCAGACGATCTACCGTAATCGTGACGAAGTAACAAAATCGGCCCTTGTGACTTATAGTTTCGAAACCGGCGACGTTACCACCGACGGCATCAGCGACGCAATGGCCGACGCTGAGGTTGTACGTATTGAATACTACACACTTCAGGGTATGGCAATTTCAGAGCCGTCGGGCCTCTGCATCATCCGCACAGTCTACACCGATGGCCGCTCTAAGACGACAAAAGCATACATCCGCAAATAACGGAAATCTGTCCGTTACTGAAAGTCCCGCCGTGTGCGGGACTTTTTTTGTGCCAAAGTTTAGCATTTTTAGCACATTTTTACAATCTTGCATTACTTTCTCGGTTTTTTTCAATACATTTGCGAAATGAAGAGATTGGCTCATGTCATTAAAGTGGGCAGGACATGCGTCCGTTTCTTCAGTCCCTCATTTCACATTCTTCTGCCTGCTTACCTAACATCTCCTAAATGAACAAAACTCTATTCGCGACCATCACCTGCCTCGGTGCGGTGACGTTGCAGCTCAACGCGGCCGACCCCGTGCTGTGCGGCAGTGTGTACAGCACTACCGATGCCGCGTTCGCTACCGGTGTCTACAAGATTCCGATCTCGTCCTCGGGCGATATCCAGCTCGTCGCTCCCACCGGACAGAAAGCCACAGGCGGCGGATTTTATGCCGACGGAATATATTATGTATCTGAGCTAAACAATTCGCACTCCTTCTACGGAGGCAACAATGTGTACCCCTACAACACCGATGACTGGACATCGGCCAGCAGTGTATATCTGTCGGGGTCGCCTGCCCAGTATTTCATGACCTCGGGATTCGCGCCCAACATAGCCGGGGGCGGCATATTCGGCATCGGCGCAAATATCAATCGCGACGGATTCCAGCTCAATAAATACACGTTTGGTCTCGAGAGCACCATGATCGAATACACCAAGGTAGCCGACATGACCATGCAACTCGGTGCACCGGCATTTAATGCCGAGGGCATACTTTATGCCATCGATGCCGCCGGGGCCCTCTACACCGTATCGACTGCTGACGGTTCTGTGGCCAAAGCAGGCGACACGGGCGTGACACCGCTCGTCGACGGCTCTTATGTGCCATACATACACGCATCGTCGGTTTTCAATACTGCGACAGGCATGATGTATCTCTCCGCACAGGCAGCCGACGGTGTATGCTCGCTTTATGAAGTGAATACCGCCACAGCCGCCGCGACCAAGCTCCGCGACTTCCCAGCCGGAGTCGTAGTCACCGGCCTCTATATGGCCGAGCCCGACGCCGACCCGTCAGCTCCCGCAGCCGTGTCGGAGCTCGCAGCCAACTTCGCCCCCGGCAGTCTTTCGGGCAATATATCCTTCAAGGCTCCCGGCAAGACATACGGCGGCGCAGATCTCTCGGGCAATCTCGACTACCGTGTGCTCGCCAACGGCACACAGATAGCCGCAGGCCGTGTTTACACCAATGTCGAGATCAGTGTACCCGTCGAGGTCAAGGAACGCGGCACATACGAGTTCAAGGTCATTGTAAGCAACAGCGCCGGCGACGGTCCTGCCGCCAAGATCACAGCCGCCGTAGGATATGCCGCCCCGGCACAGCCTGTCGTGAACGCCACGGCATACGGCTCGTCGATCAATATCACATGGGAGGCCGTTACCACCACTGCCGACGGCAGCCCGCTCACAGCCAATGTCAGCTACCGCGTGGTGCGTTATCCCGACGGCAAGATAATCGAAGAGAATGCCACCTATACATCGGCATGGGACTCGGGCCTCGGCGATGAGCTGGCAGCCTACACCTACGGCGTTACCGCCATCGCCAACGGTACTCCCTCGGAGGAAGGCCGCTCGGCCACAATCGTCACCGGCAGCATCAAGCCGCCGTATATCGAGAGCTTCGAGGATGCCTCGTCGATGGACTTCTTCAAAATAATCGATGCCAACAACGACGGCCGTACATGGGACTTCTACTATGGCGAGATCCGCTCGCAGGCATCCGACGAGGCTGACGCTGACGACTGGTTCATGTCGCCGCCAATAAGCTTCGGCGCAGACAAGTACTACACCGTATCTCTCAAGGCCCACGTGTACAACGGCGAGCTTCCCGGCAAGTTTGAGGTTCTCATGGGCCCGAATCCCGACCCGGCATCGATGGAAACAGTCGTGATTCCTGCCACTGAAGTCACCGTCGAGCAGCGTACCGAGTTCAAGGGCCATTTACACTCCAAGTCGTCCGCGCCGCAGTATCTCGGCATACACGCCATTACCGAGGCCGGCAACTGGTGGCTCTTCGCTACTGACCTCAGCATCAGCGATGCCTTCGACTCAACCGTTCCTGCGGCACCGACCGACTTCACCGCCACCGCCGACATCAACGGCGAGCAGGTGATCACACTGTCGCTCACCGCCCCGCTCACCGACCTGGGCGGTTCCACCCTGTCATCGATCGACAAGATCGAGCTGATGCGCGACGGCCGCCTCATCCACACATACGAAAATCCCGCACCGGGTGCCCGTCTTGAAGATTATGTCGACCGCGACGTACGCCTCGGCGACCACACCTACAGCGCCGTAGCCACCAACTGGAGCGGCACAGGCATCGAGGCCACAGCCACCGCCTACTCGGGCATCAACCTTCCCGGCCGCGTCAGCCAGGCCCGCGTCTACTCCACCGACCAGGCCGGATACGTCACTATCGAGTGGGATCCCGTCACCACCTATATCGACGGCAAGCCTCTGAACCCCGACAACGTCACCTACAACATCTATACCAATGTCACCGGTCAGGACATGAAGATTCTCACAGGACTCAAGGAGACCAAGACCACATTCCAGATCTTCGTGCCTGAGGAAGACAATCCGCAGATGTTCTTCCAGTTTGGCGTTACAGCCGAGACTGAGGCCGGCGAGAATACCGAGGGGTACCTCACCGACTACGTATCGCTCGGCGATCCGTATGCCCTGCCCTACGAAGACTCGTTCCCCGACCTCAGCCTTGAATACAACTGCATACAGGGCGGCTCCGACTCATATTCATATTGGGATGTCGCCACGGATGCCACATTCGAGGAAGTGCAGTCGCAGGACGGCGACAACGGGCTGCTCGCCATGTTCTCGCAGTACAAGGGGGCTACAGCCTACTTCAAGACAGGTCTTATCGACCTTTCAGGCGCCGAGAATCCCATGCTCACATTCTACCTCAACAATTATTACGATGTGAACTTGCCCAACGACAACACCGTCGAGGTTTCGGTAGGCATCCATAATGTATTTACCTCTGTAAAGACAGTAAAACTCAGCGACTTCGGCACCGAAGGGTGGCACCGTGTAGAGGTTCCCCTCACCGACTATGCCGGCAAAGTGGTGCAGATACAGCTTGTGGGTACCGCCAACACATACCAGTACACCCACATGGACAACTTCAAGGTGATGGACCGCAACTCGCACGACATCGCCGTCATGGCCGTCAATGCTCCCGAACGCGTCAAGGCCGGCAACTCGGCCAATATAACCGTCGACTTCGGCAACTTCGGTCTTGAGGACGCCTCGGCATTCACACTCGAGCTCTACGCAGACGGCGAACTCGCCGACAGCAAGGAATTCGCAGGCATGGCATCCGATGGCCGCGACACCTATGTGTTCCCTGCCGTTCACTCAGTCGCCACCCCTGAATCAGTGGAATACACGGTCAAGGCCGCCTACACGGCCGACGTCGTACTCGCCAACAACGAGTCGGAGCCATTCACAGTCATGACGATCTATCCCAACTATCCTGCGGTCACCGACCTCAAGGCCACATTCACCGAGGAGGACAACAAGGCCGTGACACTCACATGGTCGCAGCCCGACCTCACCGCCGACTTTGCCGACGAGATCACCGAAGGATTTGAAGGCGCAGCGGCATGGACTCTTGCCGGTCTTGAAGACTGGACCTTCATCGATGCCGACGGCAAGTGCATCTACGGATTCTCCTTCTTTAATCTTCCCGAATACGCTCCGCAGCCCGACTCACAGCAGTCGTGGTGGGCCTTCGACGACACCTACGCCCCCATGGTGCAGCATTTCAGCGATCCGGGCTTCTACAAGGCTCATGGAGGCCACCAGTACATCGGTTCGATGGCCGTGACCGACGGAGCGGCTCTCGAGTACACCCCGCGCAGATGCGACGACTGGGCCATCTCACCCATGCTCTACGGCGGCTCGCAGACAATCTCCTTCTGGGCCAAGTCAATGCTCGCCGACGCGCTTGAAACCGTAGAGGTGCTCTACTCCACCACCGGCAAGGCTCCGGCCGATTTCACCTCGCTCAAGACATTCAGCGACGTGCCATGGAAGTGGACGCAGTATTTCGTGCAGCTCCCCGCCGGTGCCAGATACTTTGCCATCCGCAATATAGGCCGCGACCAATACGTACTGATGATCGACGACGTAACCTTCACACCATCGTCGGCCGATGCCGTACTTGAAGTCGAAGGATACAACGTGTACCGTGACGGCAAGCGCATCAACGAGGCCACTGTAGGCACTACCACATACGCCGACGTCCTCCCCGACGCCGCTTCACACGCCTACACCGTCACAACCATCTACCGCCAGCGCGGCGAATCGATGTTCTCCAACGAGGCCATTCCCGAGCTTATGGGCGTGACCGATGCAGCCGCTGACGGCATTCGCATCAGCGCTATTGCCGGCGGCATCTCTGTCGACGGCGTATACGGCACAGGCATCGCAGTCTACGGTATCGACGGCCGCGTAGCAGCTCAGACGGCAGGCACAGGCCATGACAGCCTTGCTGTGGCCCCCGGCACCTACATCGTAAAGGCCGGCGCCAAGGTTGCCAAGCTCACCGTCCGATAAAGTTCTCACCCTACCCTACAAGCAGAGGGGGATGCGCCGGCGGCGCATCCCCCTCTCATATTATAGCGATCGTGAGACTCGTTTACATCCGCACCTTCACGGCCTTGCGTCCGCACACGCGTATCACTGTGCTTCCGGCGGCCGGAGCGCTTATCTCCACACCCTGAAGGTTGAAATAGCGCACCGCGGCATCGCTCTCGGCTTCCACATCGGCTATGCCCTGAGTGGCGGCGCTGAGGTCGATACGCAGGTCGCCGTCCACCACATTGCCCGATGCATCGGTCTTATAGTTGCAATAATACCACGAGTCCATACCCTCGGTATTGTATCCGGCATATATCTTGCACGAGGCGGGGAAGGTGATCACCCCGTCTTTCATCGTACCCGCGGCCTTGGCATAGGCGATGGCATCCTTGGGCAAGCCCTGCTGCACCAGTATGTATGCGTCGGAGGTGACACGCATGGCACCGTCCTGGCTAAGCACCATACCGATGGGCGACTCCTCGAGCACCACACAGTCGGGATCGCTCGCGTCGAGATACAGATAGTGGCTGTGAGCACCGTGAGTGCCCGGCATCAGGGTGTTGTACGGCGCACGGGCATACGGGTCTACCAGACGGTAATATCCCGGCAGGGCGTCATTCTCCTGCACTTCCACTTCATAGGTGCCAAGGTCGATATCGGTATATATGTTCGACACTATATAGTCGGTGAAGCGTGCTTTGCCGGGGAGTGTAGTCCAGCCCTCCGACAGGTCGGGGGTATAGAACATATTCACGTCGTAGCCCTGCAGCGTGCCTGCCGCATCGTAGGCATAGCCCACGATATAGAACTTCTCATTTGGACCCCATGCTCCGTCGACCGAGAGATAATCGCCCTGCCGCGACACAAACTGCTTCGACGAGTCGCGGATGGCCTTCAGGGCCGCCTCATCGGAAAGCGAGCGCACCACGCCGGCCTTCACATAGGCCACATCGTCGCCGCCCCAGGGCGAGAACACTATGCGGCCCTCATCGTCGGCACACCAGTCGGCGGTGAGCATTTCCAGAGAATAATCCTTCGCATCGGGCAGCACCAGGCGGAAGGCCCCGTTGGGATTACCATAGAACCCGCTGCCGCGGGCATCGAGTGATGCAGTCGATACCCACATCGCCCGTGCGCCGGGGAAGGTGAATATACCGTTCGACAGCTTGCCCTTCAGACCGTATGTATCGCAAAATCCGGCTTCGATGTCACCGATTTTCTCGTAGTAAGAATATGATGCCACAAAGAGTTCCTCGCCGTCGTACATAAGACCGATCGACGATGGCTCGATGATGAGATTCTCGGGGTCGGTGGCATCGATCATGATATATCGGTCCGAAGCATTGTCGCCCTCGGCACGGTGGCTCTCAAGTTCATCGTAATACGGATTGCGCAGGCTGTACGGGTCGACGATACGGTACAGAGCCGGATCATTCTCGTCCTGCTCCACCTCCAGGTCAACTTTATAGGGTTGCAGGCCCTTGAAAAGCGCCGGAAGCACATCATCGGTCCACTGACACACGCCAAGCGATTTCCATACATGGACAGCCGCATCGGCCGGTGCGGCTTTCTGTGGCCCGGCGGCATGCGTACGGGCAGCCAATGGCGCGGCAGGCACAAAACTGCCGTCGGCGCAACGCTCGACCGGCTCAGTAGCCGTCGCAGACAAGGCCGCAGCCGCAAGCATCAACAAGTAGAATTTTTTCATAGAAAATTTGTTTTAGGTTTCACTCTGCCACAAAGATAAGAAATAAATTTTGAAATGGCAATGTTTCGCTGTTGGTTTAATCGGCGGCCT
>JAGANS010000083.1 GCA_017624155.1 Muribaculaceae bacterium | reverse complement strand
GGGGGCGACTGTCCGAGCACGTCTCGCCTGCGGACTCGACGGGCTCGGCTACGAGTAAATCGGCGGGCTGCGCACGCCTGCCTGTGGCACGGGGAGAACTGGAAGCGTGAGCTGATGGGCTGTGCGCGACTGCCTGCGGCACGGGCGAACTGGGCGGACGTATCGGCGGGCTGACTAATTCTTCAGTGTAATCGTGGTGGTGGTCAAGCGGGAGAGTAGCGTTACCGGCGTGCGTAGCCCGCCGATTTACTCGTAACCGCGTTCACCGAAGCCTTCAGGCGCAGGTGCACGCGGACTAAAGGACAATTCATTCTATGGCGCCCGCAGGCCGCCGATTATATCAACGGCGTCTCTTCGTCACCCAATATGGATGTTGCCGATTCCATTTCATAGTCGGCCAACAGATTACGATATTCATCTACAAACGGCATTGTACCATGATGCGCTTTCTGATTGCGGATATAATCTATCCTTGCCGACCGACGGTCACTCTCAACCACAAATGCTCCATAACCCTTTGACCATTTATACCAGTCGGGAAAATGCGGATTAACGTGCATAAATTTACTCGACTCGGCTTTTAGAGAACGGACAAATGATCGCAGGGCGATGTTATCCGGCAAGTCAAGCAGCAGGTGTACGTGATCGGGCATGCCGCCTATACGCCATACTTTGGCACCGCGCTGAGTCGCGAAATCATATATGAATTTGTATAACTCCCGCTCATGCGCGATATTTATAGTTGAATACCTGTTCCAGGTGGCGAATACCAAGTGGTATGTAAGAGATAAATGACTCATGCACAAAGGTAATCATTAAATTTTGAAATGGCAATGTATCGCCGTTGATTTAATCGGCGGCCTACGGGCGCCTCACCCTGGGGGGCGGCTGTCCGAGCACGTCTCGCCTGCGGGCTCGACGGGCTCGGTTATGAGTAAATCGGCGAGCTGCGCACGCCTCACTTGCTATCGGATGAGTTGGGCGCGTGAACTGATGGGCTGCGCGCACCTGCCTGCGGCACGGCGGGTGAGTGGGACACGAGAGATTGGCTGCGCGCACCTGCCTGCGGCACGGCGGGTGAGTGGGACACGAGAGATTGGCTGCGTGCACCTGCCTGCGGCACGAGTGAGTTAGTCGGAGGAACCGGCGAGCTGCGTGCACCTGCCTGCGGCACGGGCAGATGGAGGCGGGCTGCGCACGCCCCCATTTGCAATGGGGATGAGAGGAGTGAAAAAAGGGGGAGAGCCTGATGGCTCTCCCCCTTTTGGGTGTTATCTCGAGATGAGATGCTGCTTTGAATTAGTCACGCCAGCCTTCAGTCTGAGTGAGGGTGAAGCCCTTTTCAGCGTACTGGGTGATCTGAGTCTGACCAACAGGATAGAGGTAGTTGCGATCGCTGAATGTCGAGCGGGGCTTGATGTTCAGAGGAACATAGAAACCGTTCATGTCAGCAATGTTGTTACCGTTGTAAACGACAACTGTACCGTCTTCCTTCTGAACTGACCTCTTAGCATCGATATCGGCTTCACCGAGAACGGGGTTCATGGTGGGGTTAGCACGATCATACTGACAGTTGTTGAAGTCAACCCAGCAACCGAGCATGGTGTCGGGGTTCTTCTTGTTGTCCATGTAGTCGAGTTTCTTCCAACGACGGAGGTCGATAATACGGCTGGGCTCGTACACGAGTTCGAGACGACGTTCGCGGCGGATTTCCCACAGGAGAGGAGAAACGTCTGCATCACGGTCGGGATCGAAATCAGCAGTAATATCGGTGAGCTGCATGGGAGCTGTCTGCTTGAGGCCCTTGGCGATAGCGGTAGCATCAAGAGGACGGGCACGGAGAGCGTTGATTGACTTGTTAATGTCATCCTGGGTAACAGCAGTACCACCTACGGTAGCGAGTTCGGCCTTGGCTTCAATCCAGTTGATAAGAACTTCGCCGTAGCGCATGATAGGAGCGTCGTTGGTGTTGGTAACCGACTCGTAGAGGGGGTTGGTGTCACCATCCTTACGTTCATAGGCAGCGCGGTCGATGAACTTGCGGCCGTAGATGTAAGTAGCTGAGTTACGGTTGGCAGCGTCGTCGAAGCAGGATTCGAAGCGCGGGTCACGGCTCTTGGCGAATGTGCGGAGCTCGAAGCTGTTGGCACCTTCTACAGAAGATTTCTTATAGGGCTTGCCGTCGTTGCAGATAACCGAGCGGAGGAAGTCGAGGTTAACGACTGCGGGCTGGGATTCCTTACCGTTGCAGTAAGAAGCGATGCAGTGGCGGACTGCGAGAGCATCGTCATAGTGACGGTAAAGGAGGCACTCTGCGTTGCCTGCGAGGTTCTGTGCGCCGAAGAGATCGGGCATAGCAGTAGCGATCGAGTACTTACCGCTGTTGATTACGTAATCGCCGCATTCAACTGCGAATTCCAAGAACTTCTTGGCACGGGCAGCATCGTTAAGGTGATACTTCTGCCATGTGCCCTCGAAGAGCATCCAGCGAGAGATGAAGCCGGCAGCAACATAGCGGTTGAGGCGGTTTGCACCGTCGTTGACGCGTATGTTTGCCATAACGTCCTTGAAGAGATCGTATACCTTGTCCATAACGGTGTTACGGGGATCGCGATCCTTGTAGAGCTGCTCCGTGTCGGTAGCGGCTACTTCGTGTTCAAAGTAAGGAACATCGCCGAAGGAGCAAACGAGGCGGCAGTATTCAACGCCCTTGAAGAACTCGGCAACGGCCTTCCAGTGAGCGAACTCTTCAGCAGAGAGCTTATCGGTCATACGCTCTTCCATGCGGTCGAGCATTATGTTCATCTTGCGGACGAGACCGAAGTCCCAGCTCTGACCGCCGGTCTGGCTGAGGTAGTTCTCGTAAGCAGTGCTGCCGAGCGAGCTGGGCACGCTTGAGATAAAGCCTGACTGTGTACCGGTGGTAGTGAAGTCGTCGCTGAATGTGATACCGCGTACGACAGTACCTGTGCTACCCCAACCGGAGTTGTAACCGATGAAGTAGTAGGGGTAGACTTCGTTGGCATACAGACGAAGATCGGTTTCTGTATTCCAGAATGTCTGATCGGTCGGAGTATTGAGCTGCGGGCGATCGAGGATCTCATCGCAGGAAGCAAGAGACATGCCGAGCGCAACGGCCGAAAGTAATATATATTTTTTCATAATTTGTATTCTCTTGATATTAGAAGTTAAGCTGAATACCGAAGTTGATGTTCTTCATAGCAGGAGTACCTACACCGGTGCGGCCGCTGTTGTAGTTGGAAGAGTTCCACATCGATACACCTGATACAACTTCGGGATCGATAGGCAGACCGCGGAGCTTGTCGAAGGTGAAGAAGTTCTCGGCTGCAACATAGAAGCGGCACTTGTTGATCATGACCTTCTTGGTGAGGTTGTACGGGAGAGTATAACCGAGGGTAATGTTCTTGATGCGGAAGTAAGCCATGTTGAGCAGATAGTGGTCTGTAACCTGGAAGAGGCCGCCCGAGTTGCTGCCGCCAAGGTTGTAAGGACGGGGATAGTAAGCGTCGGTGTTGTCTTCTGTCCAGTAGTCGCCTGCGATAGCCTGAGGCATGGCACCGTCACCGGTGTTGAAGCCCGGGAGAGCGAGGAAGCCCTGACCCCAGATCTTACGCTTGCCGATGCCCTGACCGAAGATAGAGAAGTCGAAGCCCTTGAAGTTCACGCCGAGGCGGATACCATATTCGAAGCGAGGAGTAGAGTTACCGATCTTCTTCTGGTCGCCGGGGTTCTCAACTGTACCTGCTGCGACAGCCTTGTGCTTCGGATCAGCGAGAGCAGCTTCGTAACCGGGATCACCCTTAACGAAGTAGTTGCCGTTGAGTTCGATCATTGTGCGGTTGCCGACATAGAATTCACCGTCACCGTTGATATCAACATACTTGATGTCGCCGGGGCCGAAGAGGACGGTGTTGCTGGGCTGGAAGTAGTCCTGATATACACCGTTGGGATCAGAGAGCTTGTTCATAAGCTTGGCGCCGGAAGTGCCTTCGGGAACTTCTTTACCGCGATATGCCCAAACCTGTACGGGTGTGCCGTCAGCATTGTAAACGAAGTCGTCCTTAGTGTAGAGGCGATCGAATTCATAGCCCCAGATTTCACCGTATTCCTTACCTTCGTACCAGCCGCTGTTGACACGGGTTGTGCCATAGCGTGTGATTGTGGTCTTAGCATCGGAGAGGGTGAAAGTAGCGTTGATCGAGAGATCCTTGTTGAAGGAGTGGTTGTAGTCGAGGGCAAGTTCCCAACCGCGGGTGCGGAGGTCACCGAAGTTGCCGGTAGGAGCGGAGGTACCGAAAGTCAAGGGTACACCTTCCATGGGGATAAGCATATTCTTGGTGTTACGCTGGTACCAGTCGAACGATACGCCGAATTCGTTGTTGAAGAAGCGGGCGTCAAGACCTACGTTGGTAGTTTCGATATCCTGCCAGGTAACTTCGGGATAAACAGCGGAGGGTGCACCTACATAAGTAGCCTTTGCGCCACCGTCGATCCAAGAGCCGAAGCCTTGTGCCATTGTGGGAATGTAGAGCGAAGAGCTAACCGACTGGTCACCGATACGACCCCAAGATGCACGGATCTTGGCATTGGAGAGGGCGGGCTGAGCCCACTTCATGAAGGATTCCTGATCGATACGCCAGCCACCGGATACGGAGGGGAAGGCACGCCACTTCATGCCGTCGGGGAACTTGGAAGAACCGTCGTAACGGATGTTGGCCTCGAGGAGGTACTTGTCGAAGAGAGCATAGTTGACACGAGCAAAGAGACCGAGCTGGCCATCCCAGTAATCGTTACCGGAGGCAGTCTGTGTGCCGCGGGTCTTGTCGAACGAAGGATTAGCGATATCGGTAAGGTTGGTGATCTGCGACCAGTGCTGCTTGGATTCCCAGTCAGTACGGTTAAGACCGATCATGGCCTTGAGATTGTTGTTCTCATTGATATCCCAGTTGTAGTCCATAGTCACGTTGAGAGTGTGACGCTTGGCGTGGGTGGATTCGCGGCGGATGTGGTCGATACCGGCACCGTCGGCGGTGTACTGGTAGTAGTTGAGGTCATAAGCGCGCTGGGCTTCGGGGTCACTGGCCGAGCAAACTTCGCCTGCGTGGTTTACATAAACGGGATTGCCGCTTGCATCGTTACGGGCAACGGGCGAATACCATGTTGTAGCCATGAAGAACTTAGTACCGGGCTTATTCCAGTGCTGGTCCTCAGAAGCGTAGGTGTAGTCGAGGTTTACATGCCAGTTGTCGGTAAGATTGAGGGTGAAACCTGCGTTAACGCTCAGGTAGTCATCTTCCTTGTTGGCTGTGTTGGCCAGCTTCATTTCGGTAGAAGGCGACTGCATGAGGTGGCCATTCTCATCATATCCGTGAGGTGCGTATGCATCCCAACGATAGAGATACAGCCAGGGGTCGGCAGTGGTTGAGTTGGTGGAGTAACCATAGCGCTTGTTGCGGTACGAATACTTAAGACCGGCGCGGAGGGTGATCCACTTGTTGAGCTCGGTGGTGATGTTGGCCGATGCATTGTAACGGCGATAATCGTCAACCTTAGAAGGCTTGATAAGGCCGTTCTGATCGAGGTAACCGAGACCGATGTTGAAGGAGGTCTTGCCCGACTTACCGTTTACAGAAACATTGTGGGTCATAGAGGGGGCCCAGTCGCGAATCATGTAATCGTACGGATCGTAAGGACGGATGAAGATTTTGCGACCATCGCTGTTAACAAACCAGTCACGACCATAGACGAAGGGATCGTCCACGCCAATCTTGCCATCGTACTTTTCGAGCCATTCGCGCTGACGGGCTACGCCTTCTTCGGTAACATACCAGAAAGCACCGCTGACTGTACCGCCACGGCGACGGAGCTCATCAAGACGATACTGCGAGCCGTCGATGGTTGCCATTTCCATATCCTTAGAAATACGCTGCCAAGCGAAGTTGCCCGAATAGCTAACGTCTACGCGGTCGGTCTTGGCGCCTTTCTTGGTCTGGATAAGAATAACACCGAATGCAGCCTTAGAACCGTAAATCGAAGCAGCGGCGGCATCCTTAAGTACAGAAATAGATTCGATATCGTCGGGGTTCACCATCTGAATCGAGGGGATCTCGACGTTATCAAGGAGGATAAGAGGATTAGCAGAACCGTTGAGCGAAGCGACCTGACCACGGATGCGGATTGTGGGGTCAGAACCGATTTCACCGTTGGGGAGCACCACGTTAAGACCCGGGGTGGTACCCTGAAGGCCACGGCCTACGTCAGGGATCTGACGGCCTTCGAGAGTCTTGGCAACGTCGATCGACGACACGGCACCGGTGAGGTGCTCGCGGCGCTGTGTGCCGTAACCAACGACAACGACGTCGCTGAGGACTTCGGTGCTGGGCTCGAGCTTAACCGAGATGGGAGCACCGGTGAATTTGGCTTCCTTGGAAGCATAGCCTACATAGCTGAACACGAGAGTAGATCCGGGATTGGCCTGAATGGTGAAATTACCGTCGAGGTCGGTGGTAACACCATTTTTAGCACCCTTCACTACAACCGATACACCGATCATCGGCTCACCGTTTTCGTCAACGACGGTACCGGTGGCCTTTGATGTTTGCGCCTGAGCCGTGAAACCGACTGCGGGCAGACTGTCGTAGACTGCCGGCGTGCCGAGAGCAAGGCATAACGCAGAAAACAAAGCGATTTGTTTTTTCATAATGCAATGGTTTAGATAATAGGTAATTATTTAAGGTATCGAAGATTAAGTCAGCAGCAACCGGGAGAAGAGGTAATAATTACACCACAAAGCACACAATGGCAAAAGTCCACTGTATGAACCGAAAGAGGAGTAAAGTTATTGTGCGTTTGCCGCCGTGATATCATATTGATTGATTATAGTTGTTTAATTGTTGTAAATATTAATTGGTTTGTTTAAATTAAGTTAATGAATCGTTTAAGAGAGGGTTTATACTGTTAAAAAAGTTTTCAGTGGCAAAGTTAGAGCAAATTTTTAGAAAAGCAAAAAAAAATGAGAAGAAAATATTAAAAAAGTCAAAAAAATCATTTTTAGGGCAAAAATGAGTAACGGCGGCGGGGATCGACGGGGCAAGCCCCGCGCGCAGGGGACAAAAACCGGGCGGCGGGGCCATCCGGCGGAGGCGCGGACGCGCGGGTGGAGGGATAATTCTTATAATTCCTATAATTTTTATAAATCTTATAAGTGTGTAATTACATTATGGGAAAGGCCTCGCCGGGGGCGAGGCCTTGACTGTCTTATCGCTATATATTATTAATGTGTCTATTTGACGAGGACGCGGCGGGCGAAGTCGTCGACGGCGACGATGTAGAGGGCTGCGGGGAGACTTAGCTCGGCGCTGCCGCTGACTCGGCCGAGGTAGATCTCGGTGCCGTCGATGGCGTAGACGCGGACGGTGACGGGCTCGGCTGTTTCAATAATCAGCCGGCCGCCTCGGGCGTAGGCATCCCAGCGGTGGTAGTCTTCGGCGAAGTCGGGCACGAGGGATGAGGTGTAGGCTGTGGCCTCGATATCGTCGAGGTTGAATCGCTTGCCGGCTGTCTGGCGGATGCGGATGCGCGAGGGGCCGGGACAGTTGACGGTGAAGGTCTGCATGGTGTAGGTCTTGGAGTCGACCTTGCCGGTGCCGGCAGATTGCCATGTGGCGCCCTCGTCGGCGGAGTATTCGAGCTGATAGGTGCTCTCGCCGTCGGAGCCGAACTGTGTTGTCCATACGGTGACGGTGCCGAAGCCGGCGGGGTTGTCGTCGATCATCTCGATGGAGGATGTGGCGGTCTTACCGAGGCGTACGGCCTGATCGCCGGTGTTGGCCTTGTCGGAAGACCATATGCCGGCGTCGGTGAAGTTCCACGTAGAGGCGTTGCCACGGAATGTGCAGCCGTTGTATGTGCCGCAGCCCTTGGCATCGGCCTCGAAATCTTCGTGGAACTTGACGGCAGCGACGGCTGTGCCCTCAAAGTCGGCATCGTCGGAGGTGTATTCGCCGGCGGTGACCTTGATTGTGCCGTGGAATGTGCCGGCGGAGGAGGAGTTCATGCGGAGGTAGAAGCGGTCTTCCTCGGGATCGAGGACGAGGGTGCGTGTCCAGGTGGATTTGTCGGAGGATAGTTCGAATGGCTCGGCGACAGAAAGTGTGATGTCGGTGTCGATGTTCTCGACGAGCATTAGGAGCTCGGCAGCCTCGGAGGGCTCGCCGACGAGAGATGTGAAGCGGAGGTCGCCGTCGAAGAGAAGTTCTACGAGTGGCTGGGGGGCGAGCGTGGTGACGGTGATCTCATCGGAGACGAGATGTGCGGAGCGTACTATATATGTATAAGAGGTGAGGGGCTCGAGGTCTTCGACCACAAAACGCTCGTCGGTGGCCTTGACAGACATGGGGTAGCCATCGAGGGAGATGCCGTCGTGGCGGACGTCGAGGGTGTACTCTCCGCGGGCATCGGCGTCGCCGACGTAGCTCCATGTGGCAGCGAAGGAGCGGTCGCCGAGTCCGGTGACGGGGCCGGCGGGGAGGTTGTCGACTACCGTTGCGGTGAGGGTGACGCTACGCGATATGGCGCCGCTGGCGAGGGTGAGAGTGCCGGTGAATGAGCCGGCCTGTGAGCCGGTGTATGTTACTGTGGCGACATAACCGTCGGCAGCCTGTGCCTGGGAGCGGGAGATGGTGGCGGGGCTTACTGTAAAGCCCTGCCCGGATGTGGCGAGGGTGACTGCGGCTTCGAGGGCAGTGCCGCGGACTGTGACCTGAGCGGAGCGTGCCACCCCGGCAACGGTGGTGCCGATATTGACGGTGGATCCGGCGACGGGGAGTATCAGCTCGGGGTCGGGGATGCCGGAGGCGCTCCAGGGCTGCGACTGACGGTCGCCCCAGATGTGCTCGGCGAGGTCGGGATGGTCGATGAAGGGGTTGCGGTTGCGCTGGCGGCCGTATACGGCTTCCTGGCGGTCGAGTTCCTTTTGGCTGACGGGATCCTGACGGTGCCATTTGAGCAGAAGGTTGATGGCCCAGGAGGTGAAGCCGGGGTAGCTGTTGCCGGCGAGCATGTCGGACTTCCATGTGCCGAAGCGGGAGTTGTAGGCCGCACACATGTAGAAGTATGAGCGGGCGAAGTCGCCCTTATACTCGTCGTCGGGCTCGAAGACTGTGCCCGAGTATCCCGGGAATGTGCATCGGCCGAGCTTGCCGAGGGCCTTGACAGAGCCGCTGCCGGGGAGTGTTGTGCCCGAGGCGCACTCGCCGTAGGGATAGTTGCTGCGCTGGCCGTTGACCTTGCCGTCGGTGGGGTAGATATGGAAGGCCTCGCTGTACATAGGGGAGGCGTCGTTGAACCAGCTCTTGGGGAAGGAGTGCTCGCGGTTGTAGCAGTCGCCTACCTTCTTGTAGTTGCCGCAGGTGTTTCCGAAGGAGAATCGCTTGGTGGAGTACATGTCCCAAACGGTGCCGTCGGGACGGGCGTCGCTCGATTTGTAGAGATCGAGAAGACCTTTGTAGCTGACGGTGGTATGTGGGCCGACGACCGATTCAAGTTGCTGAAGGAGGGCTTTGCCGGCCTTGCCCTCGCATGAGGAATAGTAGCCGGCAGGCTCGGCGGCAGCCGCCGACATGGCGCTGCCCGAGATCATGGCAGCCATGAGTATGTGACGTATATTCATTCGATCGGTTGATATTAGCTGAGGTTTTAAAAATGGGGTTCAAAGTTACGACACATATATTATATACGCAATAGGCGGACGTAAAAATTGTTGTAACATCTGCAAAAAAGGGATCTATGACATGTCGGACGAGTCGGACTTGTCAGACTTGTCTGACGGGGAAAAACACAATAATTAAGCATCTGTGATTATAGTTACAACTATTTTTAAACAATTTTGACCCCTCGCGTCGTTAAAAATTCGTAACTTTGTAGCCGGAAAAATCCTCATAAAACGAAATTTAGTATTAAACACATATTGAACTATGAGTAAGGATAAGAAATTCCTGACTTGCGATGGCAATCAGGCAGCCGCCCATGTGAGCTATATGTTCTCGGAGGTTGCCGCCATCTATCCCATCACTCCGTCGTCGACGATGGCCGAGTATGTGGACGAATGGGCTGCCGCAGGTCGCAAAAACATCTTTGGCGAGACCGTTCTGGTGCAGGAAATGCAGTCGGAAGGCGGTGCGGCCGGTGCGGTACACGGGTCATTGCAGGCAGGCGCCCTCACCACCACTTATACAGCATCGCAGGGTCTGCTGCTGATGATTCCCAACATGTACAAGATAGCCGGCGAGCTGCTGCCGACGGTATTCCATGTATCGGCGCGCACGCTTGCATCGCACGCTCTGTCGATCTTCGGCGACCATCAGGACGTGATGTCGGTGCGCCAGACCGGCTTTGCCATGCTGGCCGAAGGCTCGGTGCAGGAGGTTATGGATCTGGCCGGCGTGGCCCATCTGTCGACGATCAAGTCGAGTGTTCCGTTCGTGAACTTCTTCGACGGCTTCCGCACCTCGCACGAGATACAGAAAATCGAGCAGCTCGATCAGGAAGACCTTGAGCCGCTGCTCGACCGCGAGGCCCTGGCCCGCTTCCGCTCGCGCGCCCTTACACCGCAGGCTCCGGTGGCCCGCGGCATGGCCGAGAACGGCGACGTATTCTTCCAGCACCGCGAGGCCTGCAACCGTCACTATGAGGCAGTCCCCGAAATCGTGGAGAACTATATGGCCGAGATCTCGAAGATCACAGGCCGTGAATATCATCTGTTCAACTACTACGGCGCCGCTGACGCCGACCGCGTGATAATCGCCATGGGTTCGGTAACCCAGGCCGCACAGGAAGCCATCGACTATCTGACCGCCAAGGGCGAGAAGGTGGGCCTGGTGAGCGTGCACCTGTACCGCCCCTTCTCGGTGAAGCACCTCATGGCCGCCATCCCCGCCACCTGCAAGCGCATCGCCGTGCTCGACCGCACCAAGGAACCCGGCGCCAACGGCGAGCCCCTGTATCTTGACGTGAAGGAAGCCTTCTACGGCAAGGAGAATGCTCCGCTCATCGTAGGCGGCCGCTATGGACTGGCCTCGAAGGACACCACTCCGGCCATGATCATCGGCATATATGAGAACCTCGCCCTGCCTATGCCCAAGGACAAGTTCACCGTGGGCATCGTGGACGACGTGACATTCACCTCGCTCCCCGCCAAGGCCGAGATGGCCCTGGGCGGAGAAGGCACCTACGAGGCCAAGTTCTACGGTCTGGGCGCCGACGGCACAGTGGGCGCCAATAAGAATTCGGTGAAGATCATCGGCGACAATACCGACAAGTATTGCCAGGCATATTTCGCCTACGACTCGAAGAAGTCGGGCGGCTTCACCTGCTCGCACCTGCGCTTCGGCGACGAGCCTATCCGCTCGACCTATCTGGTGAACACGCCCAATTTCGTGGCATGCCATGTGCAGGCATACCTGCACATGTATGACGTGACCCGCGGTCTGCGCGACGGCGGCACATTCTTGCTCAACACCATCTGGGAGGGCGAGGAACTGGCAGCCAACCTGCCCAACAAGGTAAAGCGCTACTTCGCCGAGCACAACATCACAGTATATTATATCAACGCCACAAAGATAGCTCAGGAGATCGGCCTCGGCAACCGCACCAACACTATCCTGCAGAGTGCATTCTTCCGCATCACCGAGGTGATCCCCGTGGATCTTGCCGTTGAGCAGATGAAGAAGTTCATCGTGAAGAGCTACGGCAAGAAGGGCCAGGATGTCGTGGACAAGAACTATGCGGCCGTCGACCGCGGCGGCGAATACCACCGCCTGGAGGTTGACCCCGCCTGGGCTCAGCTCCCCGATGATCCCGCACAGCCCAACAATGATCCGGCATTCATCAACGATATCGTACGTCCCATCAACGCCCAGGACGGCGACCTGCTCAAGGTATCGGCCTTCGAGGCTATCCCCGACGGCACCTGGCAGCAGGGCACAGCCCGCTATGAGAAGCGCGGCGTGGCCGCCTTCGTACCCGAATGGAACGCCGAGAACTGCATACAGTGCAACAAGTGCGCATATGTATGTCCTCACGCCTCGATCCGCCCGTTCGTGCTCGACGAGGCCGAGATGGCAGCAGCTCCATTCGGCGAAAACGATACCATCCCCGCTATCGGCAAGACATTCACAGGCATGCGCTTCCTGCAGGCTGTCGACGTGCTCGACTGTCTCGGCTGCGGCAACTGCGTGGACGTATGTCCCGGCAAGAAGGGCGTGAAGGCTCTGCAGATGAAGCCCCTCGAAACCCAGCTCGAGGTACAGAAGGAATGGGACTACTGCACCGCCGACGTTGCCTCGAAGGCTCACCTGATGGACGTGCAGCAGACTGTGAAGAACAGCCAGTTCGCCACCCCGATGTTCGAGTTCTCGGGCGCATGCTCGGGCTGCGGCGAGACACCCTACGTGAAACTCATCTCGCAGCTCTTCGGCGACCACGAGATGGTGGCCAACGCTACCGGCTGCTCGTCGATCTACTCGGGTTCTGTTCCCTCGACCCCCTATTGCACCGACAAGAAGGGCTATGGACCCGCATGGGCCAACTCGCTCTTCGAGGACTTCGCAGAATTCGGCCTCGGCATGAAGATCGCCACCGAGAAGGTGCGCGCCCGCGTAGCCGAAATCATGAAGAAAATCACCGAGTGCCCCAAGTGCAGCGATGAAATCAAGGCACTGGCCAACCAGTGGCTCGCCGCTCCCGACAACGCCGCCTCGACCCGCGAGGTAGCCGAGAAGCTCGTGCCCCTGTGCGAGGCCTGCGGCTGCGACAACTGCAAGGCACTGCTCGACCTCAAGGGCTATATCATGGCCCGCAGCCAGTGGATCATCGCCGGCGACGGCGCCGCCTACGACATCGGTTTCGGCGGTCTTGACCACGTGCTCGCATCGGGCAAGAATGTCAACGTGCTCGTCCTCGACACCGAGGTATACTCCAACACGGGCGGTCAGGCCTCCAAGGCCACACCTGTGGGCGCTATCGCCAAGTTTGCCGCCGCCGGCAAGCGCGTGCGCAAGAAGGACCTCGGCCTCATCGCCTCGACCTACGGCTATGTATATTGCGCACAGGTGGCCATGGGCGCCGACAACGCTCAGACCCTCAAGGCCATCCGCGAAGCCGAGGCATACGACGGTCCCTCGCTGATCATCGCCTACTCGCCCTGTATCAACCACGGCCTGCGCGCAGGCATGGGTCACAGTCAGGCCGAGGAACAGCGCGCCGTAGAATGTGGCTACTGGCACCTGTGGCGCTACAACCCCGCCCTCGAACTCCAGGGTCAGAACCCCTTCACCCTCGACTCGAAAGAGCCCGACTGGGACAAGTTTGATGATTTCCTCAAGGGCGAGGTACGCTACGCATCGGTACAGAAGCAGTATCCCGCCGAGGCTGCCGAACTCTTCGCAGCCGCCAAGGCCAATGCCATGTGGCGCTACAACAACTATCGCCGCCTCGCGCGCCAGCAGTGGGGC
>JAGANS010000082.1 GCA_017624155.1 Muribaculaceae bacterium | reverse complement strand
TTCTCGATGCACGTGGCCGGCTATAAATACAACGAGATCGCCGAACACATGAACCTCCCCCTCGGCACCGTAAAGAGCCGCATCTTCTTCGCCCGCAAGAAACTCCAGGAGCGCTTCGCCGACTACCGCTGATCTCCCCCCCCCCTGATTTTTCGCTTCAACGATAAGACTTACTACATAACTATACAAAAACACAAGCCACACCGCCTGCCCGGTCATCCCCGGCAGGCGGCTTCGCATTGTTAGACATCCGTGTGCGATTGAAAGTCCTATTGGCGGGCTTCACGGCGGCGGAGCTGCCAGGCGCGGCGCTCGTATTTGTCGAGCTTTTCGGTGGCGTAACTCAGAGTGGTGGCGCTCATGCGGCCGATGTTACGGTCGAGCCAGTCGAGTAGGGCGCCGAGGTCTTTTTTGCCAACCTCGCGCATCACCCAGCCCACGGCTTTATGAATTAGCGGCTCGGCATCGGATACGTGACGGTCGCACTCGGCGACAGCCTCGAATGTGCGCCGGTGCTTCATCACAAGGTGGAGTGTGCTCACGATGGCTATGCGACGCCGCCACATCGATTCGGCTGCCGACAGTTCGGCATGTCGGTCGAGGCAACGGCCGGCGGCCAGTTCGGGCCCGAGCATTTTGGGCGCCGAAAGGTCCACAAGGTCCCAGTTGTTGCATCGGTCGGCGTTCGCCAGATACATATCTATTATATGTGCGCGGCGCGCCGGGTCCTTGCTGCGCTCATAAGCGTGCACCATTGCGAGAAGTCCCGACAGCCGGTGCTCGTGGACAGGCGAGCGGAGCATGTCGGCGATGGTCGCATCGTCGGCTTCGGCAAATTCGCGGGCCACTGCCCGGTTGTCGGGGACGGTTATGCCGATCATCACATCGCCCTCGGCGTATTCACCCGGGCCGGTCTTGAAAAAGCTTTGCAATATCTTCACCTTTTCGGGCCTCGCCACATCGGCGAGTACTTGCTTCCATTTTTCGCTTGTCGTTTGTTTCATCGGGGTAGGGTAGGGGAGAGGTATGACTTTCGCGTGCAAATTTAATTAAAATCCTGCCGAAATTCCTCTCCATCTGTCCGTAAATTTTCAAATATTCAATTCTCCGCGGCTATAATATAAGGATAAAATGTTGATTTTTAATTTGCTAAATGCGATTTTGACTGTCCGAATCCTCTGATGATTTAGAGTAGGATTTTGGCGCCAGACCCCGAATTTGCTTTTTAGCCAAAAAATTTCTAACTTTGTGCTCTAATAAGCAATCGATGATTAATTCATTTCAGTGGCTTACCCGCGGCGTCGACATGCCCGGGCTGGATTTTGACATGGTCGAGCGCTGGATTGTCCAAGTGGCACACAACCACGGCAGGATAGTCGGCGAGTTGTCGTATATTTTCTGCGACGACCCCGAGATTCTCAATGTCAACCGTCAGTTCCTCAATCATGATTATTTTACCGACATCATTACCTTTGATACCACCCGGGGTAAGATGATCGGTGGCGACATGTTCATATCGCTTGACACCGTGCGCACCAATGCAGAGGCGGTCGGCGAACCGTATTGGCGTGAGCTGCACCGTGTTATCGTGCATGGCGTGCTCCATCTCTGCGGTATAAACGACAAAGGTCCCGGCGAACGTGAAATCATGGAAACCCATGAAAACGAGGCACTTGCGCTTATTTCTGATAAACTTTAAACAAGCTTTTAATATTTCCGGTAATCTGCAATGAAGTTTGATTATGACGTAATCGTTGTCGGTGCCGGCCATGCCGGCTGTGAGGCTGCCTCGGCAGCCGCGCGCCTTGGTGCGTCGACCCTTCTTGTCACGCTCGATATGCATAATATCGCGCAGATGAGTTGCAATCCGGCAATCGGCGGCATCGCAAAGGGACAGATAGTCAGGGAAATCGACGCAATGGGCGGTATGATGGGAATCATCGCCGACCGCACAGCCATACAGTTCCGCATGCTCAACCGGTCCAAGGGCCCGGCAATGTGGAGTCCCCGCGCGCAGATCGATCGAACCAAATACTCGCAGTTGTGGCGCGAGACTCTCGAAACTACCCCCGGCCTCAGCATTTGGCAGGGCAATGCCAACCGCCTGCTCGTCGAGAACGGCAAGGTGTGCGGTGTCGCCACTGCCGAGGGTGCCGTGTTCCGTGCGCCGAAGGTCGTGCTTACCAATGGCACCTTCCTAAACGGTCTGATGCATATCGGACGCACGATGGTGGAGGGAGGCCGCGTCGCCGAGCCCGCTGTGCACGGTCTTACAGAGCAACTGCGCGAACTCGGTTTCGCTACTGACCGTATGAAGACAGGCACCCCCGTCCGCATTGACGGTCGTACGATTCATTTCGATCTTACAGTGCCTCAGTCGGGCGATCCCGTGCGCAGCCTCTTCTCTTACATTCCCGGAGTGGAGAGCCCGCTTAAGCAGCGCGATTGCTATATCACCTACACCAATGCTGCCACTCATGACATCCTGCGTGCCGGCCTTCCTGATTCTCCGCTATACAATGGCCAGATCCAAAGTATCGGTCCGCGCTACTGCCCCTCGATCGAAACAAAGATAGTGACCTTTGCCGAGAAAAATGAGCATCAGCTCTTCCTCGAACCCGAAGGCGAAACAACCGTCGAGTTCTATCTCAACGGCTTCTCCTCATCGCTTCCCCTGCAAGTGCAGATTGATGCCCTCCATACCATACCTGCACTGGCCGATGTGCAGATTTACCGCCCCGGCTACGCAATCGAGTACGACTTTTTCGATCCCACACAGCTCAATCACACTCTTGAGACCAAGCTGATCAGCGGACTTTATTTCGCCGGGCAGATCAATGGTACCACCGGATATGAGGAAGCAGCCGGCCAGGGACTCGTGGCCGGCGTTAATGCCGCACTGTCGGTGCAGGGACGCGAACAGATAGTGCTGTCGCGCGACCAGGCATACATCGGCGTGCTTATCGACGATCTTGTTACCAAGGGTGTCGACGAGCCATACCGCATGTTTACTTCGCGTGCCGAGTATCGCATCTTGCTCCGTCAGGACGATGCCGACATGCGCCTCACGCCGCTCGGTTATTCAATCGGCCTGGCAGATGAGGACCGATTCCGTCTTATGGAGGAAAAGCGCCGCTGGCGCAATGCGCTGATCGATTTTGCCCGCTCATACACTGTCAGGGCCGCGCAGGTCGATGGTCTGCTCCATCGTGTTGGCTCCTCTCCGCTGTCACAGTCGGTGAAGCTCGTCGACCTTATCAGCCGTCCGCAACTCAATATCGCCTTGCTTGCCGAGTCGATCCCGGAGTTGCGTGATTTTATTGAGACGCTTCCCGTGGTCCGTCGTGATGAGATTGTCGAGTGCGCCGAGATTCTTATAAAGTACAGCGGCTATATCGAGCGCGAGCGCGCCAATGCCGAGAAACTCCACCGCCTCGAGGATGTCCGCATCCCCACTGCTTTTGACTTCCTCTCTCTGAAGGCGCTCTCCACCGAAGCCCGTCAGAAACTCGATCGCATCCGCCCTGCCACGATCGGTCAGGCTTCGCGCATTCCGGGCATTTCGCCAAGCGACGTAAATATTTTGCTTTTGTTGCTGAATAGATAAACGCTTTGTTCCACGTGGAACAAAATCCGCATAACTATCTGAAATCAATAAATTTAAAAACATGGAATACATTAAGTCAAAAATCCGCGACGTTATCGATTTCCCCACCAAGGGCATCGTGTTCAAAGACCTCACTACCGCATTCAAGGATCCGCGTGCACTTCACATCATCGGCTGGGATCTCTCTCAGCTTTACCGTGACAAGGGTGTCACCAAGGTCGTAGGCATCGAATCGCGTGGCTTTATCGGCGGCTCGATTCTCGCCTTTGAGCTCGGCGCAGGTTTCGTCCCCGCCCGCAAGCCCGGCAAACTGCCCGCCGACACTGTCAGCGAAACTTACAAAAAGGAATACGGCACAGATACCATCGAGATGCACCGCGATGCCATCGGCCCCGATGATATTGTCGTGCTCCATGACGACGTCCTCGCCACCGGCGGCACGATGGCTGCCGCATACAACCTGGTGAAGAGTATGAATCCCAAAAAGATCTACATCAACTTCATCATCGAGCTTACCGCGCTCAATGGTCGTGCGGCTCTTCCTGCCGACGCCGAGGTCACCTCGCTGATAAAATATTGAATTAGAAATCGGAGCTCGCGGAGAACTCGGAGCTCTCAGAGTACTCCGAGTTCTCAGAGAACTCCAAATCCCACCCTCTCCCTTGCCCAAGTACCCGAAATCAGAAGCACTGCGCGAGAAGATCTCCTTCTTGCCCGAGACCCCCGGCGTATACACCTACTACGACGCCGCGGGGACTGTCATATACGTCGGTAAGGCCAAGAACCTCAAGCGACGCGTCTCGTCCTACTTCAACCGCACGCACGATGTGTTGCGCACCAATTTGCTCGTGCGCAATATCGCCGATATGAGTTATATCGTCGTGCCAACCGAGCAGGACGCCCTCAACCTCGAGAACTCGATGATCAAGGAGTACAAGCCCCGCTACAACGTGCTCCTCAAGGACGATAAGTCCTATCCCTGGATCGCCGTCACCAACGAGATGTATCCCCGTGTTTATCTTACGCGGCAGCATATCCGTGACGGCTCGCGATACTACGGTCCGTACACCAATGTGGGCATCGCCCGCACGATGCTCGACCTTATACGAGAGCTATATCCCCTGCGCACCTGCCGCCTGCCTATCACACCCGAATTCCTGGCCAAGGATCAGGGTCGGCTGTGTCTGCAATATCATATTCGCCGCTGCAAGGGCTGCTGCAAGGGCCTCCAGTCGGCCGAGGATTACCGCCGCGATATCGACCATATAAAGCAGATATTGCGCGGTGATACTGCCGAGCTTATGAACCATCTCCGCGAGGAGATGACGCAGCTTGCCTCGGAACTGCGTTTCGAGGAGGCCCAGGCCCTGAAGGAACAATATCGCCTGCTCGAAAACTATTGCTCAAAGAGCGTCATCGTGAGCCAGAAGATCGGCGATGTCGACGTTTTCGGCATAGACGAGGCATTGGGCGACGCCGATTTTTATATCAATTATATGCATGTGCGCAACGGAGCCGTGGTGCGCAGCGTCACACTGCGCTATAAACGCTCGCTCGACGAGTCGCCCGGCCAGCTTCTCGCTTATGCGATGGCCGAAATCAAGGAGGCTCTCGGCGTAGTCTACGACGAGGTGATCGTCGCCGAAACTCCCGAGGTGGAGATGCCCGATGTCACCTTCACCGTGCCGCGCCGCGGCGACAAGGCCAAGCTCCTCGATGTGTCGCAGCGCAACGCCCGTCAGAACCGTGTCGAGGATCTCAAGCACATGGCCAAGCACAACCCCGAGCAGCGTCTTGAAAAGACCCTTCAGCGCCTCAAGGCCGACTTCCGCCTCACCGAGCTGCCACGCCATATCGAGTGCTTCGACAACTCCAATATTCAGGGTACAAATCCTGTCGCATCGTGCGTCGTGTTCAAGGATGCCAAGCCTTCCAAGCGCGATTACCGGCACTTCAATATCAAGACCGTCGAGGGGCCCGATGACTTTGCCTCGATGCGCGAGGTGCTCACGCGCCGATACACGCGCCTGATGGAGGAGGGCGAGGAGCTGCCCCAGCTCATCGTCGTCGACGGCGGCAAAGGGCAGCTTTCGGCCGCCGTCGAGGCCCTGGACAGTATCGGCCTGCGAGGCCGCATAGCCGTCGTAGGCATCGCCAAACGCCTTGAGGAAATATACTTTCCCGGCGATTCCGTGCCACTGTATATCGACAAGAACAGCGAGTCGCTGCGCATCGTCCAGCATCTGCGCGACGAGGCCCACCGCTTTGGTATCACGCATCATCGCAACCGCCGTTCCAAGTCGGCTCTCGTGAGCGAACTCGACGGCATCCCCGGCATCGGTGAGAAGACCCGCACAGCCCTCCTCCAGCATTTCAAATCAGTAAAACGTATACGCGAAGCCACGCTCGACCAGCTCTCCGCTCTTATCGGTCCCGCCAGGGCCCGGATAGTATTTGAAGGTCTGGCAGCCTTCCCGCCTCAGAATCAGACACCATGCGAATAGTCATCCAGCGCGTCACATCGGCATCTGTAAGCATTGACAATCAGATTGTTGGCCAAATTGGCCACGGACTTATGGTACTTGTAGGAGTAGAAAATGGCGACACCGACGACGACTGCCGCTGGCTCGCGGCCAAGACGGTGGCCCTGCGCATATTCGACGACGAGGCCGGCGTGATGAATCGCTCGGTGGTTGATGCCGGTGGCAATATGCTGGCAATCAGTCAGTTCACGCTTACGGCATCAACGCGCAAGGGTAATCGCCCTTCATACATCCGCGCCGCCGGTCACGAACTGGCCACACACCTTTATGAACTGTATATGGCTGAGTGTGAGCGACTGCTCGGCCATCCGGTGGAGCATGGCCGTTTCGGCGCCGATATGCAGGTGTCGCTCGTCAATTCGGGTCCTGTAACCATCATCATCGACTCGCGTCTCCGCGAGTAGCCCTGCGGCGGTTGCGCGGATGATGCAGCAGTATCTCCTCGCGCAGCCGCGTTGTGTCCAGGTGCAGATATATCTCAGTAGTGGCTATCGATTCATGGCCGAGCATCTGCTGTATGGCGCGCAGATTGGCGCCGCCTTCGAGCAGATGCGTGGCAAACGAGTGGCGCAGAGTATGCGGAGATATAGTCTTCTCCACACCGGCTTCCTCGGCAAGCTGCCGCAGCATTATGAACACCATTTGCCGCGTCAGTCGGTGCCCGCGTACGTTCAGAAATACTATATCCTCCTCCCCCAGCTTGATGTCGAGCCGAGGACGTTCGTCGTGCAGATACAGTCCGATTTCTTCGATCGACGGCTCCGACATCGGTACAAGCCGTTCCTTGCTGCCCTTGCCGGTCACAATCAGGAAGCGCTCGTCAAAGTTGATACGCGAGATCTGCAGGTTGCACAGCTCGCTCACGCGCAGGCCGCAGCCATACAGCGTTTCTATGATGGCGCGGTTGCGGCGTCCTGTCGCCGATTCCAGGTCCACCGCGTCGAGCATTGCATCGATATCCTCCACGCTCAGCACCTCGGGCAGGTGGCGCCCCGGCCGCGGACCCTCGATCAGCAATGCCGGATTGCCGTCGATCAAGCCCTCCCTCTTCATATATTTCATGGCCGATTTCATGCCCGAGATCATTCTTGCTATCGAGCGTGGAGCGATACCGGTGTCGTGTAGTTCCACGAGATAATCCTCCAGGTGGTGCAGCTCCACGCAGTCAAAATCCACGCCCTGTGTGCGCAGATAGTCCTGCAGCGTGTCCAGGTCGCGCAGATAAGCCTCCCGGGTATTGTCCGACAGTCCGCGTTCGAGCAGCATATACGCCTCATATCGCTTCCGCAGAGTAGAGTATGGCAGATTCATATTACAAAGTTAATCAAACTTTTTATAACGGGGGTATGTTTACAATATATCTAATCCGGCTACAGCTATGTCTACCACTCCCGTCATACCGTCCAAGCCTGCGCCCGGCGCGGGCCATTCGTGGCGCGATTCTCGCCCCGCATCTGTCATTCTGTGGACGATGCACACCATCGTGCTCATTCTTTCCGTACTCCTTATCGTATACATATCCTACGATACCTTCACACGTCGCGACTTCCTGACAAACCGCAACTACATGAACTTCCAGTTCTGGGTGTGCATGATGTTTATCCTTTCGTTCTTTGTCGAGCTATTCTTCACCGATCACAAATGGCGCTATGTGGCGCATCGTTTTTTATTCCTGCTGATATCTATTCCGTATCTCAATATCATCACTCACTACAATATTCCGTTCAGTCCCGAGGCGATGTACTTCGTGCGCTTTATTCCTCTGGCGCGCGGTGCCCTGGCACTGTCCATCGTATTCGGCTACTTCTCCAAGAATGCCATCACCAGCCTGTTCATGTCCTACATAGTCATCATGCTCATGATAGTATACTTCTGTTCGCTGATATTCTTCAAATTCGAGCAGGCCGTCAATCCGCAGGTCGACACCTACTGGACATCGCTGTGGTGGGCCGCCATGAACATGAGTACCGTGGGCTGCTATATCAATCCCGTCACCGACACCGGCCGCGTTCTGGCCGTCGTACTTCCCATATCGGGCATGATCATCTTCCCGCTGTTCACAGTTTATCTCACCGACTATGTCAAGCGCCACGGCCGTCCCGACGTAAAATGATCCATCATAGCCATCCTTCCTCAATGCCGGTGGCTATGCGGTCGAGGGTGGCGTCATCCTTGTCCTTCATGGGCCGGAACTCGCTCTTGAGGCTCACGCCGAACAGTTTGCCGAATCCTTGCCAGAATGTGGCGCGGAAACTGCCCAGAAAGGCTTTCACGATGTCGTAACTCGACTGGTTGGTCTCGCGCTGAACCAGTTTCACAAGCACCCTGGCCTGGCGGCGGCTGAACTTCTTAAGCACCGGTTTGTATTGCTCGAACAGAGCTTTCTCCATGCTTTTCAGATAGGCTTCACGCTCCTTCTGCGTCGGGAAGGTTTCGATATATTCATAGGTTTCGACGAGCGTCTCGGCTATCAGCTTAGCGTAAGGCAGAGTGAGCCTTACGTCGCGCACCGTGCGCCAGTAGTATTCCTCCTGTTTCTTGTTCTTGAACTTCATCGGCGGGAAGCAGGTGATGTTGTTGAGCATGAATACGGCGATAGTGTCGCCGTTCTCGTCGATGCGGTATGAGAAGCCCTTGTAATAGGGATTGCGCGCGCTCCCCGGATTCTCGAGCGTGCGTGCGAAGGCACCGGCACATACCGTCGCCAGCAACAGCCATATCACAATTATTCGTCTCATGTCTAAAACAACACAAAGATAATCCATTCGTTTTGATTTTTGGCCCGAATATTGTTAACTTTGCAAAAAAATAAGGAAAAACGATGAAACTCAACCTCCTTTTCGACCTCGGCGGCGTAATCATGGATATAGAGAAAGCCCGTTGCGTGGCTGCTTTTGAGGCTCTCGGCCTTGAGGATGCCGCATCATATTTCGGCGAATTTTCCCAGCAGGGGCCGTTTATGCTCCTCGAGCGCGGCGACATCAGTGTCGACGACTTTCATGCAGCCCTGCGGCCGCATCTGCCGGCAGGCACACCTGACAGCGACATCGACCGGGCTTTCTGCCGCTTTCTCATCGGTATTCCCGAGCATCGCCTTGCCGCCCTGCGCGAGTTGCGTAAATCGCACAAGGTATATCTCCTGAGCAATACCAACCCCATAATGTGGAATTCCACTATCAGGGATGAATTCACCCGCGAGGGGCTCACGCGCGAGGATTATTTTGACGGCATCGTCACCTCATTCGAGGCCAAGGCCCTCAAGCCAGATGCGGCTATATTCCGCTATGCCTGCGACAAGCTGGGTATTAGTCCTGCCGACACCCTCTTTGTCGATGACTCGCAGGCCAATCTCGATGCGGCCGCAGCGCTGGGCTTCGGTACCGCTTTGGCCGCATCGGGCACAGATATATTCACCGACGGCACATTGACGGGCCTATGAACCGCTGTGTGGCATCGGTGGGGACATTTGACGGCGTGCATCTCGGTCACAAGGCCGTGATACAGCGTGTGCTCGACGAAGCCGCCGCCCGCAGTCTCGATTCGCGCCTCATCACTTTTACAAACCATCCACTCTCGGTTGTCGCTCCCGACCGTGCGCCGCTTTGGGCAACATCGCGCGCCGATACTCTAAACAGTCTTGAATCAAGTGGCGTGACACGTGTCAGCGAGCTTAATTTCACACCCGGGCTGGCCGCCCTTACAGCTGTCAACTTCATGCGGCTTGTGCACGAACGCTATGCTGTCGATGTGCTCGTGATGGGGCCCGACAACAGTTTCGGGTCCGACCGACTGGCCACGCATGAGGCATACATCGCCGCAGGCCGTGAGGCCGGCGTCGAGATACTGTTTGTCGACGAAGTGCTCAGCCCTGCCGGCCGCCGTCCGTCGAGCAGCGCGCTGCGCCGCATGGTGGCCGAGGGCGATATAGCCGGCTATGACGACCTGTCGGGCAATCTGCCCGTAGTAAGCGGCTCGGTGGTGCGCGGCAAGCGCAACGGCACCCGCATAGGTTTTCCCACGGCCAATATCAAGGTCGAGGGGCAGCAGCCGCTGCGTCAGGGTGTGTATATGGGATGGCTGGAGTTTGACGATGAGGACGCCACGACCGGACTCTATTTCGGTCTGCTCAACGTGGGTACCAATCCCACAGTGGGCGACGACAATCCGGTGACCTATGAATTTCATATTCCCGGCGGCGACCTGGGGCCGTTGTATGGCCATAAAGTCAGTGTGACGCTGATGAGCTATCGGCGGCCCGACCACCGGTTTGACAGCCTCGCAGACCTCAAAAAGGCCATTGCCGCCGATGTGCACAGTCTTGGCCGAACCCTTGTGGCTTTGGCACATGACAATCCCGACGTCATTGACCATCTCAGTGAGATATCGGGGCGTTTCCTCCTCAAGTCGTTGCGCCGCAAGGCTTAGAGCCGGTTAGGCATCAGGGAATGAGGCGGTCGGTGGTGATATAGTCGACGCCCATTGCTGTGAAGCGGGCGCGGTCCTCGGGCGTATTCACGCACCATACATTCACCGGCAGGCCGGCGGCGTGGAAGCGTTCCACCACCTCCGGCGTCACGGCGCTGTGGTGTATATCGATGCCCATGCGGTGTTTGTTGCAGAAGTCGAAGTTCTCGTCGACCTTGGTCTGCACGAGCAGTTGCAGCTCCACGTCGGGATAATGCTCGCGGATATATTCGAGGCATGGCTTCATGGATGTCAGGATCATGCACTTGTCGCGCATGCCTTTGGCGGTGATGAAGTCGATGAGGGCCGGTATGCCCGATGTGTCCTTTGAGTTGATGCCATCGGCCCATTTAAGCTCAATAAGGGGCCTTACGCCGTATTCTTTGCATACGTCGAGCATATCGCCAAGCGTGGCCATAAAGCCTGTGTAAGGCACGTCCCAGCGCTTCTGGCGCAGGGTGTCGGCGAGGAGTGCGGCTGCGGTCGACTGATTCACGGTTAGGCCCGAGCCGAGGCGCTCGGTGGTTTCGTCGTGTGACAGCACGAATGTGCCGTCGCCGGCCACGCGGACGTCGGATTCAAGGAAGGCATAGCCGCGCTGGGCACCTACCTCGAGGGCGCAGCGCGAGCTTTCAATGCCGATGTCGCTGCCGCGGTGGCCTACCATTATCGGTTCGGCCGCCGATGCGGCAACGGCGGTGGCAAGGAGCATGAGCAGTAGATATTTGTGCTTCATTTTATTCTATTGCGGGGGCGTTGTCTTTGTCGGCACGTTCCTGCATACGCTTGATGCGTACGTCGAGGTCGGGGTGCGAGGAGAAGAGCTGGTTGAGTTTTGAGGTCTTGGCCTGTTCGCCCTGAAGTTCCTTGAGCTTTTTGAACGACTGAGCCATGGCGCGGGGATTCTTGCCGTGCGACTGCAGGAATTCGTATCCGTAGTCGTCGGCAGCCTTCTCCTGCTTCTGCGAGTAGGTGGCGCCGGCGAGGGCTTCGCCGAGCGAGCCGAGCTGCGAGTCGGTGAGAGCGGCGACAGTCTTGTTGGTCGAGGCCGCAGCATCCTTGAGGGCCGATGTGAGGAGGGCCTGCTTGAAGGCCTTCTTGGAGTCGTGGTGGGCCACATGACCTACTTCGTGGCCGATGACGCCGAGCAGTTCGTCATCGCTCATGATGTCCATCAGGGCGGCGAACACGCGTACACTGCCGTCGGCGCAGGCAAATGCGTTTACATCCACTACGTTATATACCTTGAAGTTGAGGGGCATACCCTCTACGCTTGTGAGACCTTCGGTGAGCTTGGCGAGTCGCTGTGTATAGGGGTCATCATCGGGCAGCACGGGATTGTGCTTGTCCATCCAGTCGATATATTCCTTCACATAGGCGGTCATCTGTGCGTCGGTAAGGGTAACTGCCTTGGCGGCCGATGCGAGGCCCTTGGCGGCACGGCCGAGGTTGATCTGTGCGCCGCAGGGCATTGCCATGGCGGCTATAATGGTGAGAATGATCAGAATACGTGATTTCATAATGCCTTATGTTATAAGAATGTAGAATTGCATCGGGATCGCCCCGCCCAATTCTACATTCAAAATACTAAATATCTAAATTCCCTGCGTGGGTTATTCTTCCTCGCGCATGTTGTGGAAGACGTTCTGCACGTCCTCGTCCTCTTCGATCTTGTCGAGGAGCTTGTTGAGGGTTTCGCGCTGCTCGGGGGTAACGTCCTTGAGATCATTGGGGATGCGCTCGAATTCTGAGGAGATGATCTCGAATCCGTTTTCCTCGAGATAGTGCTGGATGCCGTTGAAGTCCTCGAAGCCGCCGTAGAGCACGATGAGCTGGTTGCCGTCCTCGTCCTCGTCGTTCTCGAGTTCGTCAACGCCATAGTCGATGAGTTCGAGTTCGAGATCCTCGAGGCTTACACCGTCCTTGGGTTTGATCTTGAATACGCTCTTGTGGTCGAAGAGGAAAGTGAGGGAGCCCTGTGTGCCGAGCGAGCCGCCAAACTTGGTAAAGTATGAACGGACGTTGGCCACTGTGCGGGTGTTGTTGTCGGTAGCGGCCTCAACGAAGATTGCGATGCCGAAGGGGCCGTATCCTTCGTAAGTGATTTCCTTATAATCGCCTGCGTCCTTGTCGGTTGCCTTTTTGATAGCGCGTTCTACAGTATCCTTGGGCATGTTGGCTGCCTTGGCGTTCTGCATCAGGGCGCGGAGGCGTGGGTTGGTGGCGGGATCGGGGCCGCCGGCCTTGGCGGCGATGGTGATTTCTTTGCCTATGCGTGTGAATGTACGCGACATGTTGCCCCAGCGCTTGAGCTTGCGGGCTTTGCGGTATTCAAATGCTCTTCCCATTGTTAAGTATATGATTTTTTGTGTTTCAGATTATCGGAGTTCGGCGCCGAGCTGCTTCTGCAGCGAGGCGATGACTTTGTTCATGACTGCGTCGACAGCTTTGTCGTTGAGGGTCTTCTCGTCGTCGCGCAGTGTCATGCTTATGGCGTAAGATTTCTTGCCCTCAGGCAGGCCTTTGCCCTCGTAGACGTCGAAGAGGGCAACCGAGCGCAGCAGCTTGCGGTCGGCCGAGCGCACTACGCGCTCCACATCGGCCATCGTGACGGCCTTGTCGAGCAGCAGCGACAGGTCGCGCTTCACCGGCATAGCCTTGGGCAGCGGGGTGAAGGTGGTGCCGCGGCGCGAGGTCATGGCGGCCAGAGTGGTCCAGTCGAGCTCGGCGTAGTATACGGGCTGTTTGATGTCGGCGCGGCGCAGGATGTCGGCGCAGAGTATACCGGCTGTGCCGAGCAGTTTGCCGTTGCGGGTTTCGATGGCGAGAGCCGACGAGTATATGTCGGTGATTTCGGTGGCCTTGACGATGATTTCGCCGGGGTTGAGGCCTATGCGGCTCAGGATGTTGGCGATTGTGGCCTTGAGGTCGAAGAACGAGCTCTCGTCGGCGGGACGCAGCCACGAGGCCGAGCGCAGGTCGCCGGTGAGCCACAGGGCCAGGCGCGCGCCTTCGGTGTAGGGCTTCAGCGGTGCTTCCATGCCGGGAATGGCGCCGGGAATGGTGCTGTATACGTTGCCGAATTCATAGAACGCCAGGTCGGGCGAGCGGCGGTTGATATTGTGGGCGAGTGATTCGAGGCCGCCGTAGAGGAGGGTCTGACGCATCACGTTGAGATCCTGACTCAGCGGATTGAGGAGCTCGATGCAGCGGTCGGCGGGATATGTGACGAGGCCCTCATAGTAGGCCTTGGCCGTGAGCGAGTTGTTGAGGATTTCGCTCCAGCCGCCGCCCGACAGGCAGTCGGCCACGAGGTGGCGCAGGTCGTCGGCTGCATCGACGTCGCTTTTATAGGATAGCGAAGCATGGATGGCGGTGGGGATGGCCACGTTGTTGTAGCCGTAGATGCGCAGGATGTCCTCGATTACGTCGCAGGGGCGGCGTACGTCCACACGATAGGTGGGCACGGCGAGCTGCATCGTGCCGCCGTCGGCGTCGCTGCGGCCTTTCACTTCGATTTCGAGCGAGTGCAGGATGGTGTCGACGGTGTCGGTGGGGATGGGCTGGCCGATGAGGCGGGTGATGGCGCCGTACGACAGCTCTACGGGATAGGGAGCCACCGGCTCGGGATAGATGTCGACAGGAGCGCCGGTGAGCTTGCCGCCGGCGATCTCGGTGATCATCAGTGCGGCGAGCTTCAGGGCATACATGCAGCCGTTGGGATCGACACCGCGCTCGTAGCGGAACGATGCATCGGTCGACAGGCCGTGGCGGCGTGCCGTCTTGCGCACCGAGGTGGGGTTGAAGCAGGCGCTCTCAAGGAATACCGATGTGGTGCCGTCGGTGACGCCCGAGTCGAGGCCGCCGAATACGCCGGCGATGCACATCGGACCCTCGGCGTTGCATATCATGAGGTCGGCGGGGTCGAGAGTGTGCTCCACGCCGTCGAGGGTGGTGAATTTCGTGCCTGCGAAGCCGTTGCGTACCACCACGCGGTCGCCGGCGATGCGGTCGCGGTCAAATGCGTGCAGGGGCTGGCCGATGGCGTGCAGGATATAGTTGGTGATGTCGACTACATTGTTGATGGGGCGGATGCCGATTGTCGACAGACGGGTGCGCAGCCATTCGGGACTCTCGGCCACGGTGACGCCGTCGATGGTGATGCCACAGTAGCGGGTGCATGCCTCGGGCGACTGTACTTCGACCGATACGCCTGTGCCCGTGCCGGGAGTGAAGGCCTCCACCGAGGGGCGGACGAGCTTCGGAGCCGTACCGGCGGCCAGATGGCAGTCGAGATAGGCAGCCAGGTCGCGGGCCACACCGTAGTGCGATGCGGCGTCGATGCGGTTGGGCGTGAGGTCGACCTCAAGCACATAGTCGTCGCTGAGATTGAAATAATCGGCGGCCGGGGTGCCGGGAGCGGGAGCAGGCTCGGGGAGGACGATGATGCCGTCGTGCGAGGTGCCCACACCGATCTCGTCCTCGGCGCAGATCATGCCGAGCGACTCGGCGCCGCGTATCTTGCCCTTCTTGATCTTGAATTCCTTGTCGCCGTCGTAGAGGGTCGTGCCGACGGTTGCCACGATAACGCTCTGGCCGGCCGCAACGTTGGGCGCGCCACATACTATCTGTGTGGGCTGACCGTCGCCGAGGTCTACTGTGGTGATGTGCAGATGATCGCTGTCGGGATGCTCGATGCAGGTGAGCACCTTGCCCACGACGAGGCCGCGGAGACCTCCGCGGATCGATTCCACACGCTCAACTGCGCCTGTCTCAAGGCCGATAGAAGTAAGGTCGGCTGCAAGCTGCTCCGGCGTAAGGTCAAATGCCAGATAGTCTTTGAGCCATTTATATGATACGTTCATAGTCGCTAAATGTTTTCAATTTGCAAAGTTATGAAAAATATGAGAAATACGTGGAATTTTAGCAAGAGAAAATTATTAAGGGCCGGTCGGCGTGTTTGTCGGGAACGTGAATTAATGGCGGATATATAAATTTTCGTAACTTTGCATTATGTAATTCAACAATATAATGCGGGCATAGAGCTTGTTTAAAAACAAATGTTAACGTCAGGGCGGTCAGTCGTCGAGCGATATTAAATACGCGATGAGGGAGCGATGGGGCTCCATCGTGACCGAAGAGCGTGTTGAAAAGCGCCGGCGAATGGCCGTGGCCGCAGCATCTGTTTAAACATAACTTTAAGATTATTAAAATTCTTGAAAAATATGGCATATAATAATAGGTCCTCCTCAGGTGAAAATTACCTTGGCATCGCATATGGCGGGCGCCTTCCGGCCTGTTCCTCAGTCGTGTACATCAAGTACACTCCTTCGTCACAGGTCAAAAAGCCCTCCGACATATGCGACCCTGACGTCAATATTTATTTTTAAACAAGCTCTTAATATGCAGCGTATAGAGCGAGAAAAGAAAATCGTAGGGCAAATGATTGAAATATACTGCCGGAGGCATCACATGGCCGGATCAGGCAATCTGTGTGAGGACTGTCGCAGCCTCCACCGCTATGCCATGCGGCGTCTTGATCGCTGTCCGCATGGCAACCGTAAGCCAAGCTGTCGGAAATGTAAAATCCACTGTTATTCACCTGAAATGCGGTTGCGGATTAAATGCGTAATGCGATATGTCGGCCCGAGAATGATATTCATTCATCCTGTTTCGGCGATACGACATCTTATATCGGAGTTTGTTTAGAAATTTAGAAAGGAGATTCAACCTACTATGAAACCGATGAGAAAAGCATCGAGACAGAAGGATGCCGAATGGGCCTTTGAAGTATTTGATAAGGCTCCTTATATCACGGTGAGCATGAGGCGCCCCGACGGTACCCCATACGGCCTGCCATTATCTCTGGTAAGAAAAGATGACAGGACTTTTTATTTCCACTGCGCGGACGAGGGCGAGAAACTCGACTGTCTGCGGGCAAATCCTGTGGTGAGCCTCTCGGCTGTGAGCAGGTGCACACCAAAGTATGAAGAGGAAAAAGGCAACTATACCGAATATTTCCATTCCGCCATAGCTCTTGGCCTGGCCGAAAAGGTGACAGATGACGATGAGAAGACTGAGGCTCTGCGGCTTATTTGTCAACGTTTCCTTCCGGGGTATATGGAGCATTTCGATGATGCCCTGCGCCGCAGTCTTGATTATACGACAGTCGTACGGATTACGCTGTCGGAGCCTCCGGTGGGAAAATGTAAGCCATAAGAGCCTGTAAATATCGGCTCTTATGGCTTGAAGGTTCAGTCGTCTACCGGCGAGAATTGGTCTTTGCCCACTCCGCATACGGGGCAGACAAAATCATCGGGCAGATCTTCAAATGCAGTGCCGGGCGCAATACCGCTGTCCGGATCACCTACGGCGGGATCGTAGATCCAGTCGCATACGTCGCATACATATTTCTTTTTCATAACGCGGTGTGTTTTATCAGTTATTAATCATAGTCGCTATGTCATTTTCAACGGTGGATATCGTTCCAATGCCGAACTTCTCCTGAAGTACCTTAAGTATGTCGGGCGTGAAGAACGCCGGAAGTGTCGGTCCGGTGTGGATATTAGGCACACCGAGGTATAACAATGCCAGGAGCACGATGACGGCTTTTTGTTCATACCAGGCGATATTGAATACGATCGGCAGATCGTTAATGCTGTCAAGATTAAGGGCATCCTTGAGTGCTGTGGCGATTTTCACGAGCGAGTAAGAGTCGTTACACTGCCCGGCATCGAGTACGCGGGGCACACCCTCGATGTCGCCGAGCGGCAGCTTGTTATAGCGATACTTGGCGCATCCGGCGGTGAGGATTATGCAATCATGGGGCAACGCCTTTGCAAATTCGGTATAGTAGTTGCGCGAAGCCATGCGCCCGTCGCAGCCTGCCATGACAACAAATTTGCGGATTTTGCCCCTCTGAATCAGATCTACAATTTTTGGCGCTAATCCGATGACCTGATGATGTGCAAAACCGCCCACGATTTCGCCATGTTCGATCTCGGTTGGCGGAGGACATGCTTTAGCCCTGGCAATGACCTCCGAAAAATCGTGGCGGCCGTCCTTATCAGCTTCGATATGCGTTGTGCCGGGCATATTGACAATGCCGAGGGTATAGACGCGATCCATATAGGTAGTCTTGGGCCGCGGGGGCACAATACAGTTGGATGTGAATACGAAGCAACCGTTGAAGGCCTCAAACTCATCGGTCTGCTTCCACCATGCGTTGCCGTAGTTGCCGGCAAAGTGAGGATATTTTCTGAAATACGGATAATACTGACCGGGCAACATCTCAGAGTGTGTATACACATCAATTCCGGTGCCTGCAGTTTGTTCCAGCAGTTCCTCGAGGTCGCGGAGGTCGTGTCCAGAGATAAGGATACCGGGATTGTTTCGAACGCCGATATTTACCTTGGTGATTTCCGGATTGCCGTAAGTGCCGGTATTGGCCGAGTCGAGCAGGGCCATGGCCTTGACACCGCCTTCTCCCATATAGAGTACGGTCTTGAAAAGGTCATCGGCCGATAGGTCTTCACGGCTGATCTCTTCCAGAACCTTTTCGATACAGGCATAGACATCATCGTCCTCGTATCCGAGGTTGGCAGCATGACGTGCATATGCGGCCGCGCCTTTCGCTCCGTAGATTGCCAGCTGCCTTAGTCCGCGCTTATCAGGGTCTTTTTCGGCAAGCACACCGGTGACCGGTTCCAGCTTTTCATAATCATCAGGGTCAGCCTCAAGTGCCACTTCGGGCATATCCGGAATACCGATGCCCAGCTCCCCGCATTTTATTTTAAGCCCGTGCTTAACCCGGAAGGCACGGCGAATAAAGCCGTCGAGCGATGGATTATCAAAATTGGCGTTGGTGATCGTAGTAAACAGGGCATCGATCACCTGATGGTCGGCATCGCGCTGTGCCGCTCCATGGCTGCGAAGCAGATTGTTGAGAATGGCAACGCCCCTTGTCGCATAAAGAAGCAGATCCATCCTTGCCGACGTATCGGGCAGTTTGCCGCACACCCCGCGTAATGTACAGCCCGTGCCCCGCGCCGTTTCCTGACACTGATAGCAGAACATTTGTGGATTCGTATCCATAGAGCTATATCTTTATTACGGTTTAATTTTTACGAGCATCATCTTACTGTCAGCTTTAGCCACCACGCTGTGAGGTACATCGGCTCCCATCAGAAGAAATTCGCCCGCCCGGATGATATGGGCCTGGTCGATCATTGTGAATTCTATTTCACCTTCGAGTACAGTCACCATTACCTCGGCCGGGGCCAGATGTGTATCAAGCTTCTGACCGGCCTTGAAGGCTAAGAGCACAACACTGCCGCTGTCGGTATTGAAGATATGTCTGAACTGAACCTTATCACTTTCTGATTCGATCTGAGCGGCGAGTGTATGTACTTCTCCGAATTTGTAATCTGTTTTCAGCATAATTATATTTTAAGATTAAGACTGATTGACGGCGATATGCCGGCATCATTTTTTGAATTTAAACGAATAAAATATTAAATTTGTTTATATGTGACATCTATTTTACTGTCTACATGGTGCTTATAGCAATAAAAAAAAGCTCCCCGCAGCGGGCGGGGAGCTGAATGTGATGGGAAGGGATCGGTTTATCGTACGTTGAGCTTGACGGCTGTGCCTGCTACCTTCACGAGATAGATACCGGGCACTACCGATACGGTGGCGTCGCCATCGGCACTGTAGATCACGCGGCCGTCGACAGTGGCGATGCTTACGGCGAGGCCTTCGGCGCCTTCAACCACGATGCTGCCTGCGAGAGCTTTGACGGTAACATTGCCGGCTACGGCCGATGTGATGCCGTCGAGCTTGAGCTCAACCTCGTTGGAGTAAAGGGTCTCGAGGTTTTCGCCATAGAGGGCGGATACGCAATATGTGCCTTCAGCCTCGGGGCTGTGCGAGGTAACATTGGCTGCATGAGCCGAGTGCAGTTCGTTCTGATTGTCTTCGTTCTTCTTGTAGAGACGGAAACCTGTGAGCTCGGCAAATTCGTTGGGCTCTACGGTCCATGCGAGTTCGGAGCCGTTGGCTTCGAGTACGGGAGCCGGGAGGCTGAATACAGTTACGTTGTCGAATACGGCTGAGCAGGCCCTTTCGCCCTTGTGCGAGTGGAGTTGGATCTGTATTGTCTTGGCGTTCATCATGCCGGTAGCAAGAGGCAGTTCAACTTTATTCCACGCGGCATCCTCTTCGGTGCCTTCGAGTTGCGAGAAGTCCTGATCCCATAAATAGAAGAACTCACTGCCGTCGATGCTGATGTTTGCCTCAAGAGTGGTCTGGTAGCCGGGGACGGCGTAGTAGTAGAATGAGATTACCACCATGTCATGACCTTCGACATCGATGTTGCCGGATGTGAGGTACTGATCCATCTCGTCGGTGCTGTATGGGCCGTAGTATACGTAGACGAGGCCGCCGTCATTGTCGACAGGAACTGCGGATTCGATATTGCCGGGCATGTATGCCTGTTCGGCGCAGTCGAATACGTCAGAACTGTTTTCGGCACTTGTTGTCCAGATGTGGTTGAAGGTGAGGTTCCAGTCGTTGATCTTGGTATTGAACTTCTCCTGATAGGGCAGGGTGGATGGGTCGCCTACGATAACGGTGTTGGAGTAGTCGGAGTAGCCTTCTGACGTGCCGTTTACGGCCTTGACGAAGAAGCGGACGGCGCGTTCGTCGCCGGGCTCGGGAGTATAGGTGTAGGTTGTGGCCTTCACGTTGCGCTCGATCTCGGTGGCATCGTAGTCGCTGGCAGGAGAGCCGAGCAGAATGATATAGGTGAGGTTGTCAAAGTCGATGTAGCCGTTGTTGACACCTTCGGTGGGAGCATCCCAGGTTACGGTTACGGTCTTGTCATCGTTGACAGTGGCGACGATGTTGGTGGGCTTGTTGGGCTGGTCGTCGCCTACAAGAACCGATACCTGACGGCCGAAGCTGTCGCCGCCGGTGCCGCAGATGACAACCTGGTAGTTGTAGTAGAAACCATCTTCGGCTGTTTCATCGGCAACGGTATATTGTTTGCCGGTTTTCACTTCATCAAGCACCTTGATGTTGTGGGTGTCGCTGAAGCTCGAGTAGTCGCTCGATGCCTTGCGGCGTACCTTGACACTCTTGATGCTGCGGAGCTCACCGCCCTCATCGTCGGTGACGGGTGTGGTGAATGTGAGCGTTACGGGAGCCTTGCCCTTGGTGGTCACGGCCTTGAGGTCGTTGACATCGGTGGGGGTCTGACCTACCTTGACGGGTTTGTCGAGGAACTGACCGAAGTCGCAGTTTTCGTCGACGTAAACGAGCGCCTTGTAGTAGAATTCGCCGCCGACAGCGAGGTCGGTGTCGACATATTTGAGTTCGGCGCCGGGTGTGGGATTGTCAAAGGAGTGGATCAGGGTGTATTCGGAGTAGCCGATGCAGCGCAGGAGGTCGATGCGTGTGATGTATTCGAGGGGCTGGTCGTTGACCTCACCGAGCGAGTGGTGGGTGAGTGTGGGAGCCTTGAAGGTGACGGTGACGTTCTGCGGGTTGGCCTCGAAATCGTAGACGGCCTTCAGATCGGAAACTGAAGCGGGATATGCTGCCACGGCCGAGTTGGAATCGCGGAGGCTGACTTCATCGATGCAGACATAGTCGGGAGTATCACCGGCTGAGATAGCAAAACGTATTACAGCAGTCTTGGCGCCGGCGGGTACGGCGATTGTGCCTTTGTGCTTGACCCATTCCACAACATCGCCGTCGGTCATGTCGCCCTGTGCTACAGAGGTGAATTCACCGCCGTCGAAGGCCACCTGAGCGTCCACGGCGCCGGTGGTGCCGGGATAGCGGAGCAGCTGGAACGCAAGGTCGAGTGATTCGACGCCGGCGACGTCGATCTTGGATGATGTGTAGTAGGAAGTGAGTCCGGCATGCGAGCTGTAATAGCTGAGCTGGAGCATGCCGCCCTGGCCGCCTACGGGCTTCTGTTCAACACCGTTCATGTAAACGTATGAGTTGATGCCGGCACGCATGTACTGGTTGCCCGGGCAGGAGAATCCCCAAAGTTTGTCGGAATACCCGTTGTTGTTGAATGTCTCAACAAAGGGCAGCGGTGATGCCGGGCCTGCGACAATGCTGGGCGCTGCTGTTTCGGAGGAGTTGCCCTGGGGGGTCGATGCCGAAACTTTGAAGTAGAATTCGGTGGGTTCGGTGAGGGCGGAAGTGTCGAAGACGTAAGAGCACTCAGTGAGGCCTTCGGCTAAGGTTTCGGCCTGACCATAAGAAGATAATGCTTTTGTAACTTTATAAGTTACCTCTTCCGG
>JAGANS010000081.1 GCA_017624155.1 Muribaculaceae bacterium | reverse complement strand
GTCCTGATTATCGTGGTCAAGGTCAAATTCAGGGTCGAAACTCGACGGCCGCATCCATATACTTGCGCGGGTGATCGGCTGTGGCGATTCGGGAGAGATGATTACATCGCCCTCGGCATCAAATACCAGCGACTGCGGCGCCGAGGAATACAGACCGGCGTCGGTAGCCAACTCGCGCTTGCCGTGGCTCGCGATATCGATAGTCCAGCCGGCGGGATAGTTGGGAGACGAGGTGTCGATGCGTGCCGGGTCGCCGGCAAGATGGCTGATGCCGTCGAAGCCCTCCGATATGATGCCGCTTTCGTACATGTCAGCCTTATCCTCGTACCATACGTTGAGCAGGTAGGACTTGCTTGTGCCCTTCCAGCGGGCTGCGAAACTTGTAGTGCTGAGGTTGTCGGCCGGGAGTGCGGTGGGTGCGGGCAGTTTGTCGACGGTGAGGTCGATGCTGATGTCGTCGATGAGCACGGGGCCGCCGGAGGCATCAATCTGGAAATGGCTGTCTTCTCCGAATTCGGCGTGCAGGGCCGTGAAAGTATATGTTTCCCACGAGTCGGTAAGTGTGAATGATGTTTCGTCCTCACCGGGGCCGTATTTGCCGATGAGCATCACATCGATATTACCTGTGCTGCCCGTCGGCCGGCGTGCACGCAGCGTGAGTGTGGCGTTGCCGGCGAGTTCCATGCCGGGCGTGCCGATATATCCGTAAGGGTTGAGACCGCCGGTGGCTTTCCCGATCAGACAGGAGCCGCCGGCCTGATACAGCCCGAGGCCGATCCAGCCGTCCTCGGCTGTCATAGATGCCGGAATATGGTAGACACGCTCGAGTGGCACTGCGGCCCCCGGCGCATCCTCGCTGCCGTCGGCGAATTTCGAGAAGTCCTCGTAGAGCAGGCGCTCGCCTGTAGCGGCCTGTAAACATGAGCACGCTATCGCGCAAATGAGTGCAAGTGTGCAGAGTCTTTTCATAGATAAAGAGCTTGTTTAAAAACAAATTCTGATTGATTTGTGCAAAATTACACAAATATATGCCACTGTGAACGCCAAATCATTAAATGATATGTCAATTATAGTTAATAAAAGTTAATCAACTTCCGCGATGCATATAATTTAATAGAAATTATATTACTTTTGTCATTTTACATGCCAATCGTAATACCAGTGGAGAAAGAATTACATCGACAGCAAGAACGACAGCAAGTTAAACATGCGGAAGTAAGCAAGCAGGCCGAGGTATCAGCGTCGGTCGAAACGCCGCATTGTCACAACTGCGGAGCTCCGCTGCCGCCCGGGGCAGCTTTTTGTGAGGAGTGTGGAGCTCCGCAAGGGGGCAACGGCTGTGTGAACTGTGGTGCCGAGGTGCCGCAGGGCACGGCTATATGCCCTGTGTGCGGGCATCCGGCCACCACGCGGTGCACCTATTGCGGCTCGCAGATGAGTGCCGGAGACGCCTTTTGTCTCGAATGCGGCAATCCGCGCGGAGGCATAGTGTGTCCGCAGTGCAACACACTCAATTTCCGCAGTTTCTGCCGCAAATGCAATCATCCGCTCAATCCTATGGCGCTCTATGCCGTGGAGGAGGCGCGCCGCGACCCCGTCTTTATAAAGGCCAAAGCTATTGCCGACGAGATCGGTGGCCTCGAGGACGAAATAAAGGCCCTCGAAACACTGCTGGCCGACCGTAAGGCTAATCCGCCCGAGCCTGAAAAGCTGCTTGAGGTGGACGACAGTACATCGGACAGCGCCCGCAGGCTGCTCGAGGAATTCGAGAAGCTGTCGGGCCAGGCATCCGCACCCAAGCCAAAGCCGGCACCGGCACGTCCGCGCGTGGTCGAGGCTGAAGCTCCGGCCCTTACCCTCAGTGCCGATAAAGGAAGCGGTACCGGCGGCGACTTCAGCACCGGGGGCGGCCCGGATACCACATTCGGCGCCGCGGCAGCGCGCCTCGAAAAGCTGCGCGAGCAATATGCCGCCAAAACGGCCGAATTGCAGCGTGCGCTCGACGAGATGGTGCCTCCCGAGGATGCACCGCCCGAAATCAAGCGTAACTTTGCCTGCGCACGTATGATTACCACCTATTCAACCGAAACGCGCCGCGAGAAGGCCCGTGTATGCTGGATATGCAACCGTTGCCAGATACGGCATGCCAATCCGTCGGAATGTGGAGTGGCAGAGTTCGGCGGCCGCTGGGAAGTTACTGAGATAACGCATACTTATGAAGTAAAGTCGACTCATTCAATCAACATATAATCCTATATTCACAATCTCAGACCATTAAAGAAGCCTATCATTATGTCAAACGATAAATTCTGGAACAAGAGCGGTGGCGCGGGCGCACCGCCACCCACATCAGTTCCGGGTGCCGCGCCCACATCAGTACCCGGTGCACCTCCGACATCAGTACCCGGCGCACCTCC
>JAGANS010000080.1 GCA_017624155.1 Muribaculaceae bacterium | reverse complement strand
GTTGTCGTAGAGTCCCGGCAGAGTCTTTACAACATCCCATACAGGATTCTGACAATATTGCAGGGCTACGATGCCTTTCTCATCGCTTGATTCAGGAATCTCGGTGGTGAATTCCGTATCCGTGCCGCTGAGATAGAAAATCTCCGAGTCAATAGCCGTGGTTGAGGCTTCAAGCACGGGGATAAGCGATTGCTCGCCGTCGGTGAAGCCGTTGGCCGATGAGCGCACGCGATAACCCATCGCCGAAAGGTCGTATGTGCATTGAACGACGACAGGCACTATTGCCTGTCCGTGGGCCGGGATGGTGTCGTTGAAAGTGGCCGATGCCAGTACGTTTTCATCCATCTTAGTGATGAGATTGTATGACGGCTTCATGGCCGGGTCGAATACCTCGACAACAGTCTTTACTACCTGTGTCGAATCGGTATTATTGTAGACCGTAGCCAGTACACGGGCTTTGTCGTCGCGGCGCAGGAAGCGCGGCAGATTGGCCTGTACCATTACGGGCTTTGAGGCTGTGAGTATGGCGGCCATGTCGGCGGCACGGCAGTCGGCGGTCCAGGCGGTGGCGCGGAAACTCCATGCGCCTATGGCATCGGGTACGTCGAAGCTGATCGTGGCAGTGCCGTCCTTGCCGATATTCACGGCAGGGCGCCAGAAGGCCTGGAGAACCTCGGCCTTGCGGTAATCGAACTTGTCGCCGGACTCAGAGCCGGGCATGGCTGCAGAGCCGGCACCGGTATCTTCATCGGCCGATTCCTCGGTCCCTTCGGCCTCGGCATCCATTGCGGCATAGCTGTTCGCGGCAGTTTTTCTCGAAGCGCCATACATCATCGGCTCGGCGGCCATCGGAGCCTCCTGCTCGACGATTTCAACCATGTCGGCCATGACTCCGTTGGCGGCGCGGCGCAGCATATATTGCTTCATAGGCCCGCTTAGCTTATATAGGAAGCAAGGGGCTTGGATGGAGAGGTTTTTGACATCGTAGCTGCCGCGTATGCTTCGGCTTGTCGGGTAGGCCGGAGCAAAATTGAATGACACATTATTATAAGTCCCGGGAGCGCTGAATATATGTGCCGCGTCAAAGGGCCAGCTCAGGGATGCTAAGGCGTCGAGGGCGTGATTGTACATTGTTGCGGTCATGGTTCCGGACACAGGCGAGTTAGTGCCGTCGCTGAGGCGCAGTGTCCAGCGCTCGCGTGTGCCGGGCACGATATTGTCGCGCCAGCTCTCGCCCTTGAGGGTGAGCGTTGTGGCCGGATTATATTTTACGAAGTTGACGTCGCGCGATTCAATATTGCCGTCTTTAACTGTGTAGATTCTGATTTCAGGCACATCACCGCCGCATAGCGGAATGTCGATGCTGCTGAATCCGGCTTTGATTTCGCGGGCGATTTTCACGGGCGTGCCGTCGGGATAGAATCCTGCGGCATAGATATAGCCGTCGGTGCCGCGGCCTGCGGTGACGCTTATCGGACCGTCGCCTGTATATTTATATGTGTCGGTTGGAAGCAGAAGCTGTACATCGGCCGGCATGCTGTTTTTCTTAAGCGAATACAGGCATATCCGGTCGACAGTGCATGTATCGGCCATGGCGCTGTCGGCTGTGAAGATGTCGAGTGTGTATATACCGGCGGGAATATCCGTCCAGTCGAAATCAGTTCCGCTTGTACTTATGTGACAGTCGCCCGCGTATTTGCGGCCATTCTTGCCGGTCAGGCGCCAGGCCGCGTCGAGGGTCACTCGGTTGTCTCCGTTGCCGTAGGCGTATATTGGCGCAGCAACGATGCTGTCGGTGTTGAAAGATGCCTCGCTGCCGATGGTGACGAATATGGCAAATGGCTTGCCGCTGCGGAAAGTGGCGCTTGCCGAAGCCGTGTTGGCAGCGGCATCGGTAGCTATGATGTCGCAGCCATACATGCCCGCCGGAATGGAATCGGCGGGGATCTCTATTGTGAAGAAGCCGTCTGTGCCGGTTGTCGAGCTATAACTTTGATTGACGGGCGTGAAGATGTCGTAGTCGCGCAGATAAATCGGCCGGTTGTGAATGTCAACGTAGATTTTTGCTCCGTCGACGGCAACGCCGGCATAGGTCATGGCACGGCCGGTGAGTCGGAATGTATTACCGTCGCGCTTCACACCGATGCTGTCGAGCTCGAATACCGGCGGTTTGAAATCGCTTACCATCACTGATGCGGCAGAGAATACGTTTCGGCCGTCGGATACCTGAATCATATATCGGCCCGTAAGACGGTTGGTTGGCATGGCTGTGGCGCCGTAAGCGCGGCCCATGCTGTCGGTGACGGCCTCTATGGTGTCGAATGACTGATAGTTGGCGTCAAGGATGTACACCGAGAAACGGCGACCTGAGGCGAGTCGAGATGTAAGAGCCTCGGGATCTTTGTCGACTGCTACGAAGCTCCATTGCACAGTGTCACCCGGATGGTAGACGGGACGGTCGGTGAAGACGGCCCCGACGGTCGATTTTCCTGGAACATAATGGCCGCCACGGGTATATAGATTGCCGAAGTACACAGAATTGCCTTTCTCATCCGTGTAGCGGGAATAATAACGGTGGTAATCGTCGGTGTCGGGGATGTTGAAGTCGGTAAAGCCTTCGCTGTCAGTCATGCCGCTCGAGGTGAATCTCGATTTTCTTGATTCGACATAGGCCGTGCGTATGCCTGCTGCCGGCCGGCCGGTGGTGAAGTCGACAAGCGACAGTATGTGGCGATTCTTTTTATCATCCTGTGAGGCAAGTACCGGCAGCCAGGGGGTGACGGTAAGATTGCAGCCGTAATATCTGTGAGGGCTTGTGGCTATGCCGTCGGCAAATACGCGTACCTCATAATTGCCGATCGGCAGGTTGAATGATATGGTGTCGACGGCCCATGCGACGGTCTTGTCACAGTCTATCTTGGATGATGCGGCCTTGACGGCTGTATACGAACTGATACCGGCCCATACATTATTTATTTTATATACCTCGACTGTGATGCGTGGGGTGAAGCCGTGTGTCAGGGCAATTTTTATCGGTTTGTCAGGGGTGGCCTGAGCCGGGAAAGTGTAGTCGACCCACGGTGTGGTGTATCTTGCCAGGAGAGATTTAATATATTTGTCCAAAGGACTGCTCGGGTTGGACGCCAGGTATTTGTTGATGGTTTCGATGGCTTCCGGAGCATTTTTCTTGTCATTGAAGCGGGCCAGGCTTTGGTCGGGATATAGAAGGGCTTTGTACAGCAGATACCCGCCGGTGATTCCGTCGGGATATTTATCGTATAAAGCCAGTATGTTTTTAGACGACAAGCCATCGAGACAAGTCCACCATGCCCATGACGGAGTGCCGGGGAGCGCAGCGTCGATGGCGGCTCGGCGGAATGTGTCACGGTTCCTGTCGCAATAATTGTAGGCCTGCGCATATACGAAGTCGCCGAGGGTGGGGAAGAACGGCTTTGAATCGTTTTCACACTTTATAATGGTAGTGTAGCGATCAAGGAGATTACCCATGTAGGGCTTAAGCATGGATATGGCACTGTCGCATAGTTCGGTGATGCAGTCCTCTAATTGTTCGCCGGTCCATTCAGATATGTCGGCGGGACGAGGCCGGGCCGGGGCGTCGAGGCCGTCGACTTTATATTGTACCTTATTATAATACTCCTTCATGACATCAGCCTGAAAAAGTATAAGCAGGCCGCGGAGTTCCGGATTTTTTTCTGTCGCAGCCACGCGGCCTACAAATGCCGGCATCGCCATGAGTGAATCGGGCGCGACAAGGCTTTTGGCGCGGGTGATCTGCATGACGGCCCTGATGCGGTCGAGCCCGGTAGCGTGGCGCAATACCGAGTCGGCATCGGCAATTACCGTGGCCGGATAGGCGAAGTCCGGGCTGTCGAAGTCAGCCCTGGCATAGGGAAAGCCTATGATTGCGGTGAGTAATAGAATTAAAATACGGTTCATAGTCAAAACGTAAATGGGGATATATTTGCTTAGAGCGTAAGTTACAATAAAAGTTTAATAATAAACGCATGGAAAAGACGATTATGGCATATTTTGATGTTTTTTAACCTAAACTGTCTAACAAAGACAGCGGGCAGTCGTTATACTTCTGTCACATCAGTTGACAAAATGGCATATCGCATAGTTTGGCATGAATTGTGCTGTATAATCATGTAGAAAACATTAAACAATTAACTCAACACATAAAGAAATGAAACTCAAACCACTTGCCGACAGGGTAATCATCCAACCCACCGCAGCCGAAGAAGTGACAGCTTCGGGCATCTATATTCCCGACTCAGCCAAGGAGAAGCCCCTCCGTGGCACTGTACTCGCTGTAGGTAACGGCACGAAGGACGAAGAAATGGTACTTAAGGAAGGTGATAATGTGCTGTATGGCAAATATGCCGGCACCGAGCTCGACCTCGACGGCGACAAGGTGCTGATCATGCGCCAGAGCGAAGTTCTCGCCGTAGTAGAATGATTCATCCTTACATCAAACTTTAAGAAACAAGAAAATGGCTAAAGAAATAAAATTTACAACCTCGGCTCGCGAAGAGCTCAAGAAAGGCGTTGACGCACTGGCCGACGCCGTGAAGGTAACCCTCGGTCCCAAAGGCCGCAATGTGATCATCGACAAGAAGTTTGGCGCTCCTCATATTACCAAGGACGGTGTGAGTGTAGCCCGTGAGGTAGAGCTTGAGGATCCGTTCCAGAACATGGGCGCACAGCTCGTGAAGGAAGTAGCCTCAAAGACCGGCGACGATGCCGGCGACGGCACAACCACCGCTACCGTGCTCGCACAGTCGATAATCAACGTGGGCCTCAAGAACGTTACCGCCGGTGCCAACCCCATGGACCTCAAGCGCGGTATCGACAAGGCAGTGGCAGCCGTTGTGGCAGCCATCAAGGATATGAGCGAGGAAGTAGGCGACGACTTCAAGAAAATCGAGGACGTTGCACGCGTATCTGCCAATAACGATGACACCATCGGCCGCCTCATCGCCGAAGCTATGGAGAAAGTAAAGAAAGAAGGCGTCATCACTGTCGACGAGGCCAAGGGCACCGAAACCACCATCGAAGTGGTTGAAGGCATGCAGTTTGACCGCGGCTACATCTCGCCCTACTTTGTTACGGACGGCGACAAGATGCTCTGCTCGATGGAGAATCCCTTCATCCTCCTTTATGACAAGAAGATTTCCAACCTCAAGGATATTCTGCCCATCCTCGAACAGACAGCCCAGAGTGGCCGCGGCCTGCTGATCATCGCCGAAGACGTTGATCAGGATGCTCTCGCAGCCCTCGTGCTCAACCGTCTGCGCGGCTCGCTCAAGATCTGCGCAGTGAAGGCTCCCGGATTCGGCGACCGCCGCAAGGAAATGCTCGAGGATATCGCCATCCTCACCGGCGGCAATGTTATCTCGGCTGACAAGGGCATGACCCTCGCTACCGCCACAATGCAGGATCTCGGTACCGCAGGCAGCGTGAGTGTTACCAAGGAGAACTCCACTATTGTAAACGGCGCCGGCTCCAAGGAAGCCATCGCTCAGCGCGTGGCTCAGATCAAGGCTCAGATCGAGCAGACTACCAGCGACTACGATCGCGAGAAGCTGCACGAACGTCTTGCCAAGCTCGCCGGCGGTGTGGCAGTGCTCCACGTAGGTGCTCCCTCCGAAGTTGAGATGAAGGAAAAGAAAGACCGTGTGGACGACGCCCTGAGCGCTACCCGCGCAGCCATCGCCGAAGGCATCGTGCCCGGTGGTGGTGTGGCTTACATCCGTGCACTTGCCAAGATCGAAGATCTCAAGGGCGAGAACGAGGACGAGTCGACCGGTATCGACATCGTGCGCCGTGCCATCGAGGAGCCCCTGCGTCAGATCGCCAAGAACGCCGGTGTCGAGGGTGCCGTAGTGGTACAGAAGGTTCGCGAAGGTAAGGCCGATTTCGGTTACAACGCCCGCACCGACTCATACGAAAACCTCCTTGCCGCAGGCGTTATCGACCCGGCCAAGGTTACCCGTGTGGCTCTTGAGAACGCTGCTTCTATCGCCGGTATGTTCCTCACTACCGAGTGCGTGATCGCTGAGAAGAAGGAAGAGAACCCCGCACCCGCAATGCCTGGCGGCGGCATGGGAATGGGTGGCATGATGTAATCATAAAATCACCTATAATATAGCAGATTATAAAAAGGCTCGCCTTCGGATATTTCCGGAGGCGAGTCTTTTAATGTCGCAAATGTACAATATTTTTCTGAATGACACTTTACGATATGACGGATAATGTGTATATTTGCATAAAAATACAGGACAATGAAAGGAATCGTACTCGCAGGGGGCAGCGGCACACGTCTGTATCCCATAACCAAGGGCGTCAGCAAGCAGTTGCTCCCCATCTACGACAAGCCGATGGTGTATTATCCGCTGTCGACGCTCATGCTCGCGGGCATACGCGATATCCTTGTCATATCCACGCCGACTGACCTCCCCGGTTTCCGCCGCCTGCTCGGCGACGGCAGCGACTACGGGCTGCACCTCGAATATGCCGAGCAGCCGTCGCCCGACGGTCTGGCTCAGGCTTTCATCATAGGCCGCGAGTTCATCGGCGACGATTCGGTGTGTCTCGTTCTCGGCGACAATATATTTCACGGCGCGGGATTCTCAAAGATGCTTACCAAGGCTGTGGAGGATGCCGAGTCGGCAGGGCTTGCCACCGTATTCGGCTATTGGGTAGATGATCCGGAGCGGTATGGCGTTGCCGAGTTTGATGACAACGGCCGCTGCATATCAATCGAGGAAAAGCCCGAGAAGCCCAAGTCGAATTATGCGGTCACGGGTCTGTATTTCTATCCGAACAAGGTGGTTGATATAGCCGCCTCAATCAGGCCGTCGGCCCGTGGCGAACTTGAAATCACCTCGGTGAATCAGACTTTTCTCGCTGACGGTGAGCTGAATGTGCAGACTCTGCCGCGTGGATTCGCATGGCTCGACACCGGCACGCACGATTCGCTTGCCGAGGCCTCGATATATGTGGAGGTGCTCGAGAAGCGTCAGGGCCTGAAGATCGCCTGCCTTGAGGGCATCGCTTTCAGACAGGGCTGGATAAGCGAACAGAAGTTGCGCGAACTTGCTCAGCCGATGCTCAAGAACCAATATGGCCGTTATATGATAAAGGTCGCTGAAGAGGTCAGCCGCACAGGTTTTAAAAATCTTGATTGAGAAAATGGAAATAATAAAGACTGATATAGCCGGCGTTGTGATAGTGAAGCCACGGGTCTTCACTGACCCCCGTGGGTATTTCTTCGAAAGCTATTCGCAGCGCGATTTCAATGACGCTGTCGGCAGGGAAATACAGTTCGTGCAGGATAATGAAAGCCGCTCGACTCGGGGTGTGGTGCGCGGACTTCACTTTCAGCGTCCACCGTTCGCTCAGGCCAAACTCGTGCGCTGTACCCGTGGAGCGGTGCTCGACATAGCCGTCGATATCCGCAAGGGATCGCCCACGTATGGCAGGCATGTAGCTGTTGAACTCAGCGAGGACAACAAGCTGCAGTTGTTCATACCGCGCGGTTTTGCCCATGGATTCGCCGTACTCAGCGATATTGCCGTATTCCAGTATAAATGCGACAATTACTATGCGCCGCAGGCCGACGGCGGAATCTCGATTCTTGACCCCTTGCTTGGCATTGACATCCGAGTTGCCGCTGCCGATGCCATCATGAGCGAGAAAGATACCTGCCATCCGTTGTTTAAAGATTTCGACTCTCCTTTCAGTTATGAATTATAAGCGTAATATTGTCATTACCGGCGGTGCCGGTTTCATAGGCAGCCATGTGGTGAGGCTGTTTGTAAACAAATATCCCGACTATCGTATAATTAATGTCGATAAACTCACCTATGCCGGCAATCCCGACAATTTGCGGGACGTAGAAAATGCCCCCAACTATGTATTTGAGAAGGCCGATATCACTGACCTCGCCGCGATGCGGCGCATCGTGCGCGGCTATGGTGTCGACGGCATAATCCACCTTGCCGCAGAGAGTCATGTCGACCGCTCGATAACTGATCCCTTTGCATTCGCTCACACAAATATCATGGGCACGCTGGCACTCTTGCAGTCGGCCTGCGAATACTGGGAATCGCTGCCTGAGGGTTTTACAGGCAAATTGTTTTACCACATATCGACCGACGAGGTGTATGGTGCGCTCGAACTCACCGATCCCGAGGGCATCGAATCGCCTTTTACCACTGCGGCTTCGTCGCAGCATCATCATGCCTACGGCTCGGAGTTTTTCCTTGAGACAAACAAATATAATCCTCATTCGCCATATTCGGCTTCCAAGGCCTCGAGCGACCACTTTGTGCGCGCGTATCACGACACCTACGGCATGCCGACGCTGATTACCAACTGTTCAAACAACTACGGCCCGAACCAGTTCCCGGAGAAACTGATACCTTTGTTTATCGACAATATCCGGCACGGCAGACCTCTGCCTGTCTATGGCACCGGCGAGAATGTGCGCGACTGGCTATATGTCGAGGATCACGCGCGTGCCATCGACCTGATATTCCACCGCGGCAAGCCGGGTGAGACCTATAATATCGGCGGCTTTAACGAATGGAAGAACATTGACCTCATAAAGGTGCTGATAGCCACAGTCGATCGCCTGCTCGGCAATCCCGAGGGCTATAGCCTGCCGCTTATTACCTATGTGACCGACCGCAAGGGCCACGACCTGCGCTACGCCATAGACTCGCGCAAGCTTCAGCGCGAACTCGGCTGGGAGCCCTCGCTGCAATTCGAGGAAGGCATTGAGAAAACCGTCCGCTGGTATCTCGATAACCAGCAGTGGCTCGACCGCATAGCAAGCGGTGAGTATCAGAAGAATTCTTAACATACCGTCGCATGCATCCGGGCAAAGTTAAAAGACAGCCGGCAAATGTAGTGCTGGCTGATTTCAGCCGGGAAGGGGAGTGGCCATTCCTGAAGGCTCTTGAAAGCGGCTCAGGCTCGGAGTGGATAGTGAGGACCAAGGTGACAAACCGCCTGCATGGCGGAGCAGTAAAGAATATGCTCCGCATGTGTTGGTATTTCTTGTTCCCGCTCGCAATAGTGTTTCGGCGCAAGCGCTATGGCAAGATTGTCGGCTGGCAGCAGTTCTACGGACTTAATTTTGCTTTCTGGTGCAGGTTGTTTCATTTGAAAAAAGTGAACGACCTGACGGTAATGACATTTATTTATAAAAAAAGAAACGGACTTGCCGGTAGCCTATATCACAAGTATATGAAATACATTGTGACGAGCAGGTATATCGATCGTTTTATCTGTTTCTCGAAAAAAGAGTGTGAGTACTACGCATCGGATTTCGGGGTGGATGCGGATAGGTTCTGTTTTGTGCCGCTTGGCGTCGCTCCGGTGAAAGATATGGATGTGGCCGATGACGGTTTTCTCTTTGCCACCGGGAGGAGCAATCGAAATTATGATTTCCTTGTGGATGCACTTTCAGGCACGTCAATACCTGTGAAGATCGCCTGCGACAGCTATGTCGGGCAGCATATTCCCGATAATATCGAGGTGCTCCGCAACTGCTATGACGATGACACCTTCAGGCTGATGGCCAAATGCCATTGTGTGCTTATACCGCTTGAGCACCTTAACATGTCGTCGGGGCATCTTGTGGCGTTGCAGGCGATGTCGCTTGGCAAACCTGTGATATGTACTGATGCAGATGGAATCAGAGATTATGTGGAGGCCGGCAAGACTGGATTCCTTGTCCCTAACAAGCGTGAGGCGTGGCTCTCGGCGTTGGAATACCTGAAAGACAGGAATTTCTATAATAAAATGAGCGATGTTGCCAGAAAGGCGTATGACACACGGTTTTCCGAGACCGTAATGTATGGCCGTATATCCGAGTTAATTAACGGATAAGCAGCTTATTTGCAGATGTAGTCGGCAAGTGCTTCAAGATCCTTATCCTGCTGACGCCGTATGAACTCGTAGCGTTTGCGCCCGCGTTCGGCCATGTTGCGGTGCATCGCCGGATCGGCCAACTGAACTATGCGGTTGGCGATTTCCTCAATATCATATGGATTGAAATACAGTGCTGCATCGCCGCAAACCTCGGGGATGGAGCATACGGCCGAGGCTGCCACCGGTATGCTCTTCGACATGGCTTCGAGAGGCGGATAGCCGAATCCTTCGTTTATCGACGGATATATGAACATGTATGCATCCCGGTATAATCGGCCAAGATCCTCATCACTGACATAGCCGAGAGCCGAGAAGCGCTCGGGGTGCCGGAAGCGATAGCGCAGGTCGCCGAGTTTTTTAAGACCTGTGATATTGACGTGCAGGTCGGGCAGTAATCCTTTGTCGAAAAGCTTCTCAATCGCCATGACAGCACGCAGTACATTCTTTTCCCAGCGGTTGCCGCTCACCATAAGAATATATTTGCGCCCGTCGATAACAGCGGGGCTAAGTTCGGCATCCGACACGGTATTCGGACTGTAGAATACAGGTACAATTCTTTTGGCGCTTTCGGGGAGCCATACCCGCAGTGCCGCGGCTGTGTGGTTTGATACCACAACCATGTCATGGCCGAGCAGTGCAATATAATCGTTGCAGCGTTTTTTCCTGATTGCAGGACCGATGATACGTTCGGCCATGTGTCGCAGCCACTGATAAAATGTGTGGGGGTAATTTGTGAAATACTTGTCCGGTTTCAACTCAAGTGTGCGCAGGCCGTGTATCACGCCTATTGTGCGCGGCGTCTTTACCGACAGTGTTTCCGGAACAGGGAGGGCACTGAACAGACGGTCGGCGCCTGATTGGTTAAAGACTTCCTGCAACGGTTTGCCGTGGCGGTCGACAAGGGTTGCCTCGGGGGAGTCGGTTACAATCTTTTCCATCTCGGGGTTAAGCCATTTGGCCGAGTCGTAGAAAGCTACGACCGGAACGTTGCGTTCGCACAGTTTGCGCAATACAATCTCGCCATATATGCCTGCTCCGTGCCGCTTGCCGGAGAACGATGGCTGGGTACACTCGAGGTCGAAAAGAATCTTCATTGGCTGACGGTTTAGTAGAGAGGTGTTTCGTAAGTTTCAATAGACCGGCGCGAGTCGTCGGGAATCGGAGCGGATTGCAGTGTCTTGGGGTCGAAGCCGGCCATGATTGTGCGGCACAGACATTTTACTGCTCCGGTAGTGCGATTGACAACGCGCTGCTCAAGGGTGATGGATTTTTCACCGATATGCGTCGTCTGTGTCATCACCTCGAGTTTTTCGTTTAGGAACGATGGTTCGTAGAAGTCGCAGTTAATGTTCACGACCACTACAGCGAGGCCGCTCTTGTCGAAGTCGGCGCCGAGCACTTCCTCAAAATAACGCAACTTGCCCAGATCGAAGAATTGCAGATACACGGTGTTGTTGACGTGGCCAAACATGTCAACGTCATTGAATCGCAACTGTACAGGCAGACGGTGGCGGAAAGGATGCGAGGGGGCAGGTATGCGGGGATTGGTGGACATGGCTGTCAATGTATTTGAATCTTTTTGATTATACGTTTTCCGATTGCTTCATTCAGTTTCTCGATTATCGACGGTATCATGAATGAAAGTTCGCCCTTGAGGGGACCTGAGGCAATGAATACATGGAGAGTGCTGCCGTCGACATACCGTCGGATAGTCTGTCGGTTGATGTATTCGCCCACAATCTCGCTCCACAGGAATGAAGCTTTCTGGCGGTCGAACTCGGCGGTATCGCCCTCGCTGTCCATCATGGCTTTGAGTATATCTCCCACGGCCATTGCCTCGGTGCGTTTCATATCTGTGTGAATGAGCCTTGGTCGACCGTCCACAGACGATAATCCGGCCCTGACAGAGCCATGATCTCATCAAGATGCTTGCGGTTGGTGTCGGTTATGAAAATCTGTCCGAAGTCTTCGCGGCCTACAATGTTCATGATGCGCTCCACGCGGGCGGCGTCGAGTTTGTCGAAAATGTCATCGAGCAGCAGCAGCGGTGTGCGGCCTGTAAAGCGCCGCAAAAACTCAAACTGAGCCAGGCGCAAGGCGATAGTGAAGGTCTTGGACTGCCCTTGTGAGGCAGTCTGCCGCACGGGCATTGAGTCGAGAGTGAAAGTTATGTCGTCGCGGTGCGGCCCTACGGATGTGTATTTGAGGATGGTATCGCGCTCGCGCGTTTGGGCGAATGCCTGAGCCAGCGGGCCGTACTTGTCGCCCGATATCATATATTGCATGGCTGCTGTCTCGCCGTCGCCGGCAATCTCGCTGTAATATTTTGTGAATATTTCAGTGATAAGGCCGGTATTCTCGCTGCGTCGCCTGCGTATCAGCGCAGCTGCACCATCCATTATCATCTCCACCGATTCGTAGAGCATAGGATCGCTGAAGCCGTCGCGCAGCATGCGGTTGCGCTGCTCCAGTGCCTGATTATAGCGCATCAGGGCCTCCATGTATGGCATATCGGCCTGCGAGATAATCATGTCGATGAAGCGGCGGCGTTCCTCCGCTGCCCCGGTGACGAGATTCTGATCGGCCGGCGCAACCATTACAGCGGGGAACAGGCCTATATGAGAACTGATGCGTTTGTATTCCTTTCCTCCGCGGCGGAACGATTTACGGGCACCGGTGCGCAGGCCTACATTGATCTCTTCATCGGTGCCGTTGCGCAGGTAGCGGCCGTTGATGATGGCGAAGTCCTCACCGCGGCGTATAAGCATGGCCTCGGGCAACCGGGCGAAACTCTTGGTGAAGCTCAGAAAGTATATAGCGTCGAGCAGGTTGCTCTTGCCCATACCGTTATTGCCCAGAAAACAGTTGATTTTCGGTGAGAAATCGAGTGTTGCCGAGGCTATATTCTTGAAATTGGTGAGCAGGAGCGACTTTAGAATCATTTCTTGGCTGCTTTCTTGAATGCTTCGTTGAAGTATAGCAGGTGGTATAGGACTGAATTATTCCAGTATGCGCCTGAATGGCCGCCGGGACGGGAAATATAGTCGTGCGGAATCTTGTTCTTGAGAAGTTCCTCGTGGAAGTTCTTGTTTACACCGGCAAAGAAATCGTCGGACCCGCAGTCAAAGATCATGTTGAGCGAGCCGGGAGTGATGTCCTTGATAAGATTGATCGGTGTGTGTTCCTCCCAGGCCTGCGGATTCTGCTCGATGGTACCCAGACTCTCTTTCATCTTCCAGCGCTCGGGAAAAGGCCGGATGTCAAGTCCGCCGGAGGTCGAGCCGGCATTGCCCCATATATCGTTGTGTCGGATGGCGAGGTACATCGATCCCTGACCGCCCATGCTGAGACCTGAAATCGCACGATATTCAGGCGCCTGAAGGGTAGGGTAGTGCTTGTCGACATAAGGCACGAGATCTTTTGTAAAAAAGCTCTCCATCTGCATTGCTGGGTTGACCGGCGAATCCCAGTACCAGCTGTCGCGTCCGTCGGGCATTACTATTACCATGCCGTAGTTGTCGGCGAGTTCTGGCAGGTCGGGGCGTACGCGCAACCAGGCGAAGTGGTCGCCGCCGTAGCCGTTGAGCAGGTATACTGTGGGAAATTTCTTGCCTTGAGCGGCTGCGTCCGGTACGATTACGGTGATATCCTCGGGTGTGGCGAGATACTTAGTTGGCACCTGAATGGTGTCGACCCTTGCCGCCTCGGCTGTGAACAGCGAGGCGAGCAGGGCGACGAGTGCCAGTGTGAGTTGTTTCATGTGTAGATGTGTGTCGGGTTGATGGTTATTGTTTGGCAATATGGTCGTACATGGACTGGAAAGCCTGTTCAAGGCCGTCCTTGTCCTTGCCGCCGGCCTGTGCGAACCCGGGCTGGCCGCCACCGCCGCCCTTGATTGCCTTGGCGGCTTCGCGCACAATAGCCGATGCATTAAGACCATCCTTTACGAGATCCTCGGTGAGCATCAGTGTGAGCAGAGGCTTACCGGTGAGGTCGAATGTGGCGCCGATAAATGCTGTGGATTCGGGCGAATTAGCGCGGACGCTGAATGCCACATTTTTCACGAGGTCGGGGATACGCGGGCCTTTGAGCACGGCGATTTTCACGCCGCCGGCGTCGGTGGCTTTTTCGAGGACATCCTTGGCCACGCTGCTTACGCGCTCGTTGAATGCATCCTCGGCCTGCTTGCGCAGTGAAGCGTTTTCGTCAAGAGCTTTTTTAAGTGCGCCTACTACATCGGGTGTGTTGTTGAACATCTCGGCAATCGAGTGAACCGTATCCTGTAGGTGTTCGATCGCATCTTCAACGGCCTCTCCGGTGATAGCCTCTATACGGCGGATACCGGCGGCGATGGAACTTTCCGATACAATCTTTATCATGCCGATGTTGCCGGTATTGCATACGTGTGTGCCGCCACACAACTCAACAGAGTCGCCGTAGCGTATCACACGCACTTCGTCGCCGTATTTCTCGCCGAAGAGGGCCATGGCGCCCATTTCACGGGCCTTGGCGATAGGAACGTTGCGGTGTTCGTCGCGTGCGATGGCTTCGCGTACACGCTTGTTAGCAAGACGTTCTACCTTGGCGATTTCCTCGGGAGTGACTTTCTGGAAGTGTGAGAAGTCGAAGCGCAGCGAGTGGGGCGTAACGAGCGAACCTTTCTGCTCCACATGTGTGCCGAGAACCTCGCGGAGCGCCTGATGAATAAGGTGTGTGGCCGAGTGGTTGGCCGATATGGCACGGCGTGTGTCGGCGTCGACCTCGGCGCGGAATGTTGCTGTGACATCGGCGGGGAGCTTGGTGGTAAGGTGCACGCCCATGCCGTTCTCGCGCTTGGTGTCGTATATTTCAATTTCCTCGCCGGTAGTAGTATCGATAAGTTTGCCACGGTCGCCGACCTGGCCGCCCATTTCGGCGTAGAAGGGGGTCTCATCGAGAACTATCTGATAGAATTCCTTATTCTTCTGCTTGACCTTGCGGTAGCGCAGTATGTTGGTATCGACGCTCAGCGTGTCATATCCTACGAAACGCTGCTCGCCCTCGTTTACGGTCTGCCAGTCAGTGGCCTCGACTGCGGCGGCATTGCGGGCGCGCTGCTTCTGGGCCTGCATCTCGGTGTCGAAACCGGCCTGATCAAGGGTCATGCCATTCTCGCGCAGGATAAGTTCGGTAAGGTCGAGCGGGAAACCGTAGGTGTCGTAGAGTGTGAAAGCCTGTTTGCCTGAAATTTCGGTGAGTCCCTTTGTCTTGGCTTCGCGAATAGCGTCATCGAGCATGCGGATGCCGTTCTCGAGGGTGCGCAGGAATGCGTCCTCCTCTTCCTTGATCACTCGCATGATGAGTTCGCGCTGCGATACCAGTTCGGGATAAGCCTCGCCCATGTTCTCGATGAGAGTATCGACAAGGAGATACATGAATGCCTGCTTGCGGCCGAGGAATGTGTATGCATATCGTACGGCGCGGCGCAGGATACGGCGTATCACGTAGCCGGCTTTGGCATTGGACGGCAGCTGGTTGTCGGCGATCGAGAATGAGATGGTGCGCACGTGATCGGCTATTACGCGCATTGCCACATCCACGCTGTGGTCGTCGCCGTATTTCTTGCCCGACAACTCGGCTATCTTGTCGATAAGGGGGGTGAACACGTCGGTGTCGTAGTTGGAAGTCTTGCCCTGAAGTGCCATGCACAAGCGTTCAAAGCCCATGCCGGTATCGATCACTCGGGCGGGCAGCGGTTCGAGCGAGCCGTCGGCCTTGCGGTTGAATTGCATGAACACCAGATTCCATATCTCGATTACCTGTGGATGGTCCTTGTTTACCATTTCGGCACCGGGGATGGCGTCGCGTTCGGCCTGCGGGCGCAGGTCGATGTGGATCTCGGAGCAGGGACCGCAGGGGCCGGTATCGCCCATTTCCCAGAAATTGTCGTGCTTGTTGCCGTTGATGATGTGGGATGCGGGCAGATGCTTTTCCCAAATGGCGGCAGCCTCGTTGTCGCGGTCAAGGCCTTCGGTGACTGAACCCTCGAAAACAGTGGCGTAGAGGCGTTCGGGGTCGAGGTGGAGCACGTCGACGAGGTATTCCCATGCCCAGTCGATAGCCTCGGCTTTGAAATAATCACCGAACGACCAGTTGCCGAGCATCTCGAACATGGTGTGGTGGTATGTGTCGTGACCTACTTCCTCAAGATCGTTATGTTTTCCGCTCACGCGCAGGCACTTCTGCGAGTCGGCCACGCGCTTGTATTTTGCGGCTTTGTTGCCCAATATTATATCCTTGAACTGGTTCATGCCGGCGTTGGTGAACATCAGGGTGGGGTCGTCCTTGATTACCATTGGAGCCGAGGGTACGATGTGGTGCTGTTTGCTTTCAAAAAAGTCCTTGAAGGACTTGCGTATTTCCTTTGCTGTAAGCATTTTAAAGAAATAATGAATATATTTGGAGTCCTAAAAAATCTAAAATTCATGCAAATTTACGATAAAAACGCTAAATTTGCAATGATTATCACATTCAATGAGCCAGAAAAAGACATTTTATCGCTATAACCCGGTAACAGAGATCTACGACCGTGTATATCCGTCGCGCGGCGCCCGGATATGGAGCGTCGCCAGGCAGTTTATCACGGGCATGTGTGCCGGCGTGGCCTTGTTTTTCGGTCTGTATTATGTGATTGAATTTCCGCGCGAGAAGGCCATGAAGCGTGCCAACGACCGTATGGAGCAGAGCCTTGAGATGCTCGAACGGCGGTCGGACGAGGCACTGGCTGTGATGCAGAATCTGCAGCAGCGCGACAACAATTTCTATCGTGTGATGATGCAGGCCGAGCCGCTGTCGGATGCGGCCCGGTATGCAGGCCTGGAGCGCCAGCGAAATTACGAGAGTCTCGATTCATTGGCCGACAATGAGCTCGTGCAGACAGTCACCGACAAGCTCGACCGCCTCGACAACATGGTGTACAATCAGATTAAATCGTATGACTTCCTGCGCGAACAGGCTGCGAAGATGAACGAGCGCATCAACAATATCCCGGCCATACAGCCCATATCTTCGAAGTATCTCAAGACTATGGCTTCGGGCTACGGTTACAGGCATGATCCTATCTACGGCACCACAAAATTTCATGAAGGCATGGACTTCTCGTCGGCGATCGGCACGCCGGTATATGCCACCGGAGCCGGTACCGTGAGGTCGGCCGGATGGGAGAGCGGTTATGGCAATTCGATAGATATAGATCACGGATTCAATTATCTTACCCGCTACGCCCATCTGTCGCAAATACTTGTGAAACCCGGGCAGAGTGTGAAGCGTGGTGATCTCATCGGCAAGGTAGGCAACACCGGCAAGTCAACCGGCCCGCATCTGCACTATGAAGTGCGCTATCGCGGCGCGCCGCAGAATCCGGTGAACTATTACTTCATGGATCTTACCCCCGAGCAATATGACGAGATGATTCTCCAGGCCGAAAATGCCGGACATGTGATGGACTGACCGTTTCATAAAATATTCAGCAATGGACAGACTTGAAAAACAATTCTACAAGATAAAGGAAGTAGCTGAGATGCTTGAGATTCCGGCCTCGACACTGAGGTTCTGGGAAACGAAATTCACGGTGATAAGCCCGCGCCGCAATCAGGGCGGGACACGTTTTTATTCGCCCGATGATATTGAAAAGCTGCGTATGATACATTTCCTCGTAAAGGAAAAAGGGCTCAAGATAGAGGCTGCGCAGGAACAGTTGCGCAGCAACATGTCGGGTGTAGCAAAGCGCCACCAGGCTGTGGAACGGCTGCGTGACGTGCGTCAGAAACTCAATGAATTACTCACCTCACTCAATAAAATGCGATAAATTCTTCATGTTAAGAACAATCAGAATCATACTTGCCATATTAAGTCTGCTTGCTGTGACGGCGCTATTTGTTGATGTCACGGGCTATGCGGCCGGGCACTGGGGCTGGATGGCCAAAATCCAGTTTGTGCCGGCTGTCCTCGGCCTGAATCTGCTTGTCGTGGCCGGCCTTGTGGCTGCGACGCTCGTCTTCGGCCGTATTTATTGCTCGTTCGTGTGTCCGCTGGGCATCTATCAGGATGTTGTCAACCGGCTCAGCATTATGTGCTCGTCAAAAAAGAAACGCCGTCTTGGCAAATTCCGTTTTTCAAATGGCCGTATGCTGCTGCGTGTGGGTATTCTGGCGGTATTCATTCTGTTGCTCACTGCCGGCACGATAGCGGCCGTGTGCACATGGACGGCATCGTTTGTCGAGCCTTACAGCGCGTATGGCCGCATGGCTACGTGGCTGCTGCGTCCGCTCGGTGTGGAACTCAATAATGTGATGGCCGATGCGGCGGCAGCCAACGGCAGCTATGCCTTCGCACATGTTGTGCCTATGGCCGTAAGCATTCCGTTGCTGTCCGTTGCCGCTGTGACTTTTGTCGTAGTGACACTTTATGCCTGGACTTCGGGGCGTGATTATTGTAATGAGATATGCCCTGTCGGTACGGTCCTCGGATATATAAGCCGCCATTCGTGGCTCAAACCAAATATAAACCTCGACAAGTGCACCTCGTGCGGCTCATGCGCCCGGCATTGCAAGGCATCGTGTATAGATCCGAAGAATCATCGCATCGATTATACACGCTGTGTGGCATGCATGGACTGTCTCACTCATTGCTCGACCGGCGCAATAACATATTCGCATTCCAAGACTGTGGCAGAGGAAGAGTCAAAGCCCGCAGGGGGTGCGGACTTGCGCCGCCGCGCCATGCTTGTGGGCGGAGCCATCGTGGCCGGAACTGCGGTTGCCTCGGCTATCGGCAAGGACGGTGACGGTGGCTTTGCTCCGCTTAAAGAAAAGCACCGCCCCGACCGTCGCACTCCGCTCGTGCCACCGGGCGCCAAGGGCAACAAATGGCTTGCATCGCATTGCACGGCCTGCCAGTTGTGTATATCCAACTGTCCAAACGGCGTGCTGAGTCCGTCGACCGACCTGACGACATTCATGCAGCCCGTGATGGATTTTTCCAAGGGATATTGCCGCCCCGAGTGCACCACATGTTCCGACGTTTGCCCTGCCGGAGCAATACTGCCGATTGATGTCGAGACAAAAAGCTCGACCAAAATCGGTACTGCCGAGGTCGACTACAAGATATGCATATCGGCATACGGGCAGAAGTGCGGACGCTGTGCGGCCGGCTGTCCTACAGGTGCCATAGAGATGGTTGCCGCCTCTGACGGCAACCTGAGGCCGGTGGTCAATGAGTCGCTGTGCATCGGATGCGGCGCCTGCGAGTATCATTGCCCCGTGGGAACGGTAGCCTCCAACAGGGCCGACCGTGCAGCCATACATGTCGAAGGTGTCGAACGTCATCATACCATTTGATTAACGCTATGAAAGATAACAAGATGAGCCGGCGGAGCTTTATCCGCATATCTTCTTTGGCCGCCGGTGCGATTGCCATTGCCGGATGCACACGCAAAGCCACGACAGCCGAAACACATCGGGCCAAGCAGCCGGGCGAGATGACAAAAAGAGTAAACCACAATACCGGCGACAATGTGAGCATACTGGGGTTCGGTTGCATGCGCCTTCCGACAGTTGATGCTGCCAGTGCCCGCGAGTCGGAATCCATTATAGATCAGGATGCCGTGAACGGGCAGGTGGACTATGCTCTTGAGCATGGTGTCAATTACTTCGATTCATCGCCTATGTACTGCAAGGGAAAGTCGGAGGAGGCAATGGGTATAGCCCTCAGCCGCCATCCGCGAGATTCATATTTCATAGCGACAAAGCTCTCCAACTTTGACCCGGCGACGCAGTCGACGGAGGCCTCCAAGGCAATGTTTCACCGTTCGCTCGAATTGTTCAAGACCGATTATATCGACTACTATCTGCTTCACAGCGTAGGCAACGGCGGCCTTGAGAACATGCATCAGCGCTATTTCGACAACGGAATGATTGATTTCCTGAAGGAGCAGCGGGCCAAAGGTACGATCCGCAATCTTGGTTTTTCGTTCCACGGCGATATCGCCTGCTTCAACGAGTTGCTCGAGATGCACGACAAAGGCGACATACACTGGGACTTCGTTCAGATCCAACTTAACTATGTCAACTGGGAGCATGCAGCCGAGGGTAATGGCATTACGGCCGAGTGGCTTTACAATGAACTGGCGAAGCGTCAGATCCCGGTCGTGATAATGGAGCCGTTGCTTGGCGGTCGCCTTGCCAATGTTCCTGCGCCGGTCTTTACAAAGATGAAGGAACGCCGTCCCGACGAGTCAGTCGCCTCGTGGGCCTTCCGCTTTGCGGCGCAACCCGGGGTCCTCACCGTGCTCAGCGGCATGACATATATGGAGCATGTCAAGGACAATGTCGCCACATACTCGCCTCTTGAGCCTGTGGACGAGGACGAGCATCAGTTCCTGATGCGCAGTGCTACTGCCATTGTCGAGAACGGCGAGATTCCGTGCACTGCCTGCGCATACTGTATGCCTTGCCCATACGGTGTGGATATTCCCGGCAACTTTGCTCACTTCAACAAGTGTATCAACGAGGACAATATGCCGCACGACCGCCGTGACCCCGACTATGCCCGTGCCCGTCGGGCTTACCTTGTGAGCTATGATCGCTCGGTGGAGCGCATGCGTCAGGCCGACCGCTGTATTGCCTGCGGGTCATGCCTGTCGGCATGCCCCCAGTCGATCGACATTCCGGCGCAGCTTGCCCGCGTCGATAAATATACCGAAGAACTCAAGCGCAACAAAGCCTGAACATGCAGTTTACGCCCGACTTTATAGATTATCTGCAGCCCGACGACATCTTTGTCTTCGGCAGTAACCTGGCCGGCTCGCATATTGGCGGCGCTGCCAGAATCGCGCGCAAGAAATTCGGCGCTATTCCCGGTGTAGGTGTCGGCCTTCAGGGCCGGTCGTATGCCATCCCTACGATGCAGGGCGGTGTGGAGACAATCAAGCCGTATGTCGACCAGTTTGTGCAGCTTGCCCGGATGTTGCCGTCCAAGCGCTTCCTTGTAACACGTATTGGCTGTGGCATAGCCGGTTTCACCGATGCTGATATCGCTCCTTTGTTTGCCGAGGCGCTGAGGCTTCCAAATGTGCTGCTCCCACAAGAGTTTGTACAGGTACTGTGCGCCGGAATCGGCGACACGTTCGAAGCATTAGTGCTTAAACTCGATAAAGAGCGGCAGGAGATTGTGCGCGAAATGGAATCGGTAAAGCCCGACGGCGAGCGGTTTGGCACTGCGGCATCGTCGGCCGACGATTTCAGAAAAATGCCGATGCCCGAGTCTGTATCACTGATACCGCTCGACATAAAACTCAATAAGACTCAGATGGATGCCATACTGCGCGGTCATCGTCCTGACGCGATGGAAGATCACTGGTATATGTGCTGCGACCGCGAGTATGGTACTATCGATTATTACCGCAGCTGGACCGGTATACATATATACAGCGCTTCGTATTATGAAGTGCCCGACGATCCCGGCACATTCAGAATAATATATCTCAAGGTAAACCGTGATGCATCGCAGTATTCCGATTCATGTGACAGGCGCGATCTCGCACAGTTCCTCGCATTACTGGCCATGCAATGCGGGGTGTACTCGGAGTTATTGTCCAAAGTGGCGTACGGGGGATAACTTATCCTTTCTTATGGCTGTCAGATCGCTTGGGGTTGGCCGGAAACCATCCCTTACGTACGCGCTCGCGCTGATCGAAAATCTCTCTTATTGTCCAGAAACTCGAGAAGCCGACTACGCCGGCCAATGTTGACCAAAAGGGGTCGCTTATACAGTAGGATACGATGCACATAGCCGCACCAAGGATTGCAAACCACCACCAGCAGCGGACGCCGAAATAGTATTCGCATTTTATGACGATCGGATGAAAGATGCCGATTATCAGAAATGTGCATAACCCAAGTGTAAGGCCCAGGCAATGTATGCTTTGAAGAAGTTCACTCATAGTTTAGAGCTTGTTTAAAAACGAATGTTGACGTCAGGGTCGCATATCGCCGAGGGCTTTTTGGCCTGTGACGAAGAAGTGTACTTGATGTACACGACTGAGGAACAGGCCGAAAAGAGCCAGCGATATGCGATACCGGGGTAATTTTTATCTGAGAAGAACTTATTATATGTCATATTTTTCAAGAATTTTAATAATCACAAACTGATGTTTGAACAGATGCTGCGGCCCCGGCCAGTCGTCGGCGCTTTCCAACACGCTCTTCGGTCACGATGGAACCCCATCGTTCCCTCATCGCGTATTGAAACTCGCTCGACGACTGACCGCCCTGACGTTAACATTCGTCTTTAAACAAGCTCTTATTATCGTAGCGGTCGCCGGGATCAGTTATAAGCGGCGCCAGATAATAGCCACCGGGTACTTTCTGCACTGTCATTGTGCGACCGTTTCTTTTTGTTATAATCAGGGGATTCTTTTCAGAGAACGAATATGTCGCCGCCACTTTTGTATCGTGCATCCGTGTGGTAAGAATGTCTCCGTTGTCGAGAATATATTCGTCTCCGGGGCTTAGGGGCAGCAGTTCTTTGGCCTCAACAGGCATTACTACAGGCCATAAATCCGGCCTTCCGTAGTAACGGGCGTAGGCAAAGTAGTTGAAGGCGTCATCGGCATCGGGCACTCCGCGCAGATGTCCCAGAGTCCACCAAGGGATATCGTTGTCGCGCGTGGCGTCGAGAAACACCAGGCCGTCTTCAGACTCAACATATTGTCGTTCAAATTCTACACTATCTTTATGCAGCCGGTATTGCCATACCGCACAGCCTAAGCCCTGAGCGATGATCAGCACAGACATTATTATTGATGGCACAGTCCTCCCGGGGGCGGCGTACATGCGTATCCAGCCGATAATGGCTATAAAGGCATACACCTCGGCAAACCAGCCGGAGCGACCGACAATTCCGGAATAGCCACTTATACACATGCTGAAAAATGCGGCTATCGCGAATATGCCCATCTGGGACATCATCAGATCTTTCACCGCCTTGCGTCCCTTGGGGAACAGGGCGAGCGTGGCGATCGCAAGCCACAGTAAAATAACCGCCGGGTCGGACTTCAGCAGCAGCCACGGCAATGCGTCGTCGGGCGTATGGCCGTCACTGCCGCGAGCTATCGTGTTTGGAGATATTGTAAGTATGGATCCTATTGCAAATGCTATGAAGAGTATATACTGCGCTTTGGTAGGTTTATCCTTTGTAAATAAGAACCATATTATCAGTGCTCCTGTGATTGGCAATGATGCGGCTTCGTGTCCCATTCCGGCTGCTCCACAATATATAAACGAAAGAATTAATGCGGAGACCTTCGGATGGCGCTGAGACTTGATTAGGAGTAATGCCGAAAGTACTAATGCCGTGGCCCAGATATAGTTTAACTGACATGCATATAATGTCATTGAATCCCACCATGACAAGCCAAAGGCCATTATGAATATCAATGACACGGAAAGAAAACAATTCTTAGTGTCTGAGATTTTAACAGCGCTCCAATACATCAGCCAAATTGCACCAGCGCAAAATATTGATCTAAGCCATGCAGGCGCGATTAATAGCGGAGGCAGCAAGTAGTTGCCGATGCGGCCGTTGGTGGTGAGCCAGTGGGAGCCGCACCAGCGAGGATATGACAGCCAGCTGTCAAGTTTGGCGTTCGGCCCTTCGAAGGTCATCTTGTACGCCCAGTCATCGCCATTGAACGGGGTATACAGGAACGTAAAAAAGCTTGTGATGGCGATGACGGCTACAAGCCAGAACCATATTTGCCTTGTATCGGACTGTCGGGTACGCATCAGAATCCGTTTTCTTTCAGCAGGTTGTGATATACTTGTGAGAAATATTCGGCTGAGGCGCGCGGATATCGTACATCGGTGAATACCTGGGCAAGACTCGATTTGTCGTTTTCATCGACAAAATGCTGTGAGTCGTGTTCAAGCGGGGCATACCATTCTTTGATCTGTGCTTCAGATGGTTCGGTATATGCCTCGCTGTGCATTATTGCCTCGACCGGCAGTCGCCATGTACCACCTTCCTGCATGTCATTGGCCGGAATACCGACTGTTACTGTTGTCACGGGAACGACACGGTGTGGCAATTTCAGTACTTCGGCAATCTGAGGCGCATTGTAGGTGGTAGTACCGAGATAACATGTGCCATAGCCGTTCATTTCGGCGACGGTACAGAATTGCTGTGCGAAAAGGCTCGTATCGATCATTGCGGCGATAAACGATTGAAAATTCTCAAATCCGGGTTCGGCGTCGCTCGCACGGCACCATTTCTCGAATCGGCTCAGGTCGATGCAGAACGTCAGCACGGCCGCGGCACTTTCGACCGTCGGCTGATTGAAATGTGCAGGGGCAAGACGTTTTTTCTGTCCGGCATCCTTTGTGACAATCACACTATACCATTGCATATTGCCGGTGTTGGGCGCATGGGATGCTGCCTCGATCATCCGTGCAAGTATATCATCACTGATTGCAGCGTCGGAATAGCTGCGGACAGTGTGTCGGTTGAGAAAATATTCCTGTCGTTCCATTTATATAAATATTATTCCGCAAAGATAACATAATTTTCCCTTTTGGCAAACTTTTAATATATATCTATTTTGTAATTAATTGTAAATCAATGTGTATTAATCCAATTTTGGTAAACTTATCAACATCCCCGTTTTTTTAACTTGTAAATATTGGCGATTTTGGGAATTTAATGTAATTTTGCCGTAGAATTTTTCTATATACCATTCATCGCTAATTCACAACTTAAAACGCTATAAAGCCTTATTTCCCGTGGAACCTAAAACTTACACCTTCGAAGAAGCGTTCGAAGCCACTAAGAAATACTTTGGAGGCGACGAGCTCGCAGCCAGAGTATGGGCCAACAAGTATGCCCTGAAAGACTCGTTCGGCAAGTTATATGAACTTACGCCCGACGACATGCACCATCGTATCGCCTCCGAGATAGTGCGTATCGAGAACAAGTATCCCGAACCTATGTCGCACGACGAGGTATTCGGTCTGTTGAAAGACTTCCGTTACATTGTTCCGCAGGGAAGCCCAATGACCGGCATAGGCAACAACTATCAGGTAGGCTCGCTATCCAACTGCTTTGTAATCGGCCTTGACGGCACTCCTGACTCATACGGTGGCGTCATCCGCATCGACGAGGAGCAGGTGCAGCTTATGAAGCGTCGCGGCGGAGTGGGACACGATCTGTCGCATATCCGTCCAAAAGGTACACCGGTCAAGAACTCGGCGCTGACATCTACGGGCCTCGTGCCGTTCATGGAACGTTACTCGAATTCGACCCGCGAGGTGGCTCAGGACGGTCGTCGCGGAGCGCTGATGATGACTGTGTCGATCAAGCATCCCGATTCGGAGGCCTTCATCGATGCAAAGATGACCGAAGGCAAGGTTACAGGCGCCAACGTGTCGGTGCGTATCGACGACGACTTCATGCAAGCCGCCGAATCGGGCCGGCCATATCTTCAGCAATTCCCTGTCGACGCCGAGAACCCTTCGATTGTAAAAGAGATCGATGCCGCATCGCTTTGGAAAAAGATCATACACAACGCATGGAAGTCGGCCGAGCCGGGTGTGCTTTTCTGGGACACTATCACCCGCGAGTCGCTGCCCGACTGCTATGCCGATCTCGGGTTCCGTACCATATCCACTAATCCCTGCGGCGAGATTCCTCTGTGCCCGTATGACTCGTGCCGTCTGCTGGCCGTCAACCTGTACAGCTACGTCCGCAATCCGTTCACGCCGCAGGCCGAGTTTGACTTCGACCTGTTCCGTACCCATATCGGCAAAGCCCAGCGCATGATGGACGATATTATCGATCTCGAGATGGAAAAGATCGATATGATTCTTGAAAAAATCGATCAGGACCCCGAGACCGAGGAGGTTAAGTCGACGGAGCGCAACCTTTGGCTCAAGATCAAGGAAAAAACATCGCGCGGACGCCGTACAGGTGTCGGCACAACAGCCGAAGGCGACATGCTTGCCGCTCTCGGATATAAATATGGTACTACCGAGGCCACACAGTTCTCCGAAAGGGTACACCGCGAGCTCGCTCTTGCCGCTTACCGCTCGTCGGTCGATATGGCACGCACCCGCGGAGCATTCGCCATATTCGATGCCGCACGCGAGAAGGACAACCCCTTCATGCAGCGACTCGCCGCTGCCGATCCGGCCATGTATGCCGACATGCAGCGCTACGGCCGCCGCAATATAGCATGTCTCACCATTGCTCCCACCGGTACCACATCGCTCATGACACGCACTACTTCGGGTATCGAGCCTGTGTTCATGCCCGTGTACAAGCGTCGCCGCAAGGTAAACCCGGGCGACCCCGATGTACGCATCGACTATGTGGACGATACCGGCGACGCATTCGAGGAATATGTGGTATACCATCCCAAATTCATCGACTGGATGAAAACGGCAGGAATCGAGCCTAAAGACACATACACCCAGGAAGAACTCGATGAGCTCGTGGCCCGCTCGCCGTATGCCGGCGCTACGGCCAACGACATCGACTGGCTCGAAAAAGTACATATGCAGGGACGGATACAGAAGTGGGTCGACCATTCGATATCCGTTACCATAAACCTGCCCTCCGATGTCACGGAGGACGTTGTCAACGCCCTGTATCTTGAAGCATGGAAATCAGGCTGCAAAGGTTGCACCGTGTATCGCGACGGCTGCCGCTCGGGTGTTCTCGTGGCACTTGAGGAGAAGACCAAAAAGGCTGCCCCCGCGCCTGCTCCTGCGGCCGGTTTCCCCTCACATCATGTGGCCAAGCGCCCCATTGAGCTTGAGGCCGATGTTGTCCGCTTCCAGAACAACAAGGAGAAGTGGATTGCATTCGTTGGCCTGATGGATGGCAAGCCTTACGAAATCTTCACCGGTCTTGCCGACGATGAGGACGGCATATTCTGCCCCAAGTCGGTGTCGCACGGCAAGATCATCAAGGCCATCGACCCCGACGGCAACAAGCGATATGACTTCCAGTTTATCAACAAACGTGGCTACAAGACCACCATCGAGGGTCTGTCGGACAAATTCAACCCCGAATACTGGAACTATGCCAAGCTTATCTCGGGAGTGCTCCGCTACGGTATGCCGATTGATCAGGTGCTGAAACTTGTCGGTGGCCTTGAGCTCGACTCGCAGTCGATCAATACATGGAAGATGGGTGTGGAACGTGCGCTCAAGAAATATCTGCCCAACGGTACCCAGGCCTCGGGACAGCGTTGTCCGTCGTGCGGTCAGGAGACACTCGTTTATCAGGAAGGTTGCCTGATCTGCACCTCCTGCGGCGCCTCCAAATGCGGATAAAACCTGCCGGAAACAAAAAAATCGCAATTCTGACGAAAAAAATCCGAAAAACGCTTGCAGAATCAAAAAAAGTACGTAACTTTGCACCCGTAAAACAAACACACCGATTGCCTTGTGGTGTAATGGTAGCACGTCGGATTCTGGTTCCGCCTGTGAGGGTTCGAATCCTTCCAAGGCAACTTAAAAAATCGGTCAGTTCATAATGGATTGACCGATTTTTTTATTTTAAATTCAACAGACGGTTTATATGAACAATATTAAGATATCAGGGAGTGTCAATACAGAATTGATTGAGTATATTGAACTTCATATAATACCAAGGTATGATGATTTTGATAAGGCGCACCGGAGAGACCATGTCGGTATGGTAATTGCACAAAGTCTGAAACTTGCAGAAAATTTTGAAGATATTAATTGGGATATGGTCTATTGTATTGCGGCTTTTCATGATGTGGGGCTGATTGACGGACGTGAGCGGCATCATGTTAGTTCCGGTTTTATATTGGCGGCAGATAAGTTTGTGAATGAATATTTTTCCGCCGAACAGATAAAGGTTATGAAAGATGCAGTGGAGGATCATAGGGCTTCAGGTAAGGCGCGGCCGCGTAGCATTTATGGTATGATTGTTGCAGATGCCGATCGTTTTATAGACGCTGATACAATCATACGCAGGACTATTCAATACGGATTGGCCAATTATCCGGAACTTGATAGGAATGGCCAATATCGTAGAGCTATTGAGCATCTAAATGAAAAATATGGCGTCGATGGATATATGAGAGTCTGGTTGCCTTGGGGAGATAATGCCGAACGATTAAAACAGCTTCAGCGTATTATTGAAAATGCTCATGAACTTGCTGTTGCTTTTGATAGAATTTATGAAGAAGAAATCAAAACATTTTAAATCATTTATCGGATAAGAAAATATGATTTCTTCATTATACTGGGAAATCACGATAGGTAAATTGCGGTTTGAGCCAATAAACAGGCATAATGGAAAGAGTTATGCCTGTTTTTTTGTTTATTAACAACCATGGGCATGATTTTGGCTCATGTGAATTGTAATTTTGTAACTGAAAGTCATGGTGGCTTTTCTTGTTACTTTTAATCTTTATTGAATATGGGAGCTATAATAATGATTGTATGTGCGGTAGCATGGCTTGACCAGGCACTTAGAAGTGGCGCAAAACTGTGAGAAAGCAGCATCTTTAAAAATTTTACGGATATGGGATTCGTCTTTTCGGCATGTATGTTTACGTAGCCATGCGGCAGCCTTAACTTGACAGAAGCCCGACTTGATACCGTTAATGACGAGCCGTAGGGCCGGAGTGCCGGAGGAATAATTGATATTGAGGAGGGTTATTGCGTACTTCAGCGAATCCCGATTATTTTATGTGTCTGAAGCGAGAGCCGCCACCGGGGATTCTGTTTGATGTATTCTATGGTTTCCGATAGAATGCGGCTATTTTCCTGCGGATTGTTTACATCGCATGGCTGAAGATAACGGCAGTCGGGATTGGTCGTACAAATTGAGTCGAGTGCGGCCATGTCCTGTCCTTGTCCGTGGTAAAGTGCTTTCAGTTCGTCGATACGTTGTATTTTTATTGGCGCATCTTTGGGAGATACTGTAATCCAGTCAATGTTATTCTCAATATCGTCAGATAAGCGGATTGACCCGTTGGTTTCTATATGGAGAAATTTACCAAGTGCATGCAACCGCTCTACAAGGTCGCATGAAAGCTGGAGTGTCGGTTCACCACCGGTAAATATTATATGTCGTGCAGGATACTTCTGTATTTCGCTGATTATTTCCTCTGTCGTGTAATGCCGTCCATTCTGGTGATCGGTATCACAGAAGGCACATTTTAGATTACAACCGCTGAATCTCACGAATACTGCCGGAGTCCCGGTCCAATAGCCTTCACCTTGGAGCGAATAAAATATTTCGTTGATTTTCATGGAGATTCTCTTTACAGGTCAGGAATTTCGTAGATTGCCGTATTGCCCTCGCTTTCCTGCACGGAGGCTTTGTAGCATTGGGGAATCTGTTCGGTTACCCATCGGGCTATATTTTCAGCTGTCGGATTGAACGGCAGCAGCTCATTGAAATTACCATGGTCAAGATAACCGTGAATCCTGTCTTTGATATGTTTGAAATCGACTACCATACCGTCCTCATTAAGATGTTCGGCGCGGCAATATATGGTAATGACCCAGTTGTGGCCGTGCAGATTCTCGCACTTGCTGCGGTATGACAGACTGAGGGAATGGGAGCCGGCGATTTCGAGACGTTTGATTACGTAGTACATGTGTAGCGTTTATATTGTTTCAGACTGCAAAGTTAATATTTATCGGCAAAAATTCGGGCAAAAATTTTGATATTGATAGCTGTATAGTGAACCTTCGGGATTTTCTGACATTGAGATAACCGTTGGTGATAATGGCTTATTTTTATTACTTTTGTGAATTATTAGAAACGATATGAATATTGAAGAAGTAAGGGATTACTGTCTGGCAAAACCGTTTGTCACGGAGGATATGCCATTTGGCGACGGATATGTCACATTTAGGATTGCGGGAAAGATATTCTGTTGTCTGCCTCTGACAAAAGGACAACTTGTGCAATTGAAATGGAATCCGGACGAATTTGATGAAGTAGTTGAAACACATGCATACGTGCATCAGGCATGGCATTGGCATAAACGTCACATGATACAATTCAATTTTGATGAATATCCAGTGCCTGACGGAGTGGTCAGACGGTTGCTTGACCGGTCGTACAGTTATGTCTACGGACGTCTGCCTAAAAAGATTAAATCACAGCTTGAGCCATGACAATTGCTGAATTACGCGAGCGCCTGTCGGGGCGCATTCATGAGAACGACATATTGGAGATGCTGTATTACAAACAGGAATGCCCGGAAATAGCCGATGCTCTTTACGGGTATATGTTTGATAATGATACAAAAGTGGCGTCAAATGCATTGTGGGTACAGACTTGGGATTTGATAGACCGCACATTGCCTTACCGGGACAATCTCGTAACGCTTGCGATAACGACACTTAATACCACAATCAGACGGCTTGCGTTGACATTATTGGAAAGAATGGACTGGGGCAAGTCTGAC
>JAGANS010000079.1 GCA_017624155.1 Muribaculaceae bacterium | reverse complement strand
GCTTGACGCCCTCTCGAAGTAAGTTTTTTCTTGTCGGAAGCGAAATATTTTGTATTTTTGCCGAAAATCTTGATGCAATGACCTACCAATATGATTTTCTCGTTATCGGCTCGGGTATAGCCGGTATGAGTTTCGCGCTTAAGGTGGCTCGGAAGGGTCGTGTGGCGCTCATTTGCAAGACTACCCTCGAGGAGGCCAACACGGCCCTCGCTCAGGGCGGCGTTGCCTCTGTGACAAATCTCGAAGTCGACGACTTCGACAAGCATATACACGATACGATGGTGGCCGGCGACTGGCTCAGCGACCCTGCGGCCGTCGAGCAGGTGGTGAAGGGCGCTCCGGCTCAGATACGCGAGCTGATAGGGTGGGGCGTCGACTTCGACAAGAAGGACGACGGCTCCTTTGACCTGCACCGCGAGGGCGGCCATTCGGAATTCCGCATTCTCCACCATGCCGATAACACAGGCTTTGAGATTCAGGAAAGCCTTGTCAAAGCCGTGCGCGAGAATCCCAACATCGACGTCTACGACCACCACTTCGCCATCGAAATCATCACCCAGCACCACCTCGGCAAGATAGTCACCCGCCGCACCCCCGACATCCAGTGCTACGGAGCCTATATACTCGACGAGGCCACCGGCTCGGTCGACACTTTCCTGTCGAAGATCACCGTTATGGCAACCGGCGGCGTGGGCGCCGTGTATCAGACTACCACCAACCCTCTTGTGGCCACCGGCGACGGCATCGCCATGGTATACCGCGCCAAAGGCACCGTGCAGGATATGGAATTCATCCAGTTCCACCCCACGGCACTGTTCCATCCCGGCGACCGCCCCTCGTTCCTCATCACCGAGGCCATGCGCGGCTATGGCGCCGTGCTGCGCAACCTGCGCGGCGAGGAGTTCATGCACAAGTACGATCCGCGACTGTCGCTTGCGCCCCGCGACATCGTGGCCCGCGCCATCGACTCGGAGATGAAACTCTATGGCGACGACCATGTATATCTCGACGTCACCCACAAGGATCCCGAGGAAACCCGCCATCACTTCCCGAATATCTACCGCCACTGCCTCGAGCTCGGCATCGACATCACCAAGGACTATATTCCCGTAGCTCCCGCGGCCCACTATCTGTGCGGCGGCATCAAGGTCGACCTCAACGGCCAGTCGAGCATCGACCGCCTGTATGCACTGGGCGAATGCTCATGCACCGGCTTGCACGGCGGCAACCGTCTGGCCTCCAACTCGCTCATCGAGGCCGTAGTATATGCCGACGCAGCCGCCCGCCACGCCACAGCCCGCGTTGACGGCCTCGCCTGCCGCACCGACGTGCCTGCATGGAACGACGAAGGCACCCGCCACCCCGAGGAGATGGTGCTCATCACCCAAAGCATCCGCGAGGTGAATCAGATAATGGGCACCTACGTAGGCATCGTGCGCTCCAATCTGCGCCTCGACCGCGCCTGGAACCGCCTCGACATCCTCTACGAGGAAACCGAGCGCCTGTTCAAATGCTCCAAGGCATCGCGCGAGATATGCGAGTTGCGCAACATAATCAACGTCGGCTACCTCATCATGCGCCAGGCCAAGGAACGCAAGGAATCGCGCGGCCTCCACTACACCCTCGACTATCCTCCGGTAAAGAAACAATAAGATTCAAAATAATGGATAACGCAGGGCGGAACATGGCAAAAATGTTCCGCCCTGCGTTATTACATATTTTGTGCGTATGAATTACGAAATTTTACAGCCGGCAGCCGTAATTTTTGCGATAAAAAACGGGATGCGGATAGGGCCTAATTCGTGATTTTTGCGTACCTTTGCCGAAAATTTGCGCACAGGCGCACTGCTGTTAGTTTTTATGGATTGGATTACTGAGCTTATTTTTCCCGGCAATACCTCCATTGCCAGCACTTTGGTGCTTTATTCGTTTGTGATTGCCGCAGGCATTTTCATAGGTAAAATCAAGATTGCGGGCGTTTCGCTCGGCGTTACATTCGTGCTGTTTGTAGGTATCCTCATGGGACATTTCGGCTATGAGGTCGACTCAAACATCCTCAAGTTTGTACGCGAGTTCGGCCTTATCCTGTTTATCTTTGCTATCGGCCTGCAGGTAGGTCCCGGCTTCTTCTCGTCGTTCAAGAAGGGCGGCGTGCGGCTCAATATGCTGGCTGTGCTCGCAATAGCCCTCAACGTGCTGATTGTCCTGGGAATATACTTCTTCGGCAACATCAACGACATCAATGCTCTGGTGGGCGTGATGAGCGGTGCCGTCACCAACACTCCCGGTCTGGCAGCCGCCCAGCAGACGGCCGTGCAGCTCACCAACTCGCCCGACGAGGCCAACCTCATGGCTCAGGGCTATGCCGCAGCATACCCCCTCGGCGTGATCGGCATTATCCTGTCGATGTTTGTCATCAAGGGCGTGTTCAAGATCAATACCGACGAGGAAATCAAGAAAATCGAGGAAGAGCACGACGCCTCGCAGCTCAAGCCCGACATCCTGTCGATTGAGGTGACCAATACCCTTGTCGACGGCAAGACCCTCCTGGAGCTCCACGACGTCATTACCTGCAACTTCGTGGTGTCGCGCATCATGACTTCCGACAAGCAGATCATCATCCCCACCTCCAAGACACAGATTCACCGCGGCGATATCCTGCGCGTGATATGCTCGGCTCAGGATGCCGAGCGCTTCCATGCCGTCCTCGGTCCCGATGTGGATATGGACTGGGAAACGACTCCCCGACCCGTATACTCGCGCCGCATCATGGTCACCAACAGCCATTTCAACGGTGTGGCACTTGGTTCCCTGCGCCTCCACAACGGCTATGAACTCAACTGCACCCGCGTGAACCGTGCCGGTGTGGACCTGCTGGCCAGCCCCTCGCTGCGACTGCAGATAGGCGACCGTATCACCGTCGTGGGCAATCTTGAGGACATCGACCGCCTGGCCGCTCGCCTCGGCAACTCCATGAAGCGCCTCAACCAGCCCAACCTCATTACCATATTCGTGGGCATCATTCTGGGTATCATCCTCGGCTCGATCAACCTCGGCTTCGGCATGAAGCTCGGCCTCGCCGGCGGTCCTCTCGTGGTGGCCATCTTACTGAGCCGTTTCGGATACAAATTCAAACTCATCACCTACACGTCGTCGTCGGCCTCGCTGCTGCTGCGCGAGCTGGGCATATGCCTCTTTCTGGCGTCGGTCGGCATAGCGGCCGGCAAGGACTTCGCCTCGGCCGTGTTCAACTCCACCGGCATGTGGTGGGTGATATGGGGCTTTGTCATCACTGTGGTGCCGCTCATCATCGTGGGCCTTATCGCCCGCGGACACGACCGCATCAACTTCCTCACCATCATGGGTCTCAACTCGGGCTCATACACCGATCCCCCGGCCCTGGCCTACGCCAACAATTCCACCGGCAACGATGCTCCGGCCGTGGCCTATTCGACCGTCTACCCGCTCACGATGTTCCTGCGCGTGGTGGCGGCCCAGGCGCTGATTCTGGCATTCGCTTAGCCGAAAACATTTGAATGGCCCGCGTTGTTGTTTACTTAGATTTCAGGAATCATAACAACCTAAAACACACAAAAACATGAGCGAATTCAGCGATATCATTGCAAGTGAGAAGCCGACACTGGTCGACTTCTTCGCCACATGGTGCGGTCCCTGCCGTATGCAGGGTCCTATCCTCGAGCAAGTAAAAAACAATGTAGGCGACAAAGCCTCAATCATTAAAATCGACATCGACAAGAATCAGGAACTGGCCGCCCGCTACCGTGTGCAGAGCGTGCCCACCCTTATACTGTTCAAGGGCGGTGAGGCTGTATGGCGCGCAGTAGGTGTGCAGCAGGCCGATGTGCTTACCGACAAGTTGCTCGAATACGGGCACACCAAGAGCGACGAGAAATAAGACGTCGCCTTCTCATCAAGCCGAATATAATGAAAGACACCGTGTCAATTTTGACACGGTGTCTTTCATTATCATTGACAGTAGCGGATCAGAAATTGAAGGACAGCTGGGTCTGGATACGGCTGTCGTTTGCCGCGCCGAGGCCCCATGTCACGCGCCGGCCATACAGATATTCGATACCCCATTTTAGATAAGACGTGATCGAATAGAAGCAGTTGGCGGCCACATATACGCCATAGCGGTAGTTGGACATACCGGCTGTCGTGCCATTGTCGTCGGCCGTGGCGTATTCACCAACGTCCCAAATACGCGAATACGATCCTACGGCATTGAACTGCAGACGCTTCATGGGATTGTATGAGGCGCCGAATACAAATCCGGCCATCGGATTGGCCCGCATCTCGCCGGGCGTGTTGTCCTTGGGTGTGAACGACAGTTTGCGCCCGGCGAGATCCTCGATATAGCTGGCGATACCCTTGCCATAAGCGGCCTCGAAATTGAAGGTCAACGGCTTGTAAAAACTGAAATTACCCGAAACCATCGCGCCCCAGCCCACGGTATGGCGTGTCTTGTCGGCCACGAGATCGTAATAGGCAAAGTTGCGCAGAAGGCCCGACACTCGTATACGGTTGGCCGGTGATGCCGCGTATTCGATCCATGCCGGAATGTCGGGCACAAGCTGGTTGGCATCGGAGGTAACCTGCTTGCCGTAGAAATCATGACGGTAATCCTTGCCGCGGTAATAGCCGCCCGATGAGAAGTATGTGGGCATCTCGATACCTGCGGCAAATCGTACACCCGAATAGGACGGCGATGTATAGCTGATGGTATATGCGGTAGTGAATATCGCGCCGCACGGGCCCTGCGGGTCGATTGTCGGCGGCTGTGCGGCCAGACCGTCGTTGAACAGTGTCACGGCCAGGCCGGCCCGCATACCGCGCCATGTGAGGTAAGCGCGCTTAAGTATCATGCTGTTGCTTACGGTATTGGTGCTCAGCTTTATATAGCCGGTCACTTCATCCTTGGTGCCGCCGAATCCCACCACGGTAAAGTCGACATAGCTCTGTAACGGATTAATGAAGAATGCTCCCTTCTTGCCTTTCTCGGCCGGTACGGGAATGTCGCCGGGGATAAAGAAGGCCTTCGCTCCGGGCACCTCATACAGGTCATTGCCTATATCATAGCCCATTATGGGATTGACGGTGCCACCAATCGAAAGTATGAACTTGTTGTTGCGGGTGCGTATGGCGAATTTTGGGCTCGGAACCGTATTTGGCTCGATAGGGCGTGCACGGTCGAGGATTTCTCTCAGCTCGGGAGATGTGCGTACCAGCAGCACATTATCCGATTCGAGGAGTACTTCACCGGGATTCTCGTCGGGGTCGATTATATATGGCGATGCCTGGGCTGTTGAGGCAACCGGTGCGCTCAGTGCAAGCGCTAATGTAGATAGAAGCCCAATGTACGTTTTTTTCATAATGGGAAAACGTGTGCTGATAAAAATTATGGATTGTTTTTAAGATTTTTCCAAATATTAAAAGTAGTTAAAGGTCAAAAAAGTTCATGAAAAATAAAAAAACAATCAGCTCCCGCTAAATGTAAATAATATGTAGTTCTTGCAAATTATCTCATACATGTGGAAACGCGGGATACGCTTTGGCTTCAAACTCTTATAATTTATCTTTCGGGGGCTATAGCAAATGAATCTTTAAATCCTATATATTATGACTCCAATGCCTGTTAACCCCGCAGGATCGCCTCTGAAAGGCATCCGCGGACAGTTGCTGACCTTCAAGGCCGATCCCTTCCTTTACAACGAGAAGGAATGTTACGACTACTACACCGATGCCCTCGTGGTGATCCGGGACGGCCATATAATCGAGGTAGGCGATTACAAGGACGTGGCTCCGAAATATCCCGACCTCAAAGATGTTGAAACATATACCGATTCCATCATCATGCCGGGATTTATAGACTGCCACGTACACTATGTGCAGTCGTCTATGATCGGCTCATTCGGTGACACTCTGCTCAACTGGCTCGACAGGTACGCTTTCCCCACCGAGGCTAAATTCAGGGACAAGGCTTTTGCCGACGAGGTAGCTCATGAATTCATGAAGCAGCTCCTCGAGCAGGGCACCACCACCGCCAATGTGTTCTCCACCACCTTTGCCACGTCGGTAGACGCACTGTTTGAGGAATCGGAGCGCTACGACACCCGCATGATCACCGGCAAGGTGCTTCAGGACCGCAATCTGCCCGACTCGCTCAAGGATGAATCGGCCGAGGAGTCGATTCTCGAATCGGAACGTCTGCTCAAGAAATGGCATCACAGAGGCCGCCAGCTTTATGCCATAATCCCCCGCTTTGCGCCTACTTCCACCCCGCGCCAGCTTGAGCTCGCCGGCGAGCTGTATCAGCGCTACATCGACCAGGGCGTTTACATGCACACGCATCTCGACGAGATGCAGAGCGAGATCGACTGGGTGACACAGCTCTTCCCCGATGTCGACAATTATACCGATGTATACAAGAAATACGGCTTGGTGGACAAGCGCTCGGTGATGGCCCACTGCTGCATCGTGCGTGAAGAAGAGTGGCAGACACTCCACGAATGCCAGTGCGGCGTGGCACACTGTCCGTCGTCCAATCTCTTCCTCGGCGACGGCGAGTTCAGATACTGGGAGGCCAAGGAGCAGTCGCGCCCCGTGCGCGTAGGTATGGGCACCGACGTCGGCGGCGGCACAAACTTCTCGATCCCCCGCCAGCTTGGCGAGGCCTACAAGGTGGCTATGCTCCAGATGCGCAGTCTCGATGCCGTGAAGAGCTTCTATCTCGCCACTCGCGGAGGCGCCGAAGCTCTGCATCTGGAGAACACCATCGGTTCGATCGCTCCCGGGTATGAAGCCGATATTGCCGTCCTCGATCTCAAGCCCTCGGAATTCGCAGCATGGCGCATGAAGTATACAGGCAACATATTTGAGCGCCTCTTCGTATTGATGACTCTGGGCCTTAACAACATGAACAAAGCCACATACGTGGCCGGACGCAAGGTCTACGACCGCAGCCGCGACAATAAGTGGATGTATGCAGCCGAAATTGACGCCTCAGCTGATGTCAAGCCTGCTAAAGAACAAAAATCCAGATAACTGATACGATGGATACTCCGGAGCATTCATCAACGGTATCATGACTAAAGCATCCGCTGTCCTTTGCACAAGAATCGCAGGCCCGTCGCCTGCGATTCTTGTGCAAATTGTATGTATGGTCGCGGAAAAATTCGTAACTTTGTGGCTATGAATGTGAATGAGCGACATATACATCCGCGCGACGCGGCTATCGGCTTCGATGCTGCCACTCACACCTATTATGTCGGAGGAGTGGAGTATGACTCGGTGACTACGCTGGTAGAATCGTGTTTCGAGCAGTTTGACGCCGAATACTGGGCTGCCCGCAAGGCTACACCGGGCCATACCCGGGAGATGATATTGCAGGAATGGGCCGCCAAGGGCGAGGCTGCCCGCAATCTCGGCACACTCATGCACGAGCGCATTGAGAGCTACTATCTCGGCAAACCCGTCGAACCCGCATGGATGGCCGATCCCACATTCCGCATATTTGCCGCCTTCGCTACCGATGTGCGCCTGTGCCCGTTCCGCACCGAGTGGCGTATATTCCATGAGGAGAGCCGCATTGCCGGCACTCTCGACTTTCTGGCCCTGCGGCCCGACCGGCGCCTTGAGATATGGGACTGGAAGCGCTCGACTAAGGTTGTCGACAGCCTCGGACGCCCTATAGCCGCCAATCCCTACGGCAAGTGTGCTTTCGAGCCGATCGGGCACGTCCCCGACACCACATATCACCACTATGCCCTGCAGGTGAGCATATACCGATACATCCTTGCCGAGAAGTATGGAGTGGATACCGTGGCGGCGCATCTCGGCGTGTTCCATCCCGATTGCGGCCGATATTATGTTGTCGACCTGCCTTATATGCGCGATGAAGTCGAGGCGCTCGTATCCTCGCGCTGCGCAGTAGAATCAGTTTAGCACTATGGATACCGGCCCGCAGCATATAGACTTTGATCCACGCTTCATAGCGATGCTTGATGCCCTCGGACATCAGGCATATTCCGATCTCCCGTCAGTCATAGCCGCCGGCGAGTCACCTGTATCATTACGCCTCAATCCCGCCAAAAGTGCTGCGGACGTGCCGCAGGGGCAGCCCGTACCCTGGCATGCCGGTGGCGTATATCTCGACAGCCGGCCGGCATTTACCCTCGATCCGGCCATGCATCAGGGCGCCTATTACGTGCAGGACGCCTCCTCGATGGCACATGCCGCCGCCGTTGCCCGCGCTGTTGCCCTTACCGGCCTTACGCCCGCATCGTTGCGCTATCTCGATGCCTGCGCCGCTCCCGGCGGCAAGACTACTGCCGCGGCCGATGTCCTGCCGCCCGACGCCTTTGTGGTGGCAAACGAATACGATCCCCGGCGCACATCTGTCCTTGCCGAGAATCTGGCCAAATGGGGTGTGTCGGCAGTGGTTACGCGCGCTGATGCATCGGCTGTACGCGGTCTCGATGGCTTTTTCGATATTATAGCGGCCGACGTCCCCTGCTCGGGTGAAGGCATGATGCGCAAGGACCCGCAGGCTCTGGCCCAGTGGAGCCCGGCGCTGGTGCAGGAATGTGCCGCCCGTCAGCTGGCGATCGTCGACAATCTGTGGCGCTGCCTGCGTCCCGGCGGCTTCATGATTTACAGCACCTGTACGTTCAACACCATGGAGAACGAGGATGTCGTGCGCCACATTGCCGATGACCTCGGCGCCGACATAGTGCCTGTTCCGGCGCTTGCGCTGCCGGGCATACTCGGCGCTGCCGCCGGATACGGCGATATGCCCGTTTACCGCTTCGTGCCGGGCAGCATCAGGGGCGAGGGGCAGTTTATAGCCCTTCTGCACAAGCCGGGCGACACCCCTGCGGCCATGCCAAGGCGTCTTAAACTGCACGACAAGCCGCTCACCGGATACAGCTTCCTCGACGGCGAGCAAGTGTATCTGCCCTTCTCCGACCGCATCGTGGCCATCCCCGGGGCTCATCGTGCCCAGGCCGCCGCTGTAGCCGAGGCGATGCATACCGTGGAGTGCGGCGTCACAGTCGGCACTCTCAAGGGCAGTAGTCTCATACCCGCCCAGCAGCTCGCGCTTGCCCGTGCCCTGCGCCGCGATGCTTTCCCCGTTTATGGAATCTCCGACACCGGCCTTGCACTGCAATATCTGCGCCGCGAGGCCGTATCACTGCCCTCCGGCGCTCCCCGTGGCCATGTGCTGCTCGCATACGGCGGTCTGCCTCTGGGCTTCGTCAATAATTTAGGCAACCGCGCCAATAACCTTTACCCCGCCCGGTGGCGGATACTCAGCAGATGAAAAGATATTCACTATACATAGTTGTCGCCCTCATGACGCTTCTGACCGCGGCTTGCGGCCACAGCGACAGTTTCAGGGTACACGGCGAACTCACCGACGGGTCGAGCATCAACCTGCGCGTGATCTATTACACTAACGGCTCGGTGGTTACCGGCATCACAGCCTCCAACGCAGGCAAGTTCATGTACGAGGGGCAGGCCGCCAAGCCTGCGCTTGTCGAGTTGTATGACAACGATTACCGCCTGCTGGGACGTCTCATCGCCCGCAACGGCGAGGATATTGAGGTGAAGATCGACCGCACTAACCCATACCGCATATCTATTGACGGTAATGATACCGGCGAAGCCCTCGCCGCATACCTCAGTGCCAACGCCGATGCCCTGCAGAGCGCGTCGATTGCCGGACGCAACCGCCTTATCGCCGCGCAGATCGAGGCCCGGCCGTCGTCTCCCGCATCCTATCTGCTGCTCGTTACGGAGTTCAGCACGCAGGGCTATGAGAGGCAGGCCGATTCGCTGCTGTCGCTTATTCCCGAGGAAGCGCGTATAGAAGGAGTCTCTGCCGGTTTCGAGGCCATGCTCAGGCGTGTGGCCGACGGCCTGGCCGATGATAAGGTGATGCCGGTGCCTTATATGGTGTCGGGCGGCGAGACACACATGTTCAGACCATCCGATTCCCCCCTGTCGCTTATAGTGCTCAGCGACACCCGTGCCTCGCGCGACAGCATACTTGCTACGGTGCGCGACCTCGCCCGTCACCAACGCAAAGGACGCTTTGAAATACTCGACCTCAGTCTCGATCAGGATACCATGGCCTGGCGGCGTGTGGTACGCAATGACACTGCTACATGGACACAGGGCTGGGCTGCCGGCGGCATATCCGCCAGGGGTATCGACCGTCTCGGGGTATCAGCACTGCCTTGCTTTGTTCTTGTCGACTCTACAGGCCGGCGACTGTGGTACGGCTCCTCGGCCGCTCTTGCCAAATCCCGGACTCTCAAATATCTCAAATAAGAGCTTGTTTAAATATGAAGCGACTCGTCATATTCGACCTCGACGGCACACTGCTCAATACCATCGCCGACCTCGGCACGGCCACCAATGCCGCCCTTGCCGCCTGCGGCTATCCCACTCATTCCATCGACGCCTACCGCATGATGGTGGGTAACGGCGTGCGCCGGCTCATCGAGCGCGCAATGCCCGCCGAGAACAACGATCCGGAAACGGTCGACACTCTGCTGCGCGAATTCCGCAATTACTACGACGGCCATCTGTGCGATCTCACCCGCCCATACGACGGCATTCCCGAGCTGCTCGCCACCCTCACAGGCCGCGAGGTGGCCCTGGCTGTGGCTTCCAACAAATATGAGAGCGCCGTCAGGCGCCTTATCGCGCATTTCTTCCCCGACATCCCGTTCGTCGCGGTGTGTGGCAATGTCGAGGGTGTGCCGGTCAAGCCCGACCCCTCGATAGTGTTCCGTGTGCTCACCGAGCATCCCGTGGCCAAGGCCGACGTGCTGTACGCAGGCGACTCGGCGGTCGACATCGAGACCGCCCGCCGCGCCTGTGTCGACTCGGTGGGCGTCACCTGGGGCTTTCGTCCGCTGCGCGAGCTCACCGGTGCCTATGCCGATCATATTGTCAGCAGCCCCGACGAGATTCTCGACCTACTCGGCTGAGAATCTCGCTGATAGCCTTCTTCCCGCTGCTGAAGCTGTTTCTGCGGACCCACGGTCGTCACGTGCCGTCTCCTCCGTTGATATTATCGTGCTTATTATCGTTAATTATTATTAAAAATCTAACTAAATGTTAGATTTTTCAAAAAAATGCTTTACTTTTGCAAAATAATTAACAAGCTATATTGATTATTTAAAAATAACCTATTGCAGAAAAGGACCCAAAAACATCACATTAATGGAAAAAATCGACAATCTTGACAGGAAAATTCTTCACATCATTATGCGCAATGCGCGTATTCCGTCAAAGGATGTTGCTTTGGAGTGTGGCGTGTCACGTGCTGCGATCCATCAGCGCATTCAGCGTCTGTGTGAGCTCAAAGTCATTACCGGTTCGGGATACACTGTCAATCCCAAGGTGCTCGGATACTCTACCTGTACCTACATCGGTGTGAACCTCGAGCGCGGTGCAATGTACCGCGATGTGGTTCCTGAGCTCGAGAAGATACCCGAGGTTGTGGAGTGTCATTTCACCACAGGCCCATACACGATGCTTATACGTGTGTTTGCCCGTGATAATGAGCACCTCATGGATCTTCTCAACAATAAAATTCAGATGATCCCTGGTGTGGTGGGCACCGAGACTCTCATCTCGCTCGACAAATCAATCGACCGTCAGATTCCCACCAATTACAAGGACTGAACGCTGTCGAAACCGACCGCGGACGCGCAGCTCCTCGTCGGGCATTGCGCGTCCGCGGTTTGTTTGTGCGCCGGGCGTTGCGGCGCTCAAACAATAAAGCCCGGCTTGCGGCCGGGCTTTATTGTTATATGAAAGAGGGCTTGTTATTAGCCGTTTACTTTCTTCATGTGGGCGATGAGGTCGAGAACCTTGTTCGAGTAGCCGATCTCGTTGTCATACCATGATACAACCTTCACGAAGTTGGGGGTCAGATATACACCGGCGTTGGCGTCGAAGATCGAGGTGCGGGTATCGCCGAGGAAGTCGCTCGATACTACTGCGTCTTCGGTGTAGCCGAGCACACCCTTGAGTTCGCCTTCTGCAGCTTCCTTCATGGCAGCGCAGATGTCTTCCTTCGATGCGGGCTTCTCGAGGTTAACGGTGAGGTCAACAACAGATACGTCGAGGGTGGGGACACGCATCGAGATACCGGTGAGCTTGCCGTTGAGTTCGGGGATAACTTTGCCTACAGCCTTGGCTGCGCCTGTGCTCGAGGGGATGATGTTGCCCGAAGCAGCACGGCCGCCGCGCCAGTCCTTCATCGAGGGACCGTCGACAGTCTTCTGGGTAGCTGTGGTGGAGTGAACGGTGGTCATGAGGCCGGTGATGATGCCAAACTTGTCGTTGAGCACCTTGGTGATGGGTGCGAGGCAGTTGGTTGTGCAGGATGCGTTGGAAACGAACTGTGTGCCCTTCACATAGGTGTTGTGGTTCACGCCGCATACGAACATGGG